>DATKCA010000291.1:0-5015 GCA_035544675.1 Thermoanaerobaculia bacterium | reverse complement strand
GACGATGCTCGACATCCTCTACGAGGACGAGGCCCTGATCTTCGTGAACAAGCCGGCCGGCATCGTCGTCCAGCGAGGCTACGATCCCGATGAGCCCGTGCTCCTCGAGCTTGCCGCGGCGCACACGTCGCCGATCTTCCTCATGCAGCGCCTCGACCGCGGGACGAGCGGCGTGATGTTCTTCTCCAAACGGGCCGATGTGAACGCGCGGCTCACGCGCCATTTCGAGCTGAAGCGGATCACGAAGCGCTACCTCGCCATCTGCGAAGGGGAGCTCGCAGAGCGGCAGACGATCGACGCGCCGCTGGCGCGCATCGGACCGATCTCGTTCGGCGTGCGCGACGGAGGCAGGCGCGCCATCACGACCGTGGACCCGCTCGCCGCCGGTGCGGCCGGCTCGCTCCTCTCCGTGCTGCTGAGAACCGGGCGGACGCATCAGATCCGCGTCCACCTCGCCGCCATCGGTCACCCTTTGGCGGGAGATTGGCTATACGGAGAGAGAAACACGACCAGGCCGATGCTTCACGCGGCCGAGCTCGCTTTGACGCATCCTCTGACAAATGCACCACTTCACGTATCCGCACCCCTGCCGGACGACTTCCTTTTGGAGGGCCGCGAACGCGGAATCGACGTCCCGCAGGGAGGACGCAGTGACCCCTTGCGGCTTCAGCTAAATGATTGAGTGGACTAGAATAATCATCGGGCGGAGCCCGTTTTCCAACACATGGAGAAGACGACCATGAGACTCTGGACGAAGATGGCGTTCGTGCTGCTGTTCGTTCCGCTGATTGCGTCCGCGCAATTCAGGGACCTGGACGCCGCGCTGTCGAACCTGAGCCGCGGCTTTGGCAACGGCGATGTTCAGGCCATCGTGGCGGGGATCGGTCAGGACGACCAGGTCATGCTGCAGTTCCCCGGCCTGGCCGAGCAGAGCGGGTTCTTCGGCCGTGACCAGGCCACGTACCTGCTCGACGGACTCTTCAACAAAGCGAAGCCGAGCGGCTTCCAGCAGAGCAGCGCGAAGAAGGTGAGCGCGGAAGGGCAGTACCACATCACCGGACGGTGGACCGTCGAGGTCGACGGCGCCCGGCAGACTCGCGACCTGTACATCACGCTGCGCGACAAGGACGGCCGCTGGTCGGTCGCCTCGATCCGCGCCACCAGCAGATAAGGGATGAAGCCTGAGGCATCGCGCGCCGGTGGGGACACCGGCGCCCCATTCCTCGGCCGCTGGCTTTTCGCGTTCCTGCTCCTCCTGGCCATCACCCAGGGCACGACGTGGTGGGTCGTTCGCTCGCTGAAGGAGGACTTCGATGCGCGGCTGAACCGCCACCTGGCCGGTGACGTGGCGCGCGTCCGCGAGCAGATCGGGTCGACCGCGGCGCGACTCGACCGCGGCACCGCCCGCATCGCCGGCAGACTCCAGGCCCTCGGACCCAACCCCTCCCGCGCCGCTCTGTTCTCCGCTCTGGCCCAGGAAGTCTCGCAGCCCGGCAAAGGCGCGCGCGTCGTGGATGGCGAAGGGGAGGCGGTGGCGTGGTGGGGAGAGGACATGCGGATGCCGGGCGATCGGCGCTTTCAGTTCGACGCCACGAATCTCTACATCGTCTCGAACCACGACGGCGCGCCGCTGCGCGTGCAGATGTTCATGCGCATCCGCAACGAGCCATCGGGAGCCGACCTGCACCCGGCCGACGCGTGGGTCACGTCGATGGCACTGCACGGCGGCTTCCTCCAGCAGAAGAGCGGGACGCAACGCTTTCTCGTCGAGCGCCGCGATGATTCCGCGCTGTGGCTCGACGTGGCCACGAAGTCGAGGGAAGAGGTCATCGCCGCGACACTGCTGGCCGGCAACAGCACCACGGCCCTGCTGATCGCGATCGCGGCGCTCATCGCGCTGGCGTTCGTGCTGAGGGCTGAGCCACCAGGGCTGGGGGCCCAGGGAAGACGGGTCTCCGCGATCGCCCTCATTCTGCTGACGCGCTGTGCGCTGCTCGCCACCGGCGTCATCGACGATCCGCTGCGCATCTTCGGATTCGAGATCTACGGGTCGCGCGTGCTGGGACCCTTCAGCAGATCCCCCGTCGATCTTCTGCTCACCGCGGCCGCGATCTTCGGCATCGTCGTCGTGGCTTGCTCGTGGCTGGCAAGACTGCCCCGCGTGGTCCGCCTCGTCGTGGCCGGCATCGCCGGCTACGGTCTGGTCAAGCTGATCGACAACCTCATCGACAACTCGCGCATCTTCCCGATCCCCGACCACATCCTCCCGGTATCGGTCGCGCAGGGCGTGCTCCTCGGGGCGCTGATCCTGCTCGCGCTTGCGGTCGTGCGGCTGGCCTTCGAGATCAATTCGCCACGCTCGGCGCTGCTGGGCGCCCTGCTGGCGGCGACGCTCATCTATCTCCCTGTCCACATCTTCGAGCGGGAGGCGGCGCAGCGCTTCGTCGCGGACACCTATGCGCCGCTCATCGTCGGAGATGCGGGACAGTTCCGGATGATGATCGAGTCGACGCTGGAGGCCGAGTTCTCGCGCAACGAGCTGAGCTCGATCCTTCCCGACGACTACCGCCACATGAACCTCGAGGACCTCGCCTACGCGATGTGGCTTCGATCCGATCTCTCGCGCTGGCGCATCCCCGCCGTGATCACGATCCGCGACGAGTTCTCGAAGCGGCAGATCAGCCGCTTCGGCGTGGGCCTGCCCCAGTTCGAGGAGAACTCCACGATCACCGGCGGTGAGACGCTGCAGGTGGGATCACTCAGCGCCGACCTGCTGCACCACGACTTCGACGTGACGGCATGGGGTACGGCGATCGCCACCGGCAGCGTTCACGTCGTCAATCCCGCCGATCCAAGTGCGACCGAGTTCGCCGACATCTATCACGACTTCTTCCGGTCCGCGCCCAAGGACGCACCGGGAATCCACGAGCAGCGCGAGCCGGCCGTGTACGACGAGAAGGGAAATCCGCTGACGACGGTCACCGTGCGGCTTCCGCAGAATCCGGCGCGCTACTACGCTTCCCTACAGCCGGGCACCGGCATGTGGGTCACCGACGCGGGTGACAAGGCCTCGGCGATCTACCTCCGCCGCTCGCCGAACGCGCTTTATGCATTCCCGGTCGAAACGCCGACGCGCGGGCAGCACGTGCTGCGCGGCGGCGGCGTGGCCATCTGGATGCTGAGCGCCGTCCTTTTGTTCCTGCTGTGGCGGTCGATCCCCACGCTGATCACGTTCCTCCGCCGCGCCCCCTACCCGCTCGACTTCCGGGCCCGGGCCTCGCTCTACCTCACCGGCGTCATCATCCTTCCACTGGTCATCTTCGTGCTGTTCGTGCGCGCGTATCTCGCCAACCGGCTGGAGACCGAATACGTGAACCGCGGACAGACCGCTCTCAACACGGCCCAGCGGGTGATCGAGGACTACCTTGCATCCCAGACCGCGGAGAGGCCGGAGCAGGTTCTCGACGACGCGATCCTCTCATGGCTGGCCCGCGTCATCGGACACGATCTCCATCTCTATCGCGCCGAGGAGCTCGTGGCGTCGAGCCGGCGAGACCTCTTTGCTGCGCACGTCGAATCCCTCCGCCTCCCCGGCGACGCCTACGCTCCCATCATCCTCGGAGGCCGCCAGCTCGTGCTCGCGGAGCGAAAGTCGGGCTCGGCACGATTCGTCGAGATCTACAGTCCCGTGAACCTGGCCCGCGAGCAGAGTTACGTCCTGGCCCTGCCGTTCATCGTGCAGGGCCGCCAGATCGAGGCCGAGGTGAACGACCTGGCCACGACGATCTACATGCTGTTGATCTTCATCGCCCTGGCGGCCATCGCCGTGGCATTCCGCGTCGCGCGCGGCGTCACCCAGCCCGTGCAATCGCTCGTGGCCGGAGCCCGGGCCGTGGCACGGGGCGACTACGACGTCGACACGCGTGTCCCGGCCGACCCCGACATCGGCCTGCTCGTCACCACCTTCCGCGACATGGCCGGATCGATCCGCCGCCAGCAGGATGACCTCCGCCACGAGCGCGACCGGCTGCAGACGCTGATCGAGAACATCAACGCCGCCGTCGTCGTCCTCGACGGCGCGAACAGCATCGCCGCGACGAACGTGGCGGCCAGAAAGCTGTTCGACATTCCCGAGAACCAGGCCGGCCGGTTCGATCCTCCGTTCGACGCGGTGCGCGAGTTCATGGCCACGGATAAGACCTCCGGCGAGCTCGATCTCGTCATCGGCGAGAAGCCGCGCACCTTCCGCGTCTCCCGCGTCCCACTTCCCGACAGCGAGGAGGAGATGCTCATCGCCGAGGACGTGACCGAGATCCTGAGGTCGAACCGGCTGGAGGCATGGGGAGAGATGGCCCGCCAGGTGGCGCACGAGATCAAGAACCCGCTCACTCCGATCCAGCTCACCGCCGAGCACCTCGGCGCCGTCGCCGAGCGCGACGATCCCAACCTCCCCGAGGTCGTCCGCAGCGCCGTCCAGAACATCCTCCGCCAGGTCAAGACGCTGCGCGAGACTTCCCGCGAGTTCAGCGACTACGCTTCCGTCAGGGAGATCCAGCGGCGGCCCATCGATCTCAAACGGCTGCTCGAGGATCTGGCGGCCGGCTACGGAAGCAGCCACGAGCGCGGCATCGACTTCCAGGCCGACATCTCTCCGACCACTCCGCAGAATTTCGCGGGCGACGCGCGACTCCTCCGCGGTGCGATCGCGAACCTGATCGAGAACGCGCTCCAGGCCGCTCCGAACGGCCGCGTCCGCCTGGGCAGCTACGGGGTCGACTCCAAGGCCGTCATCTCCGTCGAGGACAACGGTCCCGGCGTCGCGGCGGCCATGCTTCCGAAGATCTTCGACCCCTACTTCTCGACGAAATCGACCGGTACCGGCCTCGGCCTTGCGATCGCGCGGAAGGCCATCGAGGAGCACGGCGGCGTGATCTCGGCCGAGAACCTCGAGCCGGGCCTGCGGGTGCGGATCGAGCTGCCGGTCGTGGCGTAGGTTCCCGGAAACCGGAAACCGG
>DATKCA010000290.1:0-13634 GCA_035544675.1 Thermoanaerobaculia bacterium | reverse complement strand
CTGGCCGGCATCCTCGAGAAGCGCGGCGACAAGGCTGCCGCGCTGGGCCATCTCAAGGAGTACAAGGCGCTCACGCGGGAGCGGTAGGGGGTGGCGGAAACCGGTCACCGTGGAGCGCCGGCGACTGGCGGCAACCCGGCTCTCGGAATGGAGCGCCGGTGTCCTCACCGGCGCCCCCGCGGGGGCGGGGAGCGAAAACCCGGGCTCGGGCACGGGCTCGGGCACGAAAAAAAACCGTACCCGGTTTCCGGTTTCCGGTTTCCGGTTTCCGGTTTCCGGTTACCGGGCGGCGGGCCCGGCCGCGCCGGGGGCCGCCCGCCCAACCGGTTTCCATTACCCTTTGCTCGTGACGGTCTCATCTCCGCGCGAGCGCCTGGTGTCACTCGACGTTTTTCGGGGCATGACCGTTGCCGGGATGCTGCTCGTCAACAACCCCGGCACGTGGAGTGCGATCTACTGGCCTCTCGGTCACGCTGCGTGGCACGGCTGGACGCCGACGGACCTCATCTTCCCGTTCTTTCTCTTCATCGTCGGTGTGACGACCGATCTCTCGCTGCGCGGCCGGCCGCGGGGCGATGCCGTCCGCAAGATCTTCCGCCGCGGATTCCTCATCATCCTGTTCGGCCTGCTCCTCAACGCGTTCCCGTTTTTCTGGTGGGGGAACATCGCCGGCAATCCCGATCCGACGTTCCTCGAGCGCGTGGTGTGGCGCTTCGATCATCTGCGCTACGCCGGCGTGCTGCAGAGGATCGGCGTGGTCTACATCGTCGCCGCGCTCATCTCTCTGTTCACGACGCGGAGGCAGCAGATCGCCATCGCGATCGTGGTCCTCCTCGGATACTGGGGTCTTCTGACGCGCGGCCCGCTGGAGCCGCCGGAGGCGACGGTGGCGGCGGCGGTCGATCGTGCCGTGCTGGGGACGGATCACATCTGGGCGCAGAGCAGGACCTGGGATCCGGAAGGGCCGCTTTCCACGATCCCGGCGGTCGCGACGGCGCTCTGTGGCATCCTCACCGCCGGCTGGATCCGGGAGCGGAACCTCCGCGCTCTGATTCTCGTTGGGATTGCCGGTCTCGTCATCGGCCAGCTCTGGGGGCTCGTGTTTCCGATCAACAAGGCGCTCTGGACCAGTTCGTACGTGGTCTTCACCGCCGGGTTCGCCTGCGTGATGCTGGCGCTGCTCATCCTGCTGATCGACGTGCGGGGGTATCGAGGCTGGACGAAGCCGTTCGTCGTCTACGGGGTCAATCCGATGATCGCGTTTCTCGGGTCGGGAATCATGGCGCGCGCAATCGGGTCTCTCATCAAGATCGACTATCGCGGAGAGGCGACGGCGCTGCAGGCGGCGAGCTACAAGGCGTTTTACGAGCCGTACTTCACGCCCAGGCTCGCGTCGCTGCTCTGGGCGCTCTCGTTCGTGATGGTATGGTTGGGTATCCTCTGGATTCTCTATCGCAAAAACTGGATTCTGAAGGTCTGAATGCTCACATTACTTTTCGTTCTCTCGACAGTCGTTCCGCATCACGTTGAATTCCTCAAGACTCCGCCGCCGACGCCGTCCGACTTCAATGCTGCGGGGGCGAAGACGTTCGATGTGAAGGCCCGGACGTTCGAGTTCGAGTTCAATCCGCCTGTCTTCGTCGTGAATCAGGGCGACTCGGTTTCGCTCACCATCACGTCCGAGGACACGACGCATGGGTTCTTTCTCCAGAGTTACATGACGACGGGTGTCGTGCTGGAAAAGGACCGTCCCGTCACCGTGAACTTCGTGGCGTCGACGCCCGGAACGTTTTTCTACTTCTGCACGATCGTGTGCGGAAGTTTCACCGGTCACGCCAGCATGGGAGGCGATCTCACGGTGTCCGCCGCGCAGAATCCTGCGCCGTCGATCACGGACTTCACGCCGGCCAGGGGGCCGGTGGCAGGCGGGACCGTCGTCGCGATCAACGGAACGAACTTTCGGAACGGTGCCGCGGTCCTGTTCGGTGAGACGCCGGCGGTGACGGTCATCGTCAACAGCGCCACGCGGATCACCGCCTTCGCGCCCGCCCGTGCCGCCGGCAACGTCATGATCACGGTGATCAACGAAGACGGCCAGCGCGCCACCTCGGCCACGCCGTACACCTTCGAAGGCCCGCCCCCCGGCAAGAAACGACGCGCCGTGAAGCGGTAGGGGGTCAGGTCTTTCCTTCGTCTTTTCCTGCAAAAGGAAAGACCTGACCCCATCCCTCTGTTCAGGGGGTGCCTTGAAGCTCACTCTGCTCCTCATGCTCGCGCTCGCTGCGCCGGCCCAGTACCCGCCGACGCCGGGCACGGGCACCTTCTCGATCACCGAGGCGCTCGAGTACGCCAGCGTCGACGGCAAGCCTCTGCTGCTCGATCTGCGCATCCCGGACGGCCCCGGCCCCCACCCGGTCATCATCTATCTTCATGCCGGCGCGTGGATCACCGGCGATCGCACCGGCGGTCCGGCCATCCGCCAGGCCCGGCGCGGCTACGCGGTGGCGAGCATCGACTACCGTCTCGCCCCGCAGTACACGTGGCCGGCCCAGATCGAGGACACCAAGGCGGCAGTGCGATGGATTCGCGCGAATGCCGCGCGCTTCAACCTCGATCCGGAGCGCATCGGCGTCTTCGGCACCTCTTCCGGCGGCCACCTTGCCGCGGTCCTCGGCACGAGCGGCGGCGTCCCCGCGCTGGAAGGGCTGCACCTCGGCCACGCCCAGTTCTCCAGCCGCGTGAGGGCGGTCGTCGACTTCTACGGCCCGACCGATCTGCTGAGACTGGAAGAGCAGAAGCTGCCGTGTTTCCCGCTGAACGGGAACCTGCCTTTCCTCCCGCCGTCGCTGCTGATGGGTTGTCCGATTCAACAGTGCCCGGAGCGAACCGCGACGGCCAGCCCGCTCACCTACATCACCCCCGACGATCCGCCGTTTCTGATCGTGCAGGGGCTGCTCGACTGCCTCGTGCCGTGGCGGCAGAGCGTCATCCTGCACGATGCGCTGAAAGAAAGCGGCGTCGACTCGACGCTGATCCTCCTTCCGAAGGGGCAGCATGGCGGCGACGAGTTCGACGATCAGGAGGTCAAGCAGGCCATCAGCGATTTTCTGGACCAGAACCTGCGCGGGCCGGTCGCGCCGGCGAGAAGAAGGTCAGCGCGCCGGTGAGAGCGAACTTCAATCCCTGAGCACCCGCCCCGGCAGCTTTCCGGTCATCCTGCCGCCCAGCAGGACGGGCTCACCGTTGACGATGACGTCGTCCACGCCTTCCGAGTAGTGATGCGGGTCCTCGTACGTCGAGACGTCGCGCACGCGCGCGGGATCGAACACGACGACGTCGGCCTTCATCCCCACGCGCAACAATCCGCGGTCCTCGAGCCGCGCGCGTGACGCAGCGAGCGACGTCATCTTCCGCACCGCTTCCTCGAGCGTGATCAGCTTCTCTTCGCGCACGTAGCGGAAGACGCGCGCGAACGTCGCATAGGCGCGGGGGTGTGCTCCGCGCCTCGTCGCGTCACCGACGACCGCGCCGGAGTCCGATCCGAACGCCACCCACGGCTGCTTCAGCGCGAGCTTCATGTCCTCTTCGCTCAGCGAGAAGAAGATCGCAACCGGCGAGGTGTTGCCCTCCGCAAAGAGCCGCAGGGCCGCCTCCGTCGCGTCGACGTTCATCCCGCGCGCGATGGCATCGAGCCGCTCCCCGCGCCCCCGGATGAGGATCGTCGACGCGCCGGCTCCGCTGAGCCTGCCGCCCCGCAACCCCTCCGCCACCCGCGCCCGCATGGCGGGATCCTTCAGCCGGTTCTGAAACGCCTGGTAACCGCCTTCCAGAGCCCAGGCCGGCACGATCGACGTGAGGTCGGTCGACGTCCCGGTGTACGGATAGATGTTCGCGGCGATGTCGAGGCCGCTCCTCTGCGCCGCCTCGATCTTCCGGATGACCGCCGGCATCCGGCCCCAGTTCGCCTGGCCGCCGATCTTGAGGTGAAAGATGTCGACCGAGACCCTCGCCTCGCGGCCGATGCGGACCGCCTCGTCGATGGCCGCCTCGATGTTGCCGGCCTCGTTGCGCAGATGCGTCCAGTACGATCCGGCCCGCCGCGCCATCGCCATGAGCTCCTCAGTCGTGGCGAAGCGGCCCGGCGGATAGATGAGCGCGCTGGCCAGACCGATGGCGCCTTCCTCGACCGCCCGATCGACGATCGCCTCCATCCGCTTCAACTCCTCGGCATTCGGAGCCCGATCGGCGTGGCCGAGGACCATCTCGCGCGGGTTGGTGGCGCCGATGAAGAACGCGAAGTTCAGCGCGCTGCCGCCCTTCTCGACCACGCTCATGAACTCGCCGAGCGAACGCCACGTCACGGCGGGCCAGCCTTCCGGCTTCGTCCGCTCCATCTCGGCGGCCATGGCCTCGTCGATCGGGCCCGGCGAGTGTCCTTCCCCCGTCACCTCGGTGGTCACACCCTGCCGGATCTTCCCCTCCAGCCGCGGATCGATCAGCACCGCCGATTGGGAGTTACCGAGGAGGTCGATGAAGCCGGGAGAGACGATGCGGCCGCGTGCGTCGATCGTCGTCCTGGCCGCACCGCTGAGCTCGCCGACGGCGACGATCGTGTCGCCGCGAATGCCGACGTCCGCGCGGAAGCGCGCCTTGCCGCTGCCGTCGATCACCTCGCCGTTAATGATCCGAAGGTCGTACGACGCCGGCGGCGTCGCTTCCTCCGGCGGGAGGCCGGCGGGCCGGCAGGCGAGGGCGAGCAGGCCAAAGATCGCGAGCCTCATGCAAAGGTCATCCCTCGCTACGCTCGGGATGACACCATACAATGCCCGTTCATGCGGGAGATCCTCAGGATTGCGCGCGCGATCGACGCGCTGCTCGATGCCGGAAAACGCGGAGTGCTCGTCACCGTGGCCGGCACGCGCGGCTCGACGTACCGGCGGGCCGGCGCGCGCTGCGTCATCGGCGAGGATGGCTCGGCGTTCGGCGCGATCAGCGGCGGGTGCGTGGAGCGCGACCTTGGCGAGCGCGCGCGGCTTTGGCTCGAGGACATGAAGCCGCGCGTGGTCACCTACGACAGCAGCGCGGCCGACGACATCGTCTTCGGCCTGGGGCTGGGATGCCGCGGAAAGATCGAGATGCTCATCCAGCCCTTCGACGCGCAGCGGCGCCCGAGCCTGCCCCCCTCGAGCGGGACGTACGGCACGGTCATCGCGTCCGGCGACGACCGCTACGCCGCCGGCGATTCCTACCCGGTCGACGGCGCCGAGACCACCTGCCGGATGACATTCGGGGACGTGGACGTGCTCGTGGAGGTCGTTCGACCGCAGCGGTCGATCGCCATTTTCGGCACGGGCGCGGATGTGCACCCGGTGGCCACGATCGCCACCACGCTTGGATGGCGCGTCGACGTGATCACCGCGCGTGAGGTGAAGGTGACCGGTTGCGACGCCGCGGTCGTCATGACGCACAACTTCCTCCGCGACGTGGAGATCGTGCAGATGCTCCTGGCGTCGAACGTCGCGTACATCGGGCTGCTGGGGCCGAAGTCGCGTGGGGAGGAGATCCTGACGCAGGTCGGCGAGGCCGATCGCTCGCGCATCTGGAGCCCGGTCGGGCTCGATCTCGGCGGCGAAGCACCCGAGGACATCGCGCTGGCGATCGTGGCGGAGATCCAGGCGGTGCTGAACGGGATGCCGGCGGCTTCGCTGCGCGATCGCGAAGGGCCGATCCATGGTGGAGGACAGGCAATCCTGCCTGTCCGGACAGGCAAGATTGCCTGTCCTCCACAGAACCGGTGAGAACTGTCGTCGCGGTTCTTGCGGCGGGCCTGTCGCGGCGCCTCGGCCAGCCAAAACAGCTCCTCGACTTTCGCGGGCAGCCGCTCATCCGCCACGCGGCCAGCGTCGCCCTCGGTGCCGGGGCCGAGACCATCGTGGTCACGAATCACGGCGATGCGCTGCACGGACTGCCCATCACGATTCTCCCGAACCCGAATGCGGCGGAAGGAATCAGCTCGTCGATCCGCGTGGCCGTCCTCCACGCGCGCGACGCGCGGATCCTCTTCACTCTCTGCGACCAGCCGCTCGTCACCTCCGAGCACCTCCGCAAGCTCATCGCCACCGATGCGCCCATCGTCGCGACGGCGTACTCCGGTACCTGCGGCGTTCCCGCGTTGTTCTCGCCGCAATTTCACGATGAGCTGCTCGCCCTGGGCGGCGACCGCGGCGCCCGAGCCGTGATCGAGGCGCACATTCCGGAGGTGGTAGTGGTGGATGCGAAAAGCGCTTCGGTCGACATCGACACGATGGCCGATGTTCGCGAAATTGAAGGGATCGTCGCGCCCTCGTCCAAGAGTCGCAGGAGGAAGTGACTCTCCCGCAACCGCGCGCTTCCCTTCTACAAGTCTAAGGGGATCCGCGGATCGCGCCACAGCCCGACCTGCCCCCGCCCGTAGTCGATCGTCACGAGGAACTTCGACAGCAGGCGGTTCCCCACCCGCGCCCGCGTGGTCTCGCCCAGCGCGATGTCGATCTCGCCGAAGTCGGTGCCGGCGATGACCACCGTCGCGCGCGTGCGCTCGCCGGCGCTCGAGCGCGGCAGGACGAGCGTGCCCGGCGAGGACGTGTCCACCACCGCCGCGATCTGCTGCCCGTTCACCTCCACGAGGATCATCGGCTCCTGCTCGAACGCGAACAACGTCATGTACGCGGGATGGATCCCCTCCTTCTGATACGACAGAAGCCCGCTGGCGTAGTCGATCGTCACGGCGTAGGGGCCCCAGACGTCAGCGCCGATCAGGGCGTCCCCCAGTCCGCCCAGGTCGAGCACGAGAGGAATGACAGGGATCGACTCACGCTCGTTGAGCTGCAGACGGTAACGGCGGCTTCGAAGTTGCTCTGTCAGGGTGGGATCGAACACCGTTCTCGCGTTCGCCGATGCGAAGAAGTACTTCCCGCGGGCGCCGTTGATCTGGGCCGAGTTGAGATAGATGAGATTCTTCTCCAGGACGAAGGAGAGATTCACTTCCGGCGCCCGCTGGTCGCGCGTCCACGGCAAGGTGGGCCGGCAGGCGGTCAGAGCGAGGGAGATCGTCAGAAGAGCCAGCGCCCAGCCAGGCCACAGGCCGGCCCAGGCGCCGCGCTCGCCGTCAGCGCTCGAAGCCCCCATCCTTGCTCTCCACCCTGATTTCGATAACATTGCGGGCCTTGCCTTCGCCCGGCTGTGCAATCTGGACGCCGAGGCGGTCTCAACCTCCTGGTGAAAGGTAACTGTCAGTATGCGCAAACTCTCCGAATTCAAGAACGAGGCGCTGACCGATTTCAGCAAGCCCGAGAACAAGTCTTCCATGGAAGCCGCTCTGGCCACGGTCAAGGCCGAGCTCGGGCGTGAGTATCCGCTCGTCATCAACGGCCAGCGGATCACCGGCCTCCCGACCTTCGACTCCCTGAACCCCGCCAATAAGACGCAGGTCGTCGGCAGGTTCCAGAAGGGCACGCGCGCTCACGTGGAGCGCGCCGTGGAGACCGCATTCGCCGCCTTCGAGACATGGAAGCGCGAATCCGTCGACACGCGCGCCGGGCTCCTCCTGAAAGCCGCGGACCTGTTGCGCCGGAGGAAGCACGAGTTCTCCGCGACGATGATCCTGGAGGTCGGCAAGAGCTGGCCGGAGGCCGATGCCGACACCGCGGAGGCGATCGACTTCCTCGAGTTTTACGCGCGCGAGGCGTACCGCTGGGGCGGGGAGCATCCCGTCACCCGCATCGAGTTCGAGGAGAACCATCTGGTCTACATCCCTCTCGGCGTCGGGGCCGTGATTCCGCCGTGGAACTTCCCGCTGGCCATCATGGCCGGCATGACCACGGCCGCCGTGGCCGCAGGAAATACGGTCGTGCTCAAGCCTTCGTCCGACGCACCGTGGATCGCGTACCGCTTCTTCGCGCTGCTCGAGGAAGCGGGGATGCCGCCCGGCGTCGTCAACTTCCTCAGCGGCTCGGGCGGCGAAGTGGGCGATCCGCTCATCCAGCATACGAAGGTCCGTTTCATCGCCTTCACCGGATCGAAGGAGGTGGGGCTGCACATCAACGCCGAGGCCGCCAAGACGCCGAAGGGGCAGCTCTGGATCAAGCGGGTCATCGCCGAGATGGGCGGGAAGGACGCCATCATCGTCGACCGCGAAACCTCGAACCTCGACGAGGCCGCCACCGCCGTCGTCGCCTCGGCTTTCGGATTTCAGGGACAGAAGTGCTCCGCCTGCTCGCGCCTGATCGTCGACGAGGCCATCTACGACCGGTTCATGCCGATGGTCGTGGAGAAGACCAGGAAGCTGCGCATCGGTGCGCCCGACGATCCGAACGCGCAGATCGGGCCGGTCGTGAACGAGAAGGCGATGAAGACGATCAAGGCCTACATCGAGAAGGGCTCAAAGGACGGCGAAGTCCTGGCCGGAGGCAACGCCGATCCGGAGAAGGGGTTCTTCATCGAGCCGACCGTGATCGGTCCCGTGGACCCGAAGTCGACCATCGCGCAGGAGGAGATCTTCGGGCCCGTTCTGGCGGTCATGAAGGCGAAGGACTTCGACGACGCGCTGCGCATCGCCAACGACACGCAGTACGGACTGACCGGCGCGGTTTTCACCGACAACGAGCAGAAGCTCGAGCGGGCGCGCAACGAGTTCTTCGTCGGCAACCTCTATCTGAACCGGAAGTGCACCGGCGCTCTGGTCGGCGTGCACCCATTCGGCGGGTTCAACATGTCCGGCACCGATTCCAAAGCCGGCGGCCGCGATTACCTCGGGCTCTTCCTGCAGGCAAAGTCGATCGCCCGCAAGGTTGGAAGGTAGGGCTCGGGGGTCGGGGCTCAGGGCTCCGGGGTCGGGGGTCGGGGCTCGGGGGATCCGTTATGTTTGTAGTAGCGGATCAAACCATTGAGCTTCCGACCGATTGCTTCCGTCGTGCGCAGCAGGTCATCGAACTGCGCCGGTCGCAAGTACTCGAGATCGAAGGCGATGAAGAGTTGTGTCTCGAGCTCGAGAAGCGATCCGCGCGCGATGTAGAGGAAATGGACGTGCTCGCGTCGGGACCACCTCCCGTATCCTTCGGCGATGTTGCTTGGAATCGAAACCGATGCGCGCATCTGCCACGCGTGCACGTCGCGGTAGTAGGTCATTATCGAAATGTTGATGCCGAGAGAGAGGTGAGAATCGGACGATGACCCGGCAGGTGTGTGTGGCGCGAGAGTGTACCTCGGATACATTGCCCCGAGCCCGGAGCCCGGAGCCCGGAGCCCCGAGCCCCGAGCCCCAGGTTAACGTTGCAGCGTGAAGTTCACCGTCAGGTTGAAGATGACGTCGACCGGCCGGCCGCCCATCGTACCCGGCTTGAACTTCCATTGACGCACTGCGCGCTCGGCCTCTTCGGACAAGCCCAGCGGCAATCCCTTGATCACTTTCACACGGTCGACGTTGCCGTGCTTGTCGATGATCGCTTCGACGATGACCACGCCCTGCACGCGACCAGTCCTGGCCGTATCGGTGTAGTTGGGGTTGATGCGGCGCGTCACCACGGGTGCCTTCACGTTGCCGCCGACGCGCACGGGTCCCACGGGCATGGCCACAGGCGATTCGACACCGCCGGTTCCGTCGCCCGCGGTTCCTGTTCCGGTTCCGCCGACTTTACCGCCAAGGACTCCGCCGATCTCGCCGCCTTTGACGCCGCCGATCTCGCCGCCCTTCACTCCACCAATCTCGCCGCCCACGATGCCCCCGATCTCACCTCCAGGCACGCCGCCGGCGACACCGCCCGCGACGCCGCCCTCGACCGCGCCCACGGGCTCCGAGCTCGGAAGCGACTGAGCCGGGCCGGGATCGGCGATCTGCGTGGCGACCGGGATGATGACCTTCGGCAGTTCCGTCGGGGTCTCGACCGGCGGTGTCATGACGGTTCGCTGCACCGGCCGAGGCTCGACGCGTGGCTCGACCTTCGGGGTGGCTCTGGGAGCGCTCGAGCTTGCGGCCGGAGGGGGCGGCGGGGGCGGGGGAGGCGGCGGTGGGGCCGCACCCTGCGTCATGAACGCCCGAATCGGTTGATCTTCCGCGTCGACCTTGTGCGTGGCCGACGCGCCTACGAGAATGATTGCGCCAACAAGGAGCCCGTGGGCTCCGACTGAGAAGAGGGAGGCCTTCCAGCCGCCTCCATGCTGCTTCTGCTTGCCAGATTCGATGAGGTTGCTTTGGAGATCCATTCGTTTTCTCCGTTCAGCAGTATTATTAGCAGTTTATATACCAATAACTTTCTCTTTTTAATTCAATGGTTTACAATCAAAATTCGATGCTCCGGACGAGGGCGCTCAGCCTTCCATTTCTGACGGTTTTCCTCTCGTGCGCGACGGCGTCACTTCCCATCCCGGAAGCGTGGATGAGCACGCCGCAGGCGCCCCGCGTGGGTCCTGTCGAGCTCGGCGCGGACGGCGCCGTCCGTGCGGTGCCGCGCCCGGCGGGGCCGGCAGCGAGCGTCCGGATCGAAACGCGCCCGGAGGGCCAGGTCCTGGTCCGGGATGGCGTGACGCTCACCCCTCCGTTCCCGGCCATTCAGTCGTTCGACGTGTCGCTGGACCGCCGCGAGATCGCGTTCTCGGCGAAGCGGGCGGACAACTTCGACGTCGCGCTCGTGGCACTGGAGGGGAGTGCCGTGAACTGGATTCCGGAGGATCCCGCCGACGAGACCGATCCGAAATGGGCGCTCCGCGGGAACAAGTTCAGCTACGTCCTGCGGACGCCCAGCGGCGACTTCGTGCGGACGATCCACGTGCTCACGGCGTTTCAGCTCACCATCGACTTCCCCGACAGCGTGGTCAACTCGCTGGCGTGGGACAGTGCGTCGGAACGCTTCGCAGTCACATTCGAGTCGCCCGAGGCCTCGGAGCGGGTGGAGGTCATGAAGTACGGCGGCGAGGAGCGGCGGCGGGCCATGGACGCCGCGGTGCGGCTCGACTACAGCCTCGAGCCGTTCGGCCCGGGATCGCTGCTGATGCGGCCCTCGTCGATGCGCTACGAGGAGAAGCTGCCGATCGTCGTCTGGATGACGGGAGGGCGGCTCAACGAGTGGGATGACGCGCGAGGGGCGCTGCTCGGTTCGACGCGCGCCGGCTGCATCATCACCACCGCGGCGCCCGGCGATGCGCTCTGGGAGCGCGTCCGGGGCCTCCCGTGGGCGGACGGGAACCGTATCTTCGTGGTGAATGCGACGGCGTTCCCGGTCTCGGCGCCGGCACCGGCGGTGGTGATCCGGGGGAGCACGGCGGTCCCGAGCGGGCGCTACCGTCGCGAAGAGCGATCGCTGGTGGTCGCACCCGCTGGCGTAAAATCGTTTGCGGCCGGGTTCGTTGCCGAAGCATTGAAAATTGAAAACTGAAGACAAAAACTGATGGCCGATGACACAGAGAGAAAGTCGACGATCCGCGAGTATTACGAAGCGCTGCTGATCGCCGTCATCTTCGTCAATTTCGCCCGCATCTTCGTCTTCCAGGCATTCAAGATCCCGACGGGATCGATGGAGGACAACCTCAAGATCGGCGATCACATCATCGTCAACAAGTTCATCTACGGGCCCGTTCCGGGCAGCGTCCTCTCGCGTTTCACGCCGCTCCGCGACATCAGGCGGGGCGACATCATCGTCTTCCGCTATCCGCTGCAGCCGGATACGGACTTCGTCAAGCGCGTGATCGGGATGCCCGGCGATACCGTGGAAGTCCGCAACAAGCAGGTGTCGATCGACGGGCTTCCGCTGGACGAGCCGTACGTGATTTTCGAAGACCCGCAGGTCTATCCGCTGCTGCCGGCGCTGCCGGAGCCGTATCGATCGCGCGACCAGTTCGGTCCCTACACGGTGCCGGAGGGCCAGTATTTCGCGATGGGGGACAACCGCGACAAGTCGAGCGACTCGCGATACTGGGGCACCGTGCCGCGCACGATGATCAAGGGACGGGCCTTCATGGTGTACTGGTCCTTCGAGGGCGAGCCTCCTCCACCCGGCAGCCCTCCCATCGAACGCGTCAAAGAGCTCCTCGGCGTGGTCGTGCACTTCTTCGACCGGACCCGATGGAGCAGGACCTTCTTCATCGTGGACAGCAAGTATCACTTCACGCCTCTGAGCGGCGACGAAAGCGAGCATGGCACCGACTGACTTCGCCACGTCGGGCGAAGAGGCGGTCGTCGTCGACCGCAGCGATCACTCCATTTCCCGGCGGCGCATCCCTGAAAACGTTCTGAAGGTCCTGTACCGGCTGCACCGCTCCGGGTACCGCGCCTATCTGTGCGGAGGAAGCGTGCGCGATCTGATGATGAACCGCACGCCCAAGGACTTCGACATCGCCACGGACGCACATCCGATGGAGATCCGCCGCCTGTTCCGCAACAGCCGCATCATCGGCCGGCGCTTCCGGCTGGTGCACATCATCTTTCAGGACATGGTCGTGGAGGTGTCGACGTTCCGGCGCGAGCCGGAGCGGGGGATGGAAGAGGGCGCGGAGCTGCTGGTGACGGACGACAACACGTTCGGCTCGCCTCTGCAGGACGCGCGGCGCCGCGACTTCACCATCAACGGCATGTTCTACAACATCGCCGACTTCTCGGTGATCGACTACGTGGGAGGCCTGGACGACATCGACAAGGCTCGCGTGCGGGTCATCGGCGAGCCGGACGTGCGCTTCCGCGAGGATCCCGTTCGGATGATGCGCGCCATCGAGTTCGCCTCGCGGCTCGGCTTCGGCATCGAGCCGATGACCTACGAGGCCATCGTCCGCCGTCGTTCCGAGATTCTCAAGGCATCGCCTCCCCGCGTCTCCGAAGAGATCCTGGAGCTGCTGCGCCGGGGATGGTCTCGCGGGGCGATCCGCCTCATGGTCGACAGCGGCCTGCTCGAGCCGCTGCTGCCGGAGATCTATCGCGCCATCTCCGCCGACAGCGCGCCGTACTTCTGGAAAATGCTGGAAGTGCTCGACCGCACCGTGCAGGCCGGGCGGAAGATCACCGACCCGGTGCTGCTCTCGGTCCTCCTTCTGCCCTGGATCATGGAAGAGCTGGAGAAGGAGAACAACCGGCGCGAGGGACGCATGCGCATCGCCGAGGTGATCCTGTTCATCCGCGAGCTGATCCAGCCGGTGTGCACACGCATGGCCCTGGCCGCAGGAACCCGCCATCAGATGGAGCAGGCCCTGGAGACTCTGTGGCGCCTTCTCGAGCCGCCCACGGATCGCCGGGCGCTGTTCCGCTTTGTCTACCGCGAGCCCTTCAACGACGCGCTGGCTCTGCTCGAGCTCTTCGCCCTCTCCTCGGGCAGACACGTGGACGTCTTCCGGCAGTGGCAGTCCTTCGCACAGAAGGTGAAGCGGGGGACGGAGGAGGGCGGAGAGCCTGTGCGCCGCCGGCGGCGCCGGAGGTAACCGGAAACCGGTAACTGGAAACCGGAAACCGGTAACCGGAAACCGGAAACCGGTAGCCGGTAACCGGTAACCGCTCCACGGGCCCCGAGGCCCGAGGCGGAGGCCCGAGGCCCGTCTTTTGCTCACTCACACTCTCGACATGAGCAACGACAACGCAACCGAGTCTGCGCGGACCATCGGCGCGATCATCAAAGACC
>DATKCA010000289.1:0-29399 GCA_035544675.1 Thermoanaerobaculia bacterium | reverse complement strand
GCTCGCCGACATGACCGGCTCGATGGAGTCACGGGCCGCGCGCCTCTTCCGCACCCTGGCCGAGCGCGGCGGGGCGAGGCGGGATGACGGAGTCTTCATCCCCATGGCTCTGTCGCGCCAGGAGATCGCCGACCTCGTCGGTACGACGCTCGAGACCGCCATCCGCCTCATGAGCCGCTGGCAGAGGGAGGGCGTGGTGCTGACGCTCCCGGACGGCTTTCTGATCGCCAACGTCGATGCGCTGCGGGCCGCCGCGGAGACGTAGCAGCTAGGGAGCCTCTGCGCAACTTTGTGATCTCTGTGACTCTGTGGTTGACGTCAAACAACAGAGTCACAGAGGACGCAGAGCTTACGCAGAGGTTCCTTAGGCCTAGGGCTAGTTCCTCCCCCGGCATGACAGATGTCATAGGCCGCCTCCCCCCAACTCCTTACAGTCGCTGCAGACGAAAAGGAGACAACCAATGCCCACCACCCAATTGAGCACAGTAGCCGACCTGGTGATCACCATGCCGGCCGCCGTCAACGTCCTGGAACGCCTCGGCATCGACTTCTGCTGCCACGGGCAGCAGTCCGTCGAGCAGGCCTGCACCGGCCGCGGGATCACCGTGGATGCGTTGCTGGGACTGATCGAGAGCGAGCCGAAGCCGGCCGGCGAGCGCCCCTGGAGCAACGCCCCGATGACCGACATCATCCGGTTCATCGTGGACAGCCATCACCGCTACACGCGCGAGGCCATCGCGTTCCTCCCGCCGGTCGCGCGCAAAGTCCGGGAGGTTCATGGCGAGCGCCACCCCGAGCTCGTGGAGGTCGAAGAGCTGACACGCACGATCGCCGCGGAGCTGCTGCCGCACATGCTCAAGGAGGAGCAGATCCTCTTCCCGTTCATCATCGCGCTGGAAGGGGCGATGAGCGCCGGAACGACGCCGCCGATGCCGTTCTTCGGAACCGTGAAGAACCCGGTTCGCATGATGATGCTCGAGCACGAGACGGTTGGCGAGAAGCTCGCCGAGATCCGTGTGCTGACCAGCGGCTACGAGCTGCCGGAAGGCGCGTGCAACTCGTACCGCATCCTGTTCGAGAAGCTGCAGGAGCTGGAGGGAGACCTGCACCGGCACATTCACCTCGAGAACAACATCCTGTTCCTCAAGGCGATCGAGGCCGAGGAGAAGGCCGCGGTGCCGACGTTCGAGATGGCGGAGGGGGAGACGTGCGGGGGAGGATGCTCGCACTGACCTGACCGCGGAGCCCCTCCCCCAGGCAAGGCTCTGAGTTAGCATGTTTTTGAAGGAGCAGTGATGTTCGGACGCGTCGGTCGAGAACGAATCGTCGCCCTGTCGTGGGGAGTGCTGTTCACGGCGATCCTGGCGGTGATGATCGTGGCGGGATCGCGCAAGCTGCAGCACTTCGACGCCGCGCTGGTGGGCTACACGTTCGCGGTTCTGTTCGCCACGTTCGGCATCACCTATCGATACTCGATGTGGCTGCAGCGGCCGCCCACGAAGCGCTACTGGAGGCGCGGGTGGCAGCTGTTCTTCAGCCCTCGCTACATCGCGCGCAACGTGGTGAACTGGTTCCGGCGCGTCACCGCGGACTTCGCCCTCAACCGCTTCATCTTCCGCCGCAACGCCGTGCGCGGCCTGGCCCACTGGCTGATCATGTGGGGCTGCGTGCTGGCGTTCGCGATCACGTTTCCGCTGGTCTTCGGCTGGATTCACTTCGAGACCGTGCCGGGCGACGTCGAGTCGTATACGGCGTTCGTGTTCGGCTTTCCGACCACGTCGTTCAAGATCCACTCGCTGATCGCCTTCGCCATCTTCCACGGCCTGGTCTGGTCGTCGTTCATGGTGATCGCCGGCGTCATGCTGGCCATGCGCCGGCGCATGCGCGACCACGGGGCGGCCGCCGTGCAGCGATTCGCGGAAGACTTCCTCCCGCTGATCCTGCTGTTCGCCATCAGCATGACCGGCCTGCTCCTGACCGCCAGCTACACGTGGATGCAGGGCTACGGCTACGACTTTCTGGCGCTGCTGCACGCCGTCACGGTCATCTTCACGCTGCTGTACATGCCGTTCGGAAAGTTCTTCCACATCTTCCAGCGCCCGGCCCAGCTGGGGGTGAGCTTCTACAAGGATGTGGCCGCCCTGGAGGGAATGGCGAAATGCCGGCGCTGCGGACACGAATACGCGCCGCTGCTTCAGATCAACGATCTCATCGAGGTCGAGCGCGAGCTCGGCTACCGCTACGAGACCGACAGGCCCGGCCTCGATCACTACCAGCGCATCTGTCCCGGCTGCCGCCGCTCCATGCTGGCCCTGGCCCAGGGCGACCTGTGGGGACACCGCGGCAGTCCGGCCGCCCACGAAGCACCGAGGATGGAGTAAATGGCGACACTTCCCAGGAAGCAGGATGAGCTGGTGAAGGTCTGGGGACCTCACCTCAACAGGATGGAGGGCGTCCGTCTCGACACCGGGGTCGAGCCCGACAAACTCGTGTCCACACACTGCTGCTTCTGCGGCCAGCAGTGCGGCATCAACCTCAAGGTCAAGGACAACGCCGTCATCGGCTTCGAGCCGCGCTACGACTTCGAGTTCAACAAGGGGATGCTCTGCCCGAAGGGCGTGAAGCGCTATCTGCAGGGCAGTCACCCCGACCGCATCACCACCGCCCTGGCGCGCGATCCGGCGACCGTGGGGGGCTTCGCCCGCATGAAGTACGACGACGCGATCGCCCGCGTGGCCTCGGAGATCGACCGGATCCAGAGGACCTACGGACCCGACGCGTTCGGCGTGCTCTCCGGCGCCAGCCTCACCACTGAGAAGACCTACCTCATGGGGAAGTTCGCGCGAGTCTGTCTGAAGACGAGATACATCGACTACAACGGCCGGCTGTGCATGGTCAGCGCCGGAGCCGCGAACAAGAAGGCCTTCGGCGTCGACCGCAGCGCGAATCCGTGGGACGACATCCTGAGCGCCCAGGTCGTCCTCATCGCCGGATCGAACACGGCGGAGTGCTCGCCGATCACGACCAGCTACGTGTGGCAGGCCCGCGAAAACGGCGGCAAGCTCATCGTCGTCGACCCGCGCATCACGCCGATCGCCCGCACCGCGGACATCTTCCTGCCGGTGAAGCCGGGCCGGGACGTGGCGCTCTTCAACGGCATCCTCAATCTCATGATCGAGAACGACTGGATCGATCACGAGTTCATCGAGAAGAACACGGTCGGATTCGAGGCCGTGGCCGAGCACGTCAAACAGTGGACGCCGCGGCAGACCGCGGAAGTCACCGGCGTCGCCGAGAAGTCCATCCGGGCCGCCGCCGAGCTGTGGGGAACCGCCAGGACCAGCTTCCTCATGCACGCCCGCGGGATCGAGCATCACTCCCACGGCGTCGAGAACTGCCTGTCCACCATCAACATCGTTCTCGCGTCGGGCCGGATCGGAAAGCCGTACTGCGCCTACGGGACCGTCGTGGGCCAGGGCAACGGCCAGGGTGGCCGCGAGCATGGCCAGAAGGCGGACCAGCTCCCCGGATGGCGCGACATCTCCAACCCCGAACATCGCGCCTACATCGCCGGCGTCTGGGGTGTGAAGCCGGAGGAGATCCCCCAGGCCGGCGTCGACTGCTACGAGATGATGCGCAAGATCGACGCCGGCGAGATCAGAGGGCTTCTGTCGATCTGTTTCAACCCGAAGGTCTCGCTGCCGGACAATGCATTCGTCACGCGGGCGCTGGAGAAGCTGGAGTTCTTCACCGTCATCGACTTCTTCCTCAGCGAGACCGCGCAGCACGCGGACATCGTCCTTCCCGGCTCGCTGCACGAGGAGGATGAAGGCGTGGTGGCGCAGGTGGAAGGGCGCGTCATCAAGATCAACAAAGCGGTGGAGCCTCCCGGCGACGCGCGGGCGGACTGGCGCGTCATCCAGGACATCGCCCGCGCTCTGGGCCGCCCGCACGGGTTCACGTTCGAAAGCCCGCGCCAGATCTTCGACGAGCTGCGCGTGGCCTCGAAGGGTGGCGTGGCCGACTACTACGGCATCACGTACGAGAAGATCGAGGAGCAGGGCGGAGTCTTCTGGCCGTGCCCTTCTGAGGATCATCCAGGGACGCCGCGGCTCTTCGAAGAGGGATCGTGGAATCCGGTGGCCAAAGGCGCGGGGCCCTTCTACTTCCCCGACGGCAAGGCGCGGTTCCATGTTCCGGCCTACCGCCCTCCCGCCGAGGACGTCGACGAGGAGTATCCGATCATCCTCACCACCGGCCGCGTGGTCAGCCAGTTCCTCTCCGGCACGCAGACCCGGCGCATCGGGCCGCTGGTCGATCAGTATCCGGAGCCGCTGATCGAGATTCACCCGCGGCTGGCCGTGAAGTACGGGATCAAAGACGCTGACTGGGTCACCGTGGAGTCGCGCCGCGGACAGCTGACGCTGCAGGCGCAGGTTGTCACGACCATTCGTCCCGACACGATCTTCATCCCCTATCACTGGCCGGGAAAGAGGGCGGCGAACCAGCTGACGATCGCCGCGCAGGATCCGGTCTCGAAGATCCCGGAGTACAAAGTCTGCGCCGTGCGGATGCGCAAGGCCGAAAAGCCCGGGGATGCGGAGTGATGGCCACTTTCGCGAGCATGGAGTTCTTCGTCGACCCGAACCGCTGCATCGGCTGCCAGTCGTGCGTGGCCGCGTGCAGCGAGTGTGACACGCACCGCGGGCACTCCATGATTCACCTCGAGTATGTGCAGCGTCCGATCTCCGTGCAGACGGTGCCGGTCATCTGCATGCACTGCGACTCGCCGACGTGCGCGGAGGTCTGCCCGGCGGACGCGATCAAGAGGACCGGCGACGGCGTCGTGCAGAGCGCGCGGAAGCCGCGCTGCATCGCCTGCAACAACTGCGTGCTGGCGTGCCCGTTCGGCGTGCCCAAGATGCAGGTCGAGTTCTCCCTCATGATGAAGTGCGACATGTGCTACGACCGCACCTCGGTCGGCCTCAAGCCGATGTGCGCGAGTGTCTGCCCTTCCGGCGCGCTCTACTTCGGAACGCGCGAACAGATCGAGCGCGAGCGCCCGCGGTCGAAGTCCGTCAACACGTTCCGCTTCGGCGAGCAGACCATCACCACCAAGGTCCATATGATGGTCCCGGCCGACACCGCCGCGCAGCACATCGACGTGCTCTCGTCGATGGACGACACGCCCGCCGGTCGCACCGACATGCTCGACTCCGTCTTCGACCACATTTGAGGCAGCGGATGACGACAACGACTCCGACCACCACGCCCACCGGCACGACAGCGGACCAGCTGTCCGTCCCCCCCGATGGGAAGCCGTATCACGACCAGCCGCAGTGGCGGAACGACTTTCCGATCGACTGGCCCCAGGACGAGTTCGTGGCGCGGCGCGACTTCACCAAGTTCCTCGTGCTGACGAGCTTCGCGTTCGTCGCCGGCCAGCTCTGGATCGTGATGGAGAACTTCTTCCGGAAGCGCCGCGGTCAGCTTCCCGTCAGGCGCATCGCCCGCGCGGACGAGATCCCCGTCGGCGGTTCTCTCGTCTTCGAGTATCCCGAGCCTCATGACATCTGCATCGTGGTGAGGACGGGATACCAGCTGTACTTCGCATTCAACCAGAAGTGCACGCACCTGGCCTGTGCCGTCGTCCCCGACCTCGCCCACGGCCGCTTCCACTGCCCGTGCCACAACGGCTTCTTCGAGATGCGCACGGGCATTCCGACGGCCGGACCGCCGCGGCGGCCGCTCGAGCGCATCCTGCTCGAGATCCGCGACGGGGACCTCTATGCCATCGGCCGCGAGGTGCGCGCATGAAGAAGACGTTCTCGCGCCACCAGAAGTCGACCATTGTCTTCGGCATCCTGGCCATCGTCCTGATGATGGTCATCCTGCAGCTCTGGCTGCTGACGGCGACGATGAACGCGTACCTGGCCGGCCAGGAGCGCGTCATCGTTCCGGCGGCCATCGCCAGCATCGTCTGCTTTGCGCTGAACCTCGGACTGCTCTCCTACATCTATAAGATGGAGCGGCGGTGAGCGCAGCGCCGCCGGCCGGCGGCATCGCCACACTTCATCCAGCCTATTTCGCTCTCGTGATGGCGACCGGCATCGTCTCGATCGCCGCGCAGACGATGGGCATCCCGGTCGTGCCGGAAGCGCTCCTGGTGATCAACGCAATCGCCTACGCCGTGCTCTGGGTGCTGACGATCATCCGCCTGACACGTTATCCCGGCCTGGTGCTGGCCGACGTCAGCGATCACCAGCGCGGCGTCGGATTCTTCACCGCCGTCGCCGCGACGAGCGTGCTCGGATCGCAGATCGTGCTGATTCTGGAGAGCTACCGCATCGCGTTCGTGCTGTGGGCGCTCACCGTCGTGCTGTGGCTCATCCTGGTCTACGCGGTATTCACCGCGCTGACGGTGAAGGAGACGAAACCGCCGCTCGACCAGGGGATCAATGGAGGGTGGCTGGTCGCAGTCGTGGCCACGGAGTCGGTCTCGACGCTGGCGTCGATCCTCGCGCCGGCCGTGGCGTGGCGCCAGGAACTGCTCTTCGTCAGCCTGGCGTTCTGGCTCGCCGGCGGAATGCTCTACATCTGGCTGATCTCGCTCATCTTCTATCGATACACGTTCTTCAGGTTCTCCCCCTCGGACCTGATGCCGCCGTACTGGATCAACATGGGCGCGATGGCGATCTCGACGCTGGCGGGCACGCTGCTGATCGCGCAATCGCCCTCGTCTCCGCTCCTAGAGACGCTTCACCCCTTCATCCTCGGACTGACGATCCTCTTCTGGGCTACCGCCACCTGGTGGATCCCGATGCTGCTGATCCTCGGATACTGGCGTCACGTCTACAAGAAGTTCCCGCTGACCTACAACCCGCTGTACTGGGGGGCGGTCTTTCCGCTGGGGATGTACACGGTGTGCACGGCCAGACTGGCGAGTGCGACGCAGTTGCGTTTCCTCGAGGTGGTGCCGCAGGTGTTCGTCTTCATCGCGCTGGCGGCGTGGGCGGTGACGTTCTTCGGGCTGGTGAAGAGCCTGGCGAGGAAGTGATGGCCGGTGAGCTCCACGACTTTCTGGCCCGTGACCATGAGCGGCTCGACGAACTGCTGCGCCGCTGCGTGAAACGCGACGGCACGATCGACCGCGAGCCGTACGAGCGTTTTCGCGAGGGTCTGCTGCGCCACATCGCCATCGAGGAGAGAATTCTGTTTCCGCTAGCACGTCATTCCGAGCGTAGCGAGGAATCCGGGGGGGGGCCGGCACGTCGTGGTACCGCCCAGACGCCCAGATTCCTCGCTACGCTCGGAATGACTGTCCAGCAGCTTCACCGCGATCACGCCGCGCTCGCAGCGCTGCTGGTTCCGCCTCCCACACCAGCGGAGATCGAGAGAATCATCGAGATTCTCCAGCCTCACAACGAGCTGGAGGAAGTCGCGGACGGGCTCTACGAGGCGGTGGAGGCGATTGCGGGCGCAGACATATCCGCATTGATGACACGCGTTCGCGCCACGCCGCCGGTGGCGCTCGCACCGCATGCCGATACCGAGGTTACACGCAGGAGCATCGAGCAGCTCGTGCGGGAAGCGGAAGACGGACGGCGCGCGCTGTTGGGAAATTAGCCCGGCTGCGCTCGAGCGGTCCCATCAGCGTGCCACGCCACTCCACCGTGCTGATCGACGCCGGGCGGGCCACGCGATCGCGTGTGCGAATACGGTGTAGAGGATCCAGAAGCCTGCCTTGAGCACGCCCGATACGGTCCCGCTGATCTTCGAGCGGCCGGCCCGCCGCCGGTAGTGAACGTCCACCTCGCCGGCGCGCGCGCCGATCTGCAGCGCGCGGATCTGCATCTCCACCGTCCAGCCGTAACGGCGGTCGCGCATGTTCATCCTGTCCAGCGTGGAACGGCGCACGGCGCGGAACGGACCGAGGTCGGTGTAGCGGAAGCCGTAGAGGAGGCGGATGAGAGTCGTGGCGATGCGGTTGCCGATCCGCTGTTGCGGGGTCAGCGCGCCGGCGTCGATGTGCCGGCGCGCTCCGATCACCAGGTCCTTCTCCCCTGCCTCGACCGGCTCGATCAGGCGGGCCAGATCGGCCGGGTCGTCGGCGCCGTCGGCGTCCATGAAAACCACGATCGACGTCTCCGCCGGCAGGTGCTTCACGGCCGCGGCGCACGCCGCCCCATAGCCGCGCTCCGGCTCGCGCACCACCAGCGCACCGCGCGCGGCGGCGATCTGGGCGGTCCTGTCCGAGCTCCCGTTGTCGGCCACGATGACCGAACGGACGAGACTGCCCTTCAGGCTGTCGAGGACTGCGCCGATCGACAGCTCCTCGTCGAGAGCAGGGATGATCACCGTGACGTGCATCGTGTCATTGCCCGGCTGGAAGACTGCTCAGCTCGACCGCCTTCTCGGCCAGCAGACGCAACTCTACCGCCGCGGACGGATTGTCCTGGACGTAAGACACGCGGATCACCTGATCCTTCTGGAAGTCCTTCAGCTCCACTTTCTTCTTCGATCGGGCCAGATCGGTCTTCTTGTCGGCCTTCAGCTTCGTCTGTTTGTCGAGATCGAAGCGCAGGAGCGTCTTCTCCTCTCCGGTCTCGATGATGAGGAAGTTCTTCTCCAGATCGATCTCGTGGACGACGCCCTTCATGTGCTTGGTAACGGCAAATGCGGGACCGCCGGACGGCCCGCTGCCCTGAGCGAGCGCCACGGACACCGAGACGAACAACACGACGACAGCGAGAAATGCAACGCGTTTCATGAGAATCCCCTTTCTATTTTCCGATCGCGGAACCGCAGCCAGAGAGCCAGCAACGCGCCGTACTCCAGCAGCAGTGCGGCCGGATATTCGCGACCATTGACCATGACGAGGAAGGCGGCGCAGACCAGCGCCGAGAATGCGACCCAGTGCCAGCGCCGGCCGATGACGGCGGCGGGCAGCAACCAGGTCACGTACCACGGGAACACCGCCGGGCTGACGACGAGACAGCCGCCGAGCGTGTCCGCGGCACGGCCGGCGAACGAATGCGGCGCTCCGTCATCGCGGAGCGCAACTACGGCGATGATCAGCAGCGCGAGCGCCGCACAGATCGCCGTGCTCACGCCCCCCGCGCCGCCCCACGCCGATTCCACTGAGAACAGCGCCCGGTGAACACCGCCGTTGAACCGCCACCGCGTCCCGAAGTGCAGAAGCCGCTCGATGAGGCCGGGCTGCGTGGCCACCACGACGAGACCGGCCGACCCGGCCACGAGCAACGGACGCCATCCCGTCCGGCGCAGGACCAGCGGAAACAGGATCACCGGGAAGACCTTCGTCAGCGCCGCGGCCACGAATGCCAGCGCTGCCACCAGGCGCCATCGGCGGAGGAGCGCCCAGACACACAAGGCGACGGTGCAGGCCACGAGCGCGTCGAAGTGACCGCTCCCCGCTCCGACCTTGACGACGAGCGGGTTCCATCCGTACAGCACGGCGATCCCGGGCGAGCGCCCCGCGGCGTGCAGTCCGAGGGCGGTGAAGAGCATCGCCGTCATGTCCACGGCGATGACGCACGCCTTCCAGGCCACCACGCTGCCGGGCGCGATGGCGTGCGACACGAGGAAGAGCTGCTGCGCGAGCGGCGGGTAGACCGTGGCCTCCTCCGGATGGTTGACGAAGCTGAGGACGTGGTCCCAGTCGCGCTCGGACTGATACGGCGTGATGAGCGAGTGGTCAGCGTTCTCCGGCGGGAACGCGGCCGGTGAGCCGCGATGGCTGAAGACGTGGCCTTCCCACAGGAACCGCCACACGTCGTGGTCGAAGAGAAGAAAGCGGTCGAACTCGACCGTCGTGCCGGTGACATCCGCGCGCAGACTCGCAAAAAGGCCGGCCTCGGAGTCGGGCAGGCCTGCCGGAATCAGCGTCAGCCGGAAAACGAGTGCGGCCGCGAAGATCGCCACCAGCGCCGGCCGCGTGACCGCGTGGTGCAGCTGCCGGTACGCGTACGCACAGAGTGCGAACAGCAGCGCCATCGCGCAGAGGAACGAGGCCACCGTGGCCAGGCCGTTGGCCGATGGAAGGCGGGCCATCCAGAGGTAAACCGCTTCCGAAAGCACCCCGGCCAGGAGAAGTCTCATCGCCAAAGCAGTTCTCCGCCAGAACGGCTCCAGAAAGACGCGCAAAGTGACGAGAGGCGGAGGGACGTGGTCAGAATGGGGCGCGGCGCGGGCAGAACCGGGTGGGTGCCCTTCCCGCGGCCCGGGCCCTCCCCGTACGATGTGGGGCAAGGTGACGACGGACCGCCGGCGCGACATCCTCCTCATCGCCACTGGCTGGATGGTGATCTGCGGCGCGCTGATGCTGGTCGCGATCCTCTCGGGCGACGAGTACTACCGGTCCTGGCGTCAAAGCGTCTTCGTCGTGGCGAGCTGGCTGCAGTGGTCGATCCTGACGCCGCTGATCGTCCTCTACATCGACGGCACACCGCGGGTTCCGAAGACGTTGAAGCACATTCTTGGAGCACTTTCGGCGCCGTTGCTGCATCTGATGATGTACACCGCGCTCAGCGTGCTCCTCGACCCGGACGCGAGGCAGCAGCTAACCGCCTTCGTGGCCGAGCGACTGCCCCGCCACTTCGTCTTCGGAATCGCCAGCTACTCGCTGGTAGCGATCGCCGCGGAAGCGTTGGCCGCGGCACGCGGCGCGCGCAGAAACGAGATTGCCACCGCGGAGATGAGCGAGCGGCTGGCGCGGGCGGAGCTGGAGGCGGTCAGGCTGCACCTCCGGCCGCTGCACATCGACGGGGAGCTCGAGGCGATCCAGATGACCAGCGCGTCGCGGCCCGCGGAGGCCGAGCGCCTCATCTACGATTTCACGTCATCGCTGCGGGAACTGCTGCGGAGCACGCACATCGCCGCGGACCCTCCGCCGCGCGAGTCCGTCCCGGCCGGCGTGACGTTCGGCGCGCGCCACGCCGGCGTGCTGGCCGCGACGGCGTTCGCCGGGTTCGGCGTCTACGCCAACCTGATCTTTGCGATTTCGTTCGCCGCCCGCGGAGTGGCCATCCCGGCTGAGACGCTGCTGTGGCGCGTGTCCGGCTGGCTGCTGGCCGGAGCGGCCGCCCCTCTCCTGGTCTGGACGGTGCGGCGTGCTTCGCGCGCGCGCCGGAACAGACTCCTGGCGCTCCTTGCTGCGATCGTCCTCTTCTCCGTGCTGACCGAGCTGGCCCTGCCGTCGGGGATTCTGACGAGGTCTTACGAGCGGCCCCGCGGAGTGGTGGGGGACGGGTTGACGCTGAAGCTGCTCATCTCGTCCCTGGTCGTCTACTTCGTCCACTTCGTCGATTTCGCCCAGAGCCGTCATCGCGCGGCCATGGATGCGCTCGAGCTGTCGGAGAGGCTGGCGGCCGCCCAGCTGCAGACCCTTCGCGCTCAGCTCCGTCCGCATTTCCTCTTCAACGCCCTGACGTCGGTCGTCACGCTTCTTCGCCGAAGTCCGGAGCAGGCGGCCACGATGGTTCTTCGCTTGCGGCACCTGCTGCGCATGTCCGTCACGCATCAGGAGGAGCAGGAGGTCGCCCTCTCGGACGAAATGGACATCGTGGAGAGCTACATCGCCGTGGAGCGGACCAGGCTGCAGGAGCGGCTCACGTTCGATGCGCAGATTTCGCCGGCCGCGCGCTCCGCGCTGGTCCCGCCGTTCGTCATTCAGCCTCTCGTCGAGAATGCGGTGCGGCACGGCATCTCGCAGAGTGCGACGGGTGGCGCGGTGTTCGTCCGCGCTGTGGTCACAGAGACCAGGCTGCTCCTGGAGGTGGAGGATGACGGCGCGGGAATCCATCCGCCGCTACGATCGGGCATCGGCCTGACCAGCATCCGCTCGAGACTCACCCATCTCTACGGCGCCGGGGACGCGCACCTCACCATCGCTTCGGAAGCCGCCCGGACGGTCGTCAGGCTCGATCTGCCGCTGCGGAAGGCGGCGGCATGAAGAGCCTCTCCGTCGCCGTGGTCGAGGACGAGCCGCTGGCGCGGGAGCATCTGGAGAGTCTCGTCGCGCAGCAGAGCGGCTGCGTGGTCGTCGGCTCGGCTGGCGCGCCGGAAGAAGCCGTCCGCATGCTGGAGGAGCGGCGGCCCGATCTCGTGCTGATGGACATCGAGCTCCCCGGCGCCACCGGGTTCGACGTCCTGGAGGCGCTGCCGCCTGAAGCGCTGCCGCACGTCATCTTCATCACCGCGTACGACGAATACGCGGTACGCGCCTTCGAGGTGAGCGCGATCGACTACCTGCTCAAGCCGGTGGCGCCCGAGCGTCTGGAAGAGGCGTTCCGGCGCGCCCGCGACGTGATCGGTACGCGCGGCGCCAGCGACCGCATCCACGACCTTCTGGCCTCCAGACCGCAGCAGCGCATCGTCGTTCGTGCCGGCGAGCGCGTGCTCTTCCTCCGCCCCGAGGAGATCGACTGGATCGAGTCGGTGGGGAACTACGTCAAGCTTCACCGCGGGCAGGAGAGCTTCCTCATGCGCCTGACCATGGTTCAGATCCTGGCGCGCCTTCCGGCCCGGCACTTCATCCGGATCCAGAGATCGAGGATCGTGAACACCGATCGAGTTCTGGAGCTCATTCACGAAGGGAAGGACTCCTACACCGTCGTGCTGTCGAGCGGCGCCCGCTTCGCCCTCAGCCCGGTGTACCGCCGGAACCTCGAAGCCGCGCTCGGCCGGTTCTAGATGGGGGTCAGGTCTTCGGTTGTCCGGTTTCGCTACCGATCGTAGAAAACTATACGGCCCGTAGCGAAACCGGACAACCGAAGACCTGACCCCTTACAACGTCAGGCTGTTCTCGACGACGTAGCGGATCAGGTCCGCGTTGGTGTTCATCGCCATCTTGTCGAGTACGCGGGCCCGGTACGTGCCGACGCTCTTGACACTGAGCGACAGCATGGCCGCGATCTCCTTCAGACTCTTCCCCTCGCCGATCAGCCGCAGGATCTGGAGCTCGCGCTCGGACAGACTCTGGTGCGGCTTCTCCGTCGTGGCCGGGGTGGCCACACCGAACGCCACTCGCTCCGCGAGCGACGGCGTCATGTACCTTCCGCCCCGCGTCACCTTCTGGACGGCCGTGACCAGCTCCTCCGGCGCGCTCTCCTTGGTGACGTAGCCCGAGGCGCCGTTGCGGAGCGCGCGCACCGCGTATTCGTCGTCGCCGTGCATCGTCAGCACGAGCACCGGGACGTCCGGCTGCTCGCGTTTCAACTCGCTGAGCAGCTGCAATCCGCTGCGATCGGGCAGGGAGAGGTCGAGGATGACCACGTCCCAACGCGCCTCCCTGGCCAGGCGCATGGCCTCGGCGGCGGTCGAGGCCTCGCCCACCTTCAACTGCGGGTCGTACTGCGCCAGGATCTGTTTCACGCCCTGCCGGAAAATGGCGTGATCGTCAACGCACAACGCTCGCAGCATTTCGATCGTCCTTTGCCAGCGGCAGCGTCACGGTCAGAACCGTGCCCTCCCCCGGCTGGCCTTCGATGTTCACACTACCTCCCAGCAACTCCGCCCGCTCGCGAATCCCCACCAGCCCGAGGGATTGCGAGCCGGCCACCTGTTCCCGGGTAATGCCTCTGCCATTGTCTCTGATCTCGAGCGCAGCGGCGCTCTCGCTCACCTCCAGCGACACCTCCACCTCGGACGCCCCGGCGTGGCGGACCACATTGGCAAGCCCCTCCTGCGCGATCCGGTACAGCGTCACCCCTGTCAGCATGTCCAGCTGCGGCTCTTCGGACACTCTCAGCGTCGTCTTCATCCCCGTGCTCTCGCGAAGCCGGCGGAGCTGCTGCTCCAGGGCGGCAGTGATGCCGAGATCGTCGAGGACGGATGGACGCAGGTCGGTGGCGATGCGGCGGACGAGCTCGATGATGGCGTCGATGCTGCGCGCGTGCGGGCTCCCGGCCTGCTGCAGATCGATCTTCAGCGCCGTGAGGGCCTGGCCCAGCTCGTCGTGCACCTCGCGGGCGATGCGGACGCGCTCCCGTTCCTGTGCGGCCAGGAGGCGTTTCGAAAGGAGCCGCAGCGACGCGTCGCGTTCGGCGACCTTCTCCGCCATATCGTTGAACGCCGTGGCCAGCCTCCCGATCTCGTCGTCACTCGCTTCGGGAACGCGGTGGGCGAAGTCTCCGGCGGCGATCCTGCCCGCGCCCGCCGCCACGTGGCGCAGAGGACGAGTCATCACGTTGCTGATGACCACGACGGCCAGAAGACCTGCCGCCAGAATGACTGCGCCGATGATTCCGATGGTGAGGCGGGTGCGGGAGATCTCGCGATTGACGCGAGCGAGCGACATTCCGATGTAGAGCCGCGCCAGCTCCTGACCGCGGTCGAGGACCGGCGTCATCACTTCATAGAGAGAACCTTCCCTCGAGATGCCGCCGCCCATCGACCGCCGGCCCAGAGCTGCCGCGCTCGCGCGCTCCGCGTGGAATGCGGCCAGCCTCCTGCCGTCGGGGGCGATGACAACGATGTACGCCACGTCCTCGTCTTGTCGCGCTCCGCTCAGCGCCTCTTCGAGTGCGCCCTGGTCGCGGAAGTAGATCGAAGGATGGATCGTGAACGCGGTGAGGTGTGCGAGCGTCTCCGCCCTGTGCGCGGTCAGCGTGATCGCTTCCTGCTCCAGCGCGCGCGGCACGAGGAACCACATTGCCACGGCGATGGCCAGGATCAGCGCGCCCATCGTCAGCGCGAGCCTGGCGCGGAACGTCATGGCGTCACCGCGATGACCCTGACGTCATCGCCGGCCGCCGTCCGCCGGTCCACGTATCCGATGGCGCCGCGGTTGGCCCTGACGAACTCGATGACCGCGGCGTCGGACGGCATCTCGATCGGCGGGATGCCTCGGCCCGAGAAGATCAGCCGGTGCCAGTAGCGCGTCACGTAGGCGACGCTCTTGCCGTGGACCGACCGCGAGAACAGTTCGCGCGTCCGCGACGTGGCCGGCTGGTCGACAGGGACGATCGGCGAGCCGTCCGGCCATGTGCGCGTCCTTTTCATGAACACCGACGAGAGGCCGGCGCGGCTGATCGACGACACCGGATTGGCGCGCGCCACGATCACATGGAACGGCGGCGGGTCGGCAGACGGCGACTGAGCGGCTGCAGCCGCCACCATCGTCATCGTGACGAGAATCAGCCGCCCCACCATTCGAACTGTCAGATGAATAGAGTATTAGAAACCGGCCACGACGCTCGCGATTACGTACCTCGTTTTCGAGGGCGACCCGTAGAGGTTGAGAGGAGCATCCTCACGGAGCAGTCCTTCGTTGGTGTGGCCTTCGAGCTTGAAAATCAGGGCGGGGTGCAGCGCGTAATTGATGGCAATGCCGACGTCGTCGCTGAGCTTCGGCGTGATCGTGTATCCATTCCCAGGAAGCTTCATTCGAGCGACGGCGCCGCGCGCGTGAACGCTGACGCGTTTCGTGAACTGGTATCCGACCTGTCCGTAATACGCGTGGTACCGGCCGTAGTAGTCGAGGTTCCCGCTCAGGTACTCGGTGGCCAGCCTCCACCGATCGAGATCGGCGTCGATCGAGCCGTGCACCATGAGGTAGTCCGCCGCGACGCCATCGCGCGGCTCGACCGTGCAGCGGTAAGCGCCGCCGCCGATCCGCACGCCCTGCAGCGGAGTGTTCGCCCAGATCTGCGCACCGAACGCTTCGCGGGCATCGGCCCGGTCACCGCCGAACTGGTCCAGGGCCCACTGCCCGCCGTAGGCGTCCAGGTCGAAGCTCCATCCGGCCGGCCCGCCCAGGGTCATCGAGCCGAGGAATCCCTCCAGCGTCTTGCTCGTGTACTGGCGCTCGTAGAACTCGTTCGGCGGGCGGAAGAAGGGGAACGTGGTCCCGGCGCCGCCGGCCTCGTTGAAGATTCCGAGCGGCAGCGGGATGCGACCGGCCTTGAGCGACAGGCGGTCGGAGATGTTGCGCTGATAGAAGGCCCAGTCCAGCTCGACGTCGCCGCGTGACTTGGGGCTGTCGCCCAGCCGTTCCTGGCGGAGCTGCACGATGAAGATGTTGGCTTTGTCCTGATCGTAGCGGAGCTGCAGCGCCAGATCGCGATAGTCCGTGGTCCCCTCCGTCGGAATGCCGAGGATCTGGTGATCGTCGCTGACCGCGTAGGCCTGGCTGAGGTAACCGTGGATGGAGAGTCTGGAGATCCAGCGCGGAAGCTGCTGCGCTTGGGCTGCAGCCGTCAGCAGCAGACTGGCAGCGGCGACAAGGCCGGCTCTCCAAAGCTCTCGCATCCCGGCCGACATGCTACCGCTCCGCGCCCGAGGCTGACAGGCCGCTTCGCCAGTTCCTACAGCCTCACCGCGCCTCGGTCGTCGCCCCCACCCCGCCCGGGGCGCCGGTGTCCTCACCCACGCTACCGCTCAGACGACGTGGTGCTTGAGCACCTCGTCACGGTTGCGCGCGAAGAAAATTAGCACGACCGCACCGCAGAGGATCGCCCACTTCCAGATCTGTACTTCCGGCAAGTTCTGGATCGCGACGATCTCGATCGTGAACGCGATCGGAAGCGCAATCAGGATTGCCCAGCCAAAAAAGAAGAGCACTTTGCGCATGAGTCCTCCTTCTGCAAATCAATGTAGGCCGGAGCCCTACCGGGCAAGGTGACGATCGCTACGGCGTGATGTGCCGCTGACCTCCGGGAACGGGATCGGGCACGGGTGAGGCGTTTACAAGCTGTCACAGGAGTGTTCGCGCGCGCGTGCGCCTCTCGCGGATATGTTTCCCGGCGGAGGTGCGACATGTCCAGGCTCTCCCTCATCCTCATGTTCGTCGCGGTCACGGCGATGGCCGCCGATAACCCGGAGACCCTCACCGAGCGCTCGCAGACCCGTGCCCGCAAGGTGCTGGACGCCGCGGTCGACGCCATCGGCGGAGCAGAAGCGCTGCGCGGCATCGAGACGCTGCGAATGGAGCTGCAGGGCGAGACATGGCCGCGCCTGCAGATGCCGACCGCGGAGCCTCCGTTCGAATCCGGCTCCTTCCACGAGAAGCTCACCTTCGACCTGAAGAACAACCGGCTGTTCCTCGAGCAGCGCACGAGCGGCAACGGGTTCGAGGGTCACAACGCGGTCATTCTCAAGGGCGGAGAGGGGATGAACTACGACCTCCGCGCCCGCACGGCCACGCCCGTTCCGGCGGCGCAGACCACCCAGCAGCAGTTCATCCAGTACTACCGCCGCCTCCCGAACCTCATCCTCCGGCAGGCTCTCGACCGCGAGCTCTCCCTCCGCCATCTCGGTGAAGAGCAGCTCGAGGGACGCAAACACGACGTCATCACGTTCGTCATGCCCGACACGCAGCAGATTGCGATGTACGTCGACTCGAAGAGCGGGCTGGTGGCGAAGTACGAGCTGATCTTCACCGATCCGCTCACGGGAGAAGAAGCGTCCGAGATCATGTTCGGGGATTACACCACCTCCGGAAAGTTGAGAGTGCCGCAGACGTGGACGTGGCGCATCGCCGGCGAGCTGCAGGCGCGCTACAAAGTGAAGGCGGAGTTCAATCCCGCTCTCACCGACGCGACGTTCCAGATCGCGGATGACGGCTTCCGCAGGGTGAATGCGGCCCCGGCCGCCCTCGAAGCGAACGTCGAGAAACTCGGCGACGGCGTCTACCTCATCCAGAACGTCGCGGGAAACAACCAGCACACGCTGGCCATCGCTTTCCGGGACTACGTCCTGGCCGTCGAGGCGCCAGGCTCGAGCGCCGGCGCGGACAACGTCATCCGCCGCATCAAGGAGACGATTCCCGGCAAGCCGATCCGCTACATCGCTCTGACGCATCATCACGGCGATCACATCGGCGGCCTCCGCAGCTTCATCGCCGAGGGGGCGACGGTGGTCACGACGGCAAAGAACCGCAGGATCGTGGAGATGATGGCGGCCGCGCCTCACAACGACCGGCTGGCGAAGAATCCCCGCAAGCCGGAGTTCGCCCTGATCGAGAACGGCAGGCGCGTGTTCACCGACGGCGAGAACACCGTCGAGCTGATCGACATCGGCCCGAACCCGCACGCCCGCGAAATGGTGATCGCGTACCTGCCGAAGCAGCGCATCGTGTTCCAGGGCGACCTGTTCAACGTCCCGAACAACAACGCGCCATTCGGACCGCCGCAAGCCTCGACCCTCAGCTTCGCGCGGGCGCTGAAGGAGAAGGGCATCAAGGCGGAGTGGATCGCCGGCGTGCACGGCCGCACTGCGCCGATCGCGGACTTCGTGAGGGCGACCGAGACGGTCGCGCCGGCGGCGGGAGAGCTGTAGAACCGGAAACCGGTAACCGGGAGCTTTGGGCTTGGGTCTAAGAGCTTTGAAGGCTCAGCGGCTAGAATTCAGCCTTGCTCACCTATCGCGAATACGCTCCCGACCGTCGTCTCGCGCCGCTGGTGAAGTGTCTCTGGACGCTGCGTGGAACGGATGACGCTCCGCGACCCGAGCGCATCCTCCCCGACGGGTCGTTCGAGTTGATCTTTCACCTCGGCGATCCGTTCGAGCAGGCGGGTGCCGCGCAGCCGGCGGCGATGCTCATGGGGGAGATCCGGCGCGCCGTCATCATCCGTCCCAGCACACGCGCGGACGTTCTCGGCATCCGCTTCCGCCGCGGCGGAGCGAGCGGCTTCTTTCAGATGCCGATGCGCGAGCTCTGCGGAGTCGTCGCGCCGCTCGACGACGTGGTCCGCGGCCTCTGCGGGCCGGTCTTCGACTCGCCCGACCCGATGGCCCAGGCGCAGTCGATGCTGGCGCGCCGTATCACCGCTCCGAACCGCGTGGCCGGCCGCGCCATCAGCCTGATCGAGTCGCGGCGCGGAGACATCCGCATCCGCGCTCTGGCAGCCCAGATCGGCACGACCGAGCGCACCCTGGAGCGTCTCTTCGACACACACGTCGGCGTGAGTCCGAAGGTGCTCGCGCGCATCATCAGGCTGCAGGCGACGCTTCGCGGCGAGGAAGCCGGCTACCACGACGACGCCCACCGGCTCCACGAGTTCCGCGAGCTGGCCGGCGTGAGCCCGTCCGCGTTCCTGCGCGAGCAGAACGCCGTCAACGCGGCGATTGTCGGAAATCTACAAGACGCTCCCCGCACCGATTGCTAAGCTCCCCTCATGCGAATGATTGCGTTGGTCTTTCTTCTGGCGGCGCCGGCCCAGGCGGCCGATTTCCCGAAATGGATGACCGGCTCGTGGGGCGGCACGATCGACGGCGTGAAGATGGAGGAGCACTGGACGACGTCCGACGGCAACCTCATGGTCGGGATGCACCGGGACGTCCGGGGAAACGGCAAGGTGTCCTTCGAGTTCCTGCGCATTGAAAAAGCCGGCCACGCGCTGGTGTACAAGGCGATGCCGGGCGGCCGGGCCCCGACACCGTTCACGTTGAAAGAGTCCACCGCATCGCGGGTCGTGTTCGAGAACCTCCAGCACGACTTTCCGCAGCGCATCCTCTACTGGCTCGACGGGAAACGGCTCTGCGCGCGCGTGGAGGGGACGATGGGAGGCAAAGTCGAGGGCGAGCAGTGGTGCTGGAGCCGGATGTAACGGTCAGTTCTGATGGGCGCCCCTCGCCGCCTTTACAATGCGCCCATGGCCAGAGCAGCGAATGTTCCTCCCCTCACCGCGAATCAGGCGCGCTACATCCTCGAGAAGCTGATCGACGAGGGGAAGGTCTCCGCGGTCGACATCCGGCGCCATCTGGCCGGCATGTGGCAGGAAATGACGTTTGTCGAGAAACGCCTTTCCGAGCTCCGGGGAATCGCCAGACCGGTCAAGCACCCGGCCAGCAGGATTCGCGCGGCAGTGAAGCGGGCGCAGCGCCGCCGGACCGTCTCGCCAGAGGTCGCCGCCTCGCGGCAGATCCAGGGTCAGTATCTCGGACTCATCCGCCAGGTCCCGGAGGGTGACCGGAGACGATTTCAGGACATCGCCCGGAGCAAGGGGCGCGAAGCTGCCATCGCCGCCCTCAAAAAACGCCTCGGAAAATCGTGAATACCGAGGGGCGCGCGGCTGTTTCACGGCGCGTGTCCATGAAACTCAGACTTCTCGCGGCCTCGGTCCTCCTAATCTCAATGATGAGCTCGGCTCCCGCGTATGCGGCGGGCCTGGAACGGCTCAAATACCGCTGGAGCCTCGAGGGCGGCCTGGCCTGGATCGCTCGCATCGCCTTCCCTTCCTCGGGGACCGGCACGCTGGAGACGCGCGAGGGAAGCAGCGTCACGAGCCGGCTCACGCTCGGGTCGAAGGGCGGGTCCGCATACTACGCCTCGTCCATGGCGCCGGGAGGAATTCGCACGTTCACCAGCGAGGACGGGTATTCGTGGAACAACCGCTATGAGCAGCATCGCGTCCAGTTCGACTACGAGGGCCGCGTAGCGCGGGTGGAGAAGCGCAGCGACGACCACGGCGTGAAGCAGAAGGTCCGCGCGCTCGAGTCGGACACGGCGCAGGACGTCCTGACGTCCATCTACTACCTGCGGCAGAACGCCGCATCGATCAAGTCACGGCACACGTCGACGGTCTACTCGGCCGGCAAGGGGTACCTGTTCTCGTTCACTCCCAGCCCGCTGACCACCCTTCGCGTGGGGGGCCAGGACGTGCCAGTGCGTCCGTTCACGATCGCACCTGCCGACGGCCAGAAGAAGGGCGCGGTGAAGGTGTGGCTGGCGGAGGACGTGGAGCGCACGCCGGTGCGCATCGAGATTCAGCAGAGCTACGGCACCCTGCGGCTCGAGCTGGCAACGTAGGCGGGCCTCGGGCCTCAGGCCCCCAGTGGTCCCAAGGACTAAGGACTAAGGACCAAGGACTAAGGACTAAGGAGGTCGATTTTCCGCGTTATCGTTCGTCTACCCTCGAAGGAGAACGGAATGAGACACGCCCTGGCCATCCTCGCCCTCGTCGTTTCAGCCACAGCCGCCGCTCAGGAAAAGGTCACGGAGCACACGGTGCGCCTGGCCGCCGATGCCACACCACCGAAAGCGTCGGTAGCCGACATGGCCTGGCTGGCCGGCCGCTGGACCGGGGATGGACTGGGAGGGCGGACCGAAGAGGTGTGGAGTGCACCGGATGGGGGGGTGATGCTCGGGACGTTTCGCCTGATCCGCAACGACAAGCCGGTGTTCTACGAGTTCCTCACGCTCAGCGAGAGCGAGCGCGGACTGGTGATGCGGCTCAAGCACTTCCATCCCGACCTGACCGGCTGGGAGGAGCGAGACAAGTTCGTGGAGTTCCGTTACGCAGGGACCATCGACGGGGTCATCCACTTCGACGGCCTCACCTTCCGCCGGGAGGGAGAGGACGCGATGACGATCTTCCTCGCCCTCCGGCAGAAGAGCGGTGAAATGCGGGAGGAGAAGTTTCAGATGAGGCGTCAGGGGGCACAGCGCTGATCGGGCCCGGGAAACACGTCCAGACGCTGCAGGCGCCCGGACTCGGGGTGGCGCGACACGCGCAAGCGAACCCGGCCGCGCTGGCACTGCAACATGAAGGAGCTCCGGCCGGTGCCGTCACCGGCCACGGCTTCCTGCGGACGGCACGTTCCCCACTGCGAGAGGGCCGCGAGCTGTCTCCGCACTAGGGCGCGGTCAGCCGATTTGTGCAGGAGGCGTGACGCCGTGCGGTCGTTCCAGCGACCGGCGAGCTGCAGGACGCTGTTCAGGAGCGCCGACATCGATTCGCCGGGCGGCATCACCGATTCGACGTCGAGGTATTGAACGCGCGGCGGCGTCGTGGGTGCGAGAGTGATCGACACATCGATCCAGCCGCGGTCGCACGTCATGCGCCACTTGCCGCGCAGTGCATTCGGCGCCTCGAGGCCCGGCTCGGGCCGGCACTGGCCATGACGTTTGACGAGATCTCCGAGCTGCGCGGCGCGCCGCTCCGCGCTCCGGTCGAGAAAGAGGTTGTCCGCCACAATGCGCTCGAGGAGCGCGTCGTCCCACTTCGCCACGAGCCGCGACACGTCCTCTTTCGCGGCGAGAAGCGCCGGCGAGGGCGTAGCTACGCGCGGCTTCAGCGCGCCGGTGCGCAGGAGCACATCCCAGGCCTGGCCGATCAGGCCGGACGGCGAGTTGTACGTCAGGTTGCTCATGCCGATCATCCCAACGCCGTACTCCGGCAACCACTGCATGAACGAGCCGTAGCCGGGCAGACCGCCTCCGTGTGCCACCAGGTGCGCGAAGCGGCAGTCGCCGGATATTCTGAGCCCGTAGCCGTAGCCCGTACTGGTCAGCTCGAGAGACGCGTCGATCGGCGCCCGCAACGCGGAGGCTGAACTGGCCCGCCACGACTGCTGCATCTCGCGAGCGCTGCTGCGCCTGATCGGACCGCTCTCCGCGTCGTCACGGGGCGGAAACGCCGCCATCAGAAACGCGACGTAGCGCGACAGCTCCGTGGCGGTGGTCCACAGTCCGCCCATCGCTCCGAACGAGCCGTGCGCGAGGATCGGCTCCGGCTTCCACTGTTCATCCTCCCGGCGGTAGCCGGCCGCGAAGTTCTCCGCCGGCACCTCGAACGTGCTTCGCTCCATGCCCAGCGGACCAAGGATGTTGTCGCGGACGTAGCGGTCATAGGGAACGCCGGACACGTTCTCGACGATGCGGCCGAGAATCGCGAAGCCGTAGTTGGAGTACTCGTACCGCGTGCCGGGCGCGTTCGAGAAGGGGATGCCCGCACGCATCCACGAGTCCATCGTCTCGTTGCTCTGCGCGAGCTGCCGGTCGCCCCACGGATTGTCCTCGGGAAATCCCTCGGCGTGATTCAGCAGATGGCGGATGGTGATGGGTGCGGAGTCCCGTGTCGGATATGGCAGATCGCCGAGCTGCGGCACATGGCGCGACACCGGATCGTCGAGCCCGAGCTTTCCCTCGTCGCGGAGCCTGAGGATGGCCATGGCCGTGAAGCTCTTCGTCATCGAGGCGATGCGGAAGAGTGTGTCGCTCTCGACCGGCTCCCCCCTGTCGACGTTGCGGACGCCGGTCGTCTCGAGCCAGGCCAGCTCGCCGTCGATGATGACGCCCAGGACTGCACCGGGGGCGTGGCGCCGTTTGGCCCAGTCGAGAAAGATCTTCTCGATCTCGGGAAATGCCGTCGCCAGTTTCTGGCGGCGCTCAGCGTCCTCGAATTCCGGCGGCGGCATCGTACCGGCCGAGAAACGCTGCTGACCGTGAACGGTCATCGCGAAGAAAAGCAGAAGGAAGGTCGAGAGGCGGCGCATGGGCAGGGATCATATCCGCGCAACCGAAGGCATCGACAGCTGACGCACGTTTGACGAAAAAACAACGGCGGGCGAACGGAAGGATGGCGCCGCGGCGCCTAAGCTTCGCCCATGACGAAGTTGAGCTGCCCGTTCTGCGGAGTCCGCCTGCGCGTCGACCGGAGCGCAGCCTGGGAAGACATCCGCGTGTACCTCGCCGTCCACCTGCGACGCTGCGACACCAGGCGCAGCTCGGCCGGCGAAGCCAGGATGATCGCGATCAGCATCGCGAACGAGATCGCCGGCTCGCGCCTCTGAAGATTCAGGTTCGCCGCAGCGGGTCGCGCCGCCGGTCGCCGGGGTTGTCGTCCTCGCCGTCGTCGACGAGATTCGTGTAGACCTCGTACGAGGTCGAATCTTCGTCGTCGACCGGATCGACGCTCGAGCGAAAGCCCGTCGGCGGCATACCCGTATCGCTGCCACCCAACCGGACTCCTCGCCCCACCCCACCATCCATACGGCCTCGTTCGGTGTTTCGTCGTCTGTTGGTCGTCATCGAGGGGGAATGATTGCAAGCGAGACACCAGAATTGGGCTCGGGGCGCGGGGAAGGGGCCTCTGTGGGGGTCAGGCAATCCTGCCTGACCCGGACAGGCACGATTGCCTGTCCTCCACAGAAGCTTCCGTTGACCTACTGCGCGGGAACGAACGTGGGATCCGCCGTGACGTTGTCGATGACCGAGGCGTAGGCCGTGACCCGGCCCTGGCCTCCCACCACCCGCACCGACACGCGCGCGTTGTGCGTGTCCGAGAGCCCCATCTGCCTCAGCAGCGAGTTCAGCTGCCGGAACTGGTTCCCGTCCATCGGCACCCGGATCGTGATCGAGAACTTCGAGTCCGGCGGGATGGCCGTCACCTCCACCATCGCTGCCTGCCCGGTCACTTCCGCCAACCCGATGTTCGAGCGGTACCGCACCGACTCCTCCACCTGCAGGATCTGCAGCGGCCGGTTCCCCACCGCCACGGCCTCGTTCGGCGTCACCGCCGTGATGAACTGTCCGAACGATCCTCCCGTCCCGTCCGGCCGGTACGTCCGCGCCGTGGCGATCAGGTTCGCGTTCGCCGTCGTGGCGATGTGCAGCGCTCCTCCGTCGTTCGTCACTCCGAACAGCGTGGACAGGATCCGGTCGAACTGCCTCACCTCCCGCGGGGCCAGCGTCACGTTCGCCGTCAGCGCCTCGGTCCCGATGAGCGGCTGCAGCGTCAGCTGCGCATTCACCGCCACATCGCTGGCATTGAACAGCCGCGCGTCGGTCTGCCACGGGATCCCTCCCGACAGCTCCGCCACTCCAGGCAGCACGAACTTCGTATTACCCACCTCATTCAGCGACACCGGCGTGACCAGCAGCGAGTCGTTGGTCCGGTTGTCCAGCACCGACGCGTACGCCGTGACCTTCCCGCCCGGCGAGGTCACTCTCACTTCCAACCGCCCGTCGTTGACCTGGATCCCTCTCTGCGCCAGCACGCTTCCCAGCTGCATGTGCTGTCCGCCCGTGAGGTTCACGTCGAAGTCCGTCAGCTTCTGTCCCGTGTCTCCGAACACCGACACGTTGACCGTGGCCGGCTGTCCCGACCCTTCCACCAGCCCAAGGTTCGTCCGGAACGCCGCCGACTGCGCGATCTGCTGGAGCGACATCACCGCCGGCCGCGCCGGATCGCTCGACCGTCCCAGGAAGTTCGCGAACGGCACCGCCGGGATGAACTGCCCGAACGTTCCATTGGCCGTCTGGCTGAACGTCCGCGAGGCCGCGAACGTCACGAAGTTCGGCAGTCCCTTGACTGCCGCGCTCGAGGTCGAGGCTGCCGTCTTGGTCAGCGGCCGGATCTCCAGCGTTCCCAGCGCGCTGGTCGTCCCGGTCCCGAACCACGTCTTGAGCACGTCGTCCAGTGCCACGGTCCGTCCAGGCTCGATGTCGATCGTGGCCTGCCGGCCCGCCGCGATCCCGGCCGCTCCCGTCGGCGTGAACGTCAGCTGATACTTGATCACCTGCGGCGAGGTGTTCGTCACACGCACGTCCGACTGGAACTGCGCGTTCACTCCGTCCGCGTGGGCCACCGCCGGGATGATCAGCGCGTCCGGCGGCGGTCCCGACTTCGGGTTCGGCGTCACCGGCGTGACCAGGTTCACGTTCACCGGCACGGTCTTGCTCGTCGTCCCGCTCGCTCTCTGCCGCAGCCCCCCGCCGGTCCTGACCTCGTCCGGCGTCACCAGCGTCACGATCACGTTCCCGGCGCTCGACCCGATCGGCAGATCGTCCGTATTCGCCGTCACCTGGAGGTTGATCCCCGCGGCCGGCACCGTCCCGCTCGACGGCGTCACACTCAGCCACGGCACGGTCGGCATGGCGCTGAAGGCCGCCCCGGCGAACTCCGGTCCGAGCTGAATCGAGTAGTTGATGGTCTCGCTCTGTGCCCGAAGCGTCGATCCTTCCGTCGTGTTCGAGGTCTGCACCGCCGGCAGGATCGTCACTCCCACCACCGACGAGTACGCGCTCACCCCCAGCGGCGTGCAGGTCGTCGACAACGCCCGCACCCGGTACAGCACCGTCAGCGGTGCCGTCCCTTCGTTCGTGTCCGTGAACGAGGCCTGCGTCTCGGTCAGGTTCAAAGGCACCACGTTCTCGAAGCTCCCACCCACCGATCGCTGCAACTGGTACGAGGTCGCTCCCACCACCGGCTGCCACTGCACGAAGTACGACACCCTGTCCGAGATCTGGCTCGGCGCCGCGATCAGCGGCTGCGCCAGTTCCGTGCAACCACTGGGAGTAACGACCACGAAGAACTCGCTGGCCGCCGACTTCGTATTCGCGCATCCGGCCCCGAACACAGCCTCCACCGTCCACGACCCGGCACCCGATGACACCGGCCGGGTCAATTGTGTGGAGGTCGTCGGGATCGTCTCCACTCCGCTCGATGATGCGATCGTCAAAATGTAATTCGTCGTTCCGGCCACCGCGCTCCAGCGGAACGTCACCGGCGAGGGGATCCCAGTCGTATCCGCCTGCGGCGAGATCGCCACCGGCAGCTCCGTGCCGCAATTCGCGGGCGGCTGGTAGCGGAACTGCCGCGAGCCGGATGTCGTGGCCGGGCAGCCGTTGAACCGCGCCCTCACGAAGAACTCCAGATCACCCTCCGGCACCTCGGTCGTGAACGACGTGCCGGGAGTCTTCGTGACCAGCGTCGGCGTGCCGCTGTTCACCGACAGATACAGCTCGTATTCGAGCGCACCGACCGATGACCACGAGAAGGTCACCGTCGCCGCCGTCGTCACCTGACCCGCGGCCGGGCTGATGAGCTGCGGCGCCTGGTTGGCGGCGCAGTTCGCGCCCAGCGGTACCGTAAACGGCTGCGTCGGCGAGAACGTCGACTCGCAACCTTCGAACAGCGCCTCCACGAACCACTGGATCGCCCCCGGCTCGATCGTCGCCGTGAACATCGTCTCCGGCGTCTCGCCGATGGTCTCGAAGTCGCCGCCATCGACCGAGTTCCACACTCGATACCCATCCGCGCCTTCCACTGACGACCAGCGGAATGTCACCGACGAAGAGGCCACCGTCGATCCGCTCGGAGGTGCGAGCAGGGACGGAGAGGTGTGTTTGGAGCAGTCTTCCGGATCGACCACGAATGTGATCGCCGACGACGCCACTGCCGGGCAGCCGCTGTAGATCGCTTCCACATACCAGACCGCGTCACCCGGCGGCACCGGCGCCACGATCGACGTCGTGGCCGGGCTCAGGATTCCGCCGAGGTCTTCGAAGGCCCCGCCGTTGGTGCTGAACAGGACGCGGTAACCGCTCACCCCGCTGACCGACGACCAGGTGAACGTCGCCGGGGAGAACACACGCGACCCCTCGGACGGAGAGATCGCCACCGGTCCCGCCGTCGGACAGTTCGTGGCCGGAGTGGCGGTGAAGCTGCGCGTCTCCGACTGAGTCGTGTTCGGACTGCACGACTGGGCGAGCCGCGCCAGGACGAACCAGTTCGCCGGTCCGCTGGAAACCGTCGCGCTCAGACTGGTTCCGGCCGTTGTACCGAGGAGGCCGGGCGCCGAAGTGCCTTGTGCGACGTACACCTCGTAACTCGTCGCGCCGTCGACCGGTGACCAGGAGAAGGTGACCGGCGAGGTCAGCGTGGAGTTGTTGGCAGGAGCGTTGAGAGCGGGACCGCTCGTCGAGCAGGCGATGATCTGCACGACGGCCGAGCCGTCCGCCGAGCACGCCCCATCGGGAGAGCTGACGAAGATCGTGACGCCGCCGCTCGTGCCGGCCTGGAACTGAATCGAGCTGGAGCCCTGGCCGGAGAGGATGGTGCCGTTGAGAACCGTCCAGGTGAACGGTCCCGTGAAAGTTCCCTGAGCCGACGCCGTGGCGGTGCCGCCGGAAGTGACGGACGGCGGGACATCGATGTTGATCGCCTGCGGCGAGACCGGAGAGATCGTGTGGGACGCGCTCTCGACGCAGCCGTCGGCGCTGGTCACGATGACGCTGTACGTCGACGACGAGCCGGCGTTGACCGGAACGGTGATCGAAGGAGTCGTCTCGCCGCCCGGCGACCAGAGGAACGTGGAGATGTTCGAGCCGCTGGCTGTCAGCGTGGCCGTCGAGCCGGCGCACGAGCTGGTCGGGCCGCTGATGGCCACCGTCGGCTGCGCCTTGACGTTGACTGCCTGTGGCGCCGACGTGGCCGGACAACCGTTGCTGTAGGTGACGGTCACCGTATAGCTGCCGGTCGTGCTCACGGTGATGGACTGCGTGGTCTCACCGGTGGACCAGAGGTACGACGACACCGTCGGAGTGGTCGGCGTGTTGGCGGTGAGCGTGACGCTGCCCGGCGGGCAGAAATCGGTCGGACCGCTGGCGGTGATCGTCGGCGGCGGGTCCGAGCAGGCCACGGTAAACGTCACCGCATTACTGCTGAACGATCCGGAGGTCACGACCAGCGGACCGGTGGTGGCGCCCGCGGGAACCGTGGCCGTGATCTGGCTGTCGCTGTCGACTGTGAACGATGCGGCCACGCCGTTGAACGTGACGCTGGTGACGCCGCCGCTGAAGTTCACGCCGGAGATCGTCACGACCGTGCCGACAGGTCCGCTGGATGGGGTGACGTTCGCGATCGACGGCGAGTCGTAAGTGAACGGCACCGGTGAGAGCGCCGACCGTCCGTCGGGATTGGTGAGGATTACGGTCGCCGGGCCCGACGGTCCGGGAGGCGTGACGAACGTGATGGTGTTGGCGTCGACCACGACCAGATTGCTGACCGGTGCGCCGGCGATGGTCACGGTCGCACCAGGCAGGAAGTCGCTGCCGGTCATGGTCACTGCCGTGCCGCCCACAGCCGGACCATTGTTCGGCGTGAGATTGGCGATGGCGGGACTGGAGACCCGGATCAGAACGACGTCATTGCCATCGCCGCCGGTGTAACTGATCTTCAGAGCCTGCGCATTGACGGTGAAGACTGCGCCTTCCAGCAAGCCGGAGAACGTTCCGCTGACCGGATCGGTGCCATCGTTGTCGATGATGACGAAAACCGCTCCGTTCGGTGCCGCGAACAGAAGGCTTGTGGTGAGGGTGCCGGACAGCGCCACGGTTCCGGTGACCCCGATTCGATCGTGAGTCGTGATACCGAGAAGCTCGGCGCTGTAATTGCCCGCGATGTTGAGCGCGCTCGGCACAGCCAGCAGACCGACAGTGAGATTTCCCGCCACACCGGCGCTGGTGCCGGGCGAGATCGTTCCGCTGAGGATGTCGGTCGCTCCCTGAATCGTGCCGATGCCGTTGAGTCTCGCTCCGGGCGACGTTGTGCTCAGTGTGCCCGGCAGCTCGCCGTTGAGATAGAGATCGCCGTTTCCGACGACGGTCGTGGCGCCGAGAAAGGCGCTCTGGAAGTTGTTGATCGTGACGAGACCGCCGCCGACTCCATCGACGAACAGCGTCCCCGTGCCGGAGAGCGGACCATCGATGATGAGACCGCCACTGTCGGCGATGAGGTTGAGGTTGTTGCTGCCGAGATTGACCGAGCCACCCCCGCTGAACGTCGGTGGGCCCATCGAAGGGGTATCGTTGACGCTTCCGGTCATCTGGAACGTCTGCGACGCGTTCAGCGTCACCGCCGTGTCCAGCG
>DATKCA010000288.1:0-37855 GCA_035544675.1 Thermoanaerobaculia bacterium | reverse complement strand
CTCGGCGAGCTTCGCGCCGCGAAATACCAGGTCCGCTCCGTCAAGGACGAGATGCGGGCCAACCTCCTCGACAAGATCGCGCGGAAGGAGCCGACGTTTCCGGGCATCCATGGCTACGAGCGCACGGTCATTCCGGCCATTCACAACGCGGTGCTCTCGAAGCACGACATCATCCTTCTCGGACTGCGCGGTCAGGCCAAGACGCGCATCCTCCGCTCGCTGACCGCGCTGCTCGACGAGCGCGTGCCGATCGTGGCCGGATGCGAGATCAACGACTCGCCGTTTCACCCTTCGTGCAAGCGATGCCGCCGGCTCGTCACCGATCAGGGCGACGACCTGCCCATCGCGTGGCTGACCCGCGACGAGCGTTACCGCGAGAAGTTGGCCACGCCGGACGTGACCGTGGCCGATCTCGTCGGCGACATCGATCCGATCAAAGCCGCGAACCAGCGCCTGACCTACTCCGACGAGGAGGTCATCCACTACGGGATCATTCCGCGGACCAACCGCGGCATCTTCGCCATCAACGAGCTGCCCGACCTCGCTCCGCGCATTCAGGTGGCGCTGCTGAACATCCTGGAAGAGCGAGACCTGCAGATCCGCGGTTTTCCCGTGCGCATTCCGATGGATGTCGTGCTGGTCTTCAGTGCGAATCCGGAGGACTACACGAGCCGCGGCAACATCATCACGCCTCTCAAGGACCGTATCGACTCGCAGATCCTCACGCATTACCCGCAGCAGATCGAGACGGCCCGGCAGATCACCGAACAGGAAGCGTGGACCAGGCGCGACGCGCCGGTGACCGTCGAGATCCCGCTCTACGTCCGCGACCTGGTCGAGAACATCGCGTTCGCCGCGCGCGAGTCGGAGCTGGTCGACCAGTCCTCGGGGGTCTCGGCGCGCCTCACCATCGCTGCCATCGAGCTGCTGCAGTCCAACCTCGAGCGCCGCGCCGCCCTCACCGGCGACCGCTACGTCTTCCCGCGTCTCTCCGATCTGGCCATGGTTCTCCCGGCCATCACCGGCAAGGTCGAGATGGTCTACGAGGGGGAGCAGCAGGGCGCGGAAGTCGTGGCCCGGAAGCTCATCGGCATCGCGGTCGGAAAGCTGTTCGAGACGAAGTTCCCCGCGGTGGAGCGTGCCGGACGCGGCGCCGCGCCGGAGCGGGAGCGGCGCGGTTACGGCGAGCTCGATCTCGACGACGACGATTCGTTCACCGGTCGCCGCGGCCGGAAGGCCGGGGCGCCGGTCTCCCCGCCGCCGCCTTCGGACAAGAAGGACCCGCGCCACGAGCCCGCCTACGACGCGATCCTCGGCTGGTTCGCCGAGGGGAACAAGATCACGCTGTCGGACGAGCAGCCTTTCGCGGTGTTTCTCGCCGAGCTGAACCGGGTGCCACGCCTCGCCGACACAGCGGCAAAGTACGTGCAGGCATCACGCGACGAGGAGCGCGCGTTCTGGATGGAGATGGTCCTGGAGGGGCTGCATCAGGCCTTGCGCCTGGCCCGCGAGGACCTCGACTCCACGATCACGTTCCAGGAGCTGATGAAATTCAACGTACTCCGGACGGTAAAGTGAAGAGACTCGCACTGATTGCACTGCTGCCGCTTTTGGGTTGTACCACTGTGACGCCGCCGACGCCGCAAACGCCGCAAACGCCGCAAACGCCGCCAGGAATGGCGGCGGCCCGCTTCGTCCGCGATCCGCATTCGTACTCGCGTCCCGCCGAAGTCCGCGTCGACCACCTCTCCCTGAGCCTCGGCGTCGATTTTCCGCGGAAGGTGCTCAGCGGCATCGCCACGCTCGGCATTACGAATACGGCCCGGGCGAACGTGCTCGTGCTCGACACCCGCGATCTGACGATTCACCGTGTCACTCGTGACGGCGGCACCGCGACGACGTATCGCCTGGGCCAGGCCAGGCCGGACTTCGGCGCACCGCTGGAGATCGACATCACGCCCGCCACGCGCAGCGTGACGGTCGAGTACACGACGAGCCCGGGCGCGGCCGCGCTGCAGTGGCTCGATCCGATGCAGACTGCGGGGAAGCGGGATCCGTTCCTCCTCTCGCAGTCGCAGGCCATCCTGGCCCGAAGCTGGGTCCCCATTCAGGACTCGCCGCAGGTCCGGTTCACGTACGACGCGGTCGTGCGCGTCCCGCCGCAGCTGATGGCGGTGATGAGCGCCGAGAATCCGACGGCGAAGAATCCGGAGGGGCTGTATCGCTTCCGCATGCCGCAGCCGGTGCCGGCCTACCTGCTCGCCATCGCCGCCGGCGATCTGGAGTTCCGCTCGCTCGGGCGCAACAGCGGCGTCTATGCCGAGCCGGAAGTCATCGAGTCCGCCGCGCGCGAATTCGAAGACACGCAGAAGATGATCGACGTCGCCGAAGAGATGTACGGGCCGTACCGGTGGGGGAGGTACGACATGCTCGTGCTGCCCCCGAGCTTTCCGTACGGCGGCATGGAGAATCCGCGCCTCACGTTCCTGACACCCACGCTGATCGCCGGGGACAAGTCGCTCGTGGCGACCGTCGCGCACGAGCTGGCGCATTCGTGGTCGGGCAACCTCGTTACGAACGCGACGTGGAGCGACTTCTGGCTCAACGAGGGATTCACGACGTATCTGGAGCGCCGCATCTCCGAGCGCATCTACGGCCGCGAGCAGGCCGAGATGCTCTGGGTCCTCGGGTTGAAGGACCTGCTGGACGAGTTGCCGCAGGTCGCGGACGCCGACGAGGGCCTGGTCGTCGATCTCGATGGACGGAGTCCTGATGCCGGGCCGACGTTCCTCCCGTACGAGAAGGGCTCCCTCTTCATGCGGCTCATCGAGGAGACCGTCGGCCGTGCTCGATTCGACGCCTATCTGCGCGACTACTTCGATCGCTTCGCATTCGTACCGATGACGACGGAGATATTTCTGGCCGACATGCGATCGCGTCTTCTCAGCCAGGTTCCCGGCGCGGAAGAGCGGCTCGGCATCGCGGCCTGGATCAGTGGCCCGGGCCTGCCTTCGAATGCGCCGCAGGCGCGGTCCGAGGCGTTCGCGCGCGTGGAGGCGCAGGCGGCGGCGTTCGGGTCGGGGACACCGGCGGCTTCCCTGCAGGCGTCCAACTGGTCGTCGCTGGAGTGGCTGCACTTCATCCACTCGCTGCCGCAGGACATCTCCGTCGATCGTCTTCGCGAGCTGGACGCACGCTTCCGGTTCAGCGAGAGCGGCAACTCGGAAATCCTGTTCTCATGGCTCGACCTCGGGATCTCGCGCGACTACCGCGAGGTGTATCCGGCCGTGGAGCGTTTCCTCACCTCGCAGGGCCGCCGCAAGTTCCTTCGCCCGCTGTACACGAAGCTCGTCGCGACGCCGGCCGGCCGGGAGGTCGCAGAGCGCATCTACGCGCGCGCCCGCCCGACCTACCACCCGGTCTCCCAGGAGGCGATCGACGCGATTCTGCGCGGGGCATCGTAGCCAGAGACATGTGAGAATCGCTTCCGTTTCATGAAGTGGCCTGACGTCGAGAGGATCCATTCCGATGCGGCGGCCGATCTGGCCGCGGCGGCGGAGCGCGTTCCGCGAGAGAAGTGGCTCGTTCCTCGCGGCGAGGGGAAGTGGTCGCCGGCGGAAGTCGTCGAGCATCTGAATCTGGCGTACGACGTCCTGCTCGCCGAGCTGGCAGGCGGAAAGGGCATGCAGGTCCGCACGAAGTTCTGGCTGCGCATGTATCTGCGCCTGGTGTACATGCCGCGCCTGATGCGCGGCGGGCCGTTTCCGGAGGGCGTGCGCGCGCCGCGCGAGCTGCGCCAGCCCGTCGCGAATCCCGATCAGTCTTCGGCGATCGCCGGCTTTCGCGATCGCGCCGCCCGCATGACCTCCGGCGCCGCGGCGGCGATCGCAGATGGACGCAAGGTGCTGCTCACGCATCCGTACTTCGGTACGTCACCGCTCCCCGACGGAGTGCTCTTCTGCGCGCGCCACATCCAGCATCATCGGAAGCAGATCTGATTGTCATCCCGAGCGTAGCGAGGGATCCGGGCGGTTGGGCGGCAGTCCGCTGAGTTGTGCAGGGTGGGCGTGGGGCTGACGACATTCGCTACAATCGACGCAATGGTCAAAGTCGCCACCGAGATCCCGACCGAGCTGGCCCGGCAGATCGATCGGATCATCCGCGACGGCTGGTTTCCGGACCAGGAGACGGTCCTCCGCGAGGCGCTGCACCAGTTCGTCGGCGCCAAGTCGTTCCTGGGCGACTCGCCGCGGATGCTTCACCGCTTCGCCGCGGACGCGCTCAACGACTCGAAGCCCGAGACAGCGCTCAAGTTCGTGAGCCGGGCCATGGCCCTCCTCGCGAACGAGGAGCTCACCGACTTCAACCTCTTTCAGGCCATGATCGAGCTTCGGGTGCAGATCCTGCTCGTCCTCGACCGTGAGGCCGACGCCCTGGCGGCGCTCGAAGAGGCCAGAGAGAAAATGCCGAACAACCCGACGATCAGGAAGTGGATCGAGAAACTGAAGAAACCGTAGGCCCGAGGCCCGCTCTATGCGTCACCGCTATTCGCATCTCGACCCCGATCTGATCCGGCAGCTCCTTGCCGAGATGGGGCTGCGCCGTCTTTTCAATCACCTGCTGCTGCAGACAGGCGGGGACGTCGAGGAGGCGATGCGATGGATGCGCATGCTGCAGCAGCGCGGCCTGATCGACGAGAACGTCGACCTGGAGGCCTTTTTCGCGCGGCTCACCGAGGAGAACGTCATCGGGCAGGATGCGAACGGCAATCTGGTGCTGGCTGCCGGGGGGGAGCGGCAGATCCGCCGCGACGCGCTCGACGAGATCTTCGGCGGCCTGAAGAAGTCGGCGGCCGGTTATCACTCCGTCCAGACGGCGGGGCAGGGGGGCGAGCGTCTGACGGAGACGCGCCAGTACCGCTTCGGCGACGACCCGATGTCGATCGACTCGATCCGCACGCTTCAGAACGCCATGAAGCACGGCGATCCGGCTGACGACATCCGCATCACCGAGGAGGATCTCGAGGTTTTCGAGACGGAGCACAACTCGGGGTGTGCGACCGTGGTCATGATCGACATCTCGCACTCGATGATCCTCTACGGAGAGGATCGAATCACGCCGGCGAAGAAGGTCGCGCTGGCGCTTACCGAGCTGATCCTCACGAAGTATCCGAAGGACTCCATCGACGTGCTGCTGTTCGGGGACGATGCGACGGAGGTTCCCATCTCGGAGATCCCGTATGTGAAGGTCGGACCGTTTCACACGAACACGAAGGCCGGCCTGGAGCTGGCGCAGCGGATTCTCCGAAGGCGCAAGCACAGCAACAAGCAGATCTTCATGATCACGGACGGGAAACCCTCCGCCCTGACCGAGGGTGGTCATCTGTATACGAACTCGTTCGGGCTGGACATGAAGATCGTGAACCGCACGCTGGAAGAGGCCGACCGCTGCCGCCGGGCCGGGATCCCGATCACGACGTTCATGCTGGCCACCGATCCGATGCTGGTGAACTTCGTCGAGCAGCTCTCGCAGATCAATCGAGGGCGCGCGTTCTACTCGTCGCCGGACAGGCTGGGGGAGTACATCCTCGCGGACTACATCCGCAACCGGAGAAAGTTCGTGCATTGATGCGTCCGGGCGGTCGGGTGGCACGCTGCCGTGCCCCACGCTCCCGGATTCTTCGCTACGAACGGAATGGCGACGTCATCCTCCGCCGTTCCATCTCTCTGCATGCGCAAGTTCCTGGTAACTGTCCTGCTCGCCACCGCTGCGTCCGCGAACGACGTCTCGATCCGCTCCATGCAGTCCGGCTCTCACACTGGCGGGACGCCGATTTTCGACCGCGGCATCCACGGTCAGGGGCAGATCATCGCCATCCTGGACACCGGTCTCGATTACCGGAACTGCTACTTTGCCGAGCCCGACGGCTCTCTCCCTCCTATCAATACAGGCACGCACCTTGGCGGCCTCCAGTCCAACAACGTCGATCCGTCGCGCCGGAAGGTGATCGCGTACAACTTCCTCTACTCGTGCGACCAGTACCGCGACGCGCCGGGGTGTGAAGATCCCTTCCGGCCGGGTGCGTACGAGGCGCGTGTGTTTGACAACACGAGTCACGGAACGCGCGCGGCCGGTGCGGCGGCGGGCGACAAGGGGACGCCGCTGGTGCACGACTTCGGCGACGGCATGGCGCCGGGCGCGAAGCTCGTGATCCAGGACGGCGGCTTCCTGGGCATGATCCAGAACGGCATCATCACCGGCGGCGATGCGTGCTCGCAGCGTCCCGGGTTCGGCTGCCCTGTCGTCCTCACGCCGATCCTGCAGCAGGCGTACACGCAGGGAGCGCGGATTCACTCGAACTCGTGGGGCGATCTGTCGTCGCCGCGCGGCGGCTACGGCCAGCCGGCGCAGGACGTCGATGCGTTCATCGCATCGCATCCCGACATGCTGGTCGTCTTCAACACAGGAAACTTCAACGACGACAAAGATGCTCCACCCGCGCGCAGCGTCTCGTCGCCGGGAGCGGCGAAGAACACGCTGCAGGTCGGCGGGACCCGCGGCAATTTCTCGCGTTTCGACGACGTGCTCGCCGCGTACAGCCTCATCGGGCCGACCATCGACGGGCGGCTCAAGCCGGATGTCGTCGCGCCGGCCTTCATCAACTCCGCGGACGCCTCGTGGTTCGTGAATGGCGATCTTTGCGGCGCCACGCAGCAGCCGGGGACCTCGTGGGCCTCGCCCAGCGTGGCCGGGGCCGCGGCGCTCGTCCGCCAGTACTACACCGACGGCTTTTATCCTTCCGGCGCGCGGACGGCCGGCCACGGCTTCACGCCGAGCGCCGCGCTGCTCAAGGCGACCATCATCGCGTCGACACGAGCCGTGCCCTTCCGCGCTCTCCAGTCGCGCGACGTCACGATTCCCCCGCCGCCTTCCAACGATCAGGGCTTCGGCTTTCCCGTTCTCGACGACGCGTTGTTTTTTCCGGGCGACAAATCGCGACTGCGCGTCGTCGATGTTCCGACCGAGCAGGGCCTTGCGGCGGGTGAGACCGCCGCGGTGCTCTTGAACGTCCGCGCCGGCACTCGTCTGCGCGCCATTCTCGTCTGGACCGATCCGGCTGGAACTCCCCGCTCCGGCAACGACACCACGCCGCAGCTCGTCAATGATCTCGACCTTCGCGTCACGGGGCCGGGCGTGGCGCGCTTCGGAAACGAAGAGTTCCATCCGGGGCAGCCTGACCGGCTGAACAACGTCGAGGGCGTCCTCCTCGAGACCCCCGCTGCCGGCCTGTACACGATCACCGTCAACGCCAACCGTCTCGGCTCCGGCGCGCGCCAGAGCTACGCGCTCGTCATCACCGGCGACTTCGAGTCCGCCACCCCCCCGAAGCGCCGCGCCATCCGGCGCTGAAGTCTCTACCAGTCGTAGGAAAAGACAAAAGGAAAGACCTGACCCCATTTAGAATCCGCGGCCATGTTGGCTCGTGAGTACCTCCGCGAGAGCGCGGAGGAGTACCGGCAGGTGCTGAAGAACCGGGGCTCGGCCGCGGACGTCGATCGTTTCCTGGACCTGGACGGCGAGCGCCGGCGCGCCATCGCGCAGGTCGAGACGCTGAAGAATCAGCGCAACGTAGCTTCCCAGGAAATCGCCGCGCTCAAGAAGAACAGGCAGGACGCATCCGCGCAGATCGACGCGATGAAGCGCGTCGGCGACGAGATCAAGGCAATCGACGAGCGCATCGCACAGATCGAGGACGAGCTGCGCGATCTCGAGCTCGGCTTCCCGAACGTTCCGCACCAGTCGGTGCCCCACGGACGGGACGAGAGCGCCAACCGCGTGGAGCGGCTCTGGGGCGCCAAGCCGCAGTTCGACTTCCAGCCCAGGGCTCACTGGGACCTCGGCGAAGCGCTGGGCATCCTCGACTTCGAGCGCGCCACGAAGATCACGGGCGCGCGCTTCTCGGTGCTCTACGGCATGGCCGCCAAGCTGAATCGCGCCCTGATCTCGCTGATGCTCGACATCCACGAGCGGCAGGGCTACACCGAAGTGCTCCCGCCGTTCATCGTGAACTCCGATTCATTGCGCGGGACCGGACAGCTTCCGAAATTCGAATCCGATCTCTTCAAGCTCGAAGGCGAGAAGCCCTTCTATCTCGTCCCCACCGCGGAAGTGCCGGTGACCAATCTCCACCGCGACGAGATACTCGACGCATCAGCGCTTCCGATCTCCTACACCGCGTACACACCGTGTTTCCGCAGCGAGGCCGGGTCCTACGGCAAGGACACGCGCGGCCTCATCCGCCAGCACCAGTTCGAGAAAGTCGAGCTGGTGAAGTTCACCACGCCCGACAGCTCGTGGGACGAGCTCGAGCAGCTCACCAGCGATGCCGAGGCTGTCCTGCAGGCGCTGAACCTCCATTACCGCGTCGTAACGCTGTCCACCGGCGATATGAGCGCGTCATCGGCCAAGACGTACGACATCGAGGTGTGGCTCCCGGGCCAGGACACGTTCCGCGAGATCTCGTCGTGCTCGAACTTCACCGACTACCAGGCGCGCCGCGCGAACATCCGCTACCGCGTCTCGGAGAAGAAGACGGCCTTCGTCCACACCCTGAACGGCTCCGGCCTGCCCCTGGGGCGAACCCTGGTGGCGATCCTCGAGAACTACCAGCAGGCGGACGGCTCGGTACTCATCCCGCAGGAACTGCGGCCGTACATGAAGAACGCCACGCTCATCGGGCCTTCGGCTCGATGAGCACTTCGTAGCGAACGTCGGTGGCGCCCAGGCGGACGGTGTCCCCGTTGCGGAGCGAGGACTGGATGACCTTGGTCCCGTTGATGTACACCCCGTTGCGGCTCTTCAGGTCCTCGATGACGTAGCCCTCGGCTCCGCGGAAGATCCGCGCATGAAAGCCGGAGACGCCGAGGTCATTGATCTTGATGTTGTTCTCGGCCTGCCGGCCGACGAGGTATTCGGAGTCGGTGAGCGGCACGACCGCGGCGCTCGCCGCTCCGTTCGGCGAAAAGACCAGCTGGGCGACTACAGGGCTGGCCACGTCGCTGTAGGAGAGCCGCCCTTCCGTGGAGATGAGGAGCTTGGTGTCCTCGGTCAGCTGATCGGCGACCGTGGTCTCGGAGTGGAACACCGGCGGCATCTGCCGCATCGTCTCTTCCTGACGCTCCGCGCCCATCGTGTCCTCGACCGGCGCGGCGGCAGGGCGGGCCACCTCGATGAGCTTGTTGCCCTGCAGGCCGTACACGACGCGATAGACCGACAACGCGTCTTCCCCGGCGTCGCGGACGAGGTCCTCGAGCGTGCGCTGCCCGTTGATCAGGAAGAGGATCTTCCACTCCTGCGCAGTGAGCGTGACCTTGTCGTCCTTCGGCGCTGAGACGACACGAAAGATCACCGTGTTCTCGGGGTAGAGCTGAATGCACTGCTCCCATTCCTGGATGCGGCGCGCGCCCTCCATGATGAGGTTCGGCAGGTCGACCGCGATCGTGACGGCATACGCCGGCAGCTGCAGCTCCTCGGCGAAGCTGAACGAGCCCGACGTCCAGACGAACGCGTCGTAGAGCACTTCGGACACCTGGATCTTGAGCGAGTCGCGCAGCTGCTCCTCGTTCATGACGCCCTGCTCGAGGGCGAGCTGTCCGAAGCGGCGCGTATCGCTGGTCATGATGTCGTCGATGCGCGTGAACTGGTCGGAAGTGATCTTCCGCTTGCGGAGGAGGATCGCGCTGAGGCGGAGCTTGTCCTGGTTCGAAGAGGCGTAGACGACCGAGCCGTTCGTGAAGAGGACCTGGGCGCCGCGCACCCCGTTCATGAGCACGAGCGTCCCCGACTTCCGGCTCATGGCCAGAAACGTGAGGACGTCGGGAAGCCGGAACGACGCAAGGCTTCCCTGCAGCACCGCATCACCCATGGATCGGGACATTCTAGGTCAAAGCAGGGTGGAGGGCAGGCCGCCCGCCGCCCTGTGCGAGAATGCATGGCAGACGATGCATCTGACGAAAGAGCAGGTCGCGACGCTCGCCCGGCGCACCCGCTGCCCGCGCTGCGACTTCAACAAGACCCTCGGCACGGCGCTTTGCCGCAAGTGCCGCTCCCAGCTTCCGGATCACATGCGCCTCGGCCTCGAGCGCATCCCGACGAAGGAGCCGACGCTGGTCAGCCGCGCGCTGCGCGCCGCGGCGAACTACTTCAACGTGCACTTCCAGTCGGTCCGCAATTTCGGAGGCGGCAGGAAGAGGTAACGCGTCCCCCCCGTCCCGCCCGGGGGCGCCGGTGAGGACACCGGCGCTCCCTTGGAGAGTGGGCCCTTACCGGGCGCTCCCCGTGGGCCCGGCGCCCCGCAGGCGCGAGGAGGCGGTCGCGGCGGCGGCGAGCTCGCGGGCACGGGCGTCTTCCGGCTCTTCGCTCGACAGGTTCGCGGCCTTGCGCGCGACCTCTTCGCCGGAAGACGCCGTTCCTTGGAGCGACTCTCCCCACATCGCACCGAGGGTCGCCAGGCGGTGGCGCCGGGTCGCCGCGGTCCACGGTCCGGCCACGTCGCGCGCGAGCACGGAACGTGACAGCACGACTTCGCGCCCTGTTCGCACCGAGCGATAGCGCAGCGTCACGCGCGCGACTTCGCGCGAGCGCTCCAGTCCGGGCTTCACGGTGAGCTCGATGAGCCGGGTCACGGACGCTCCTTTCAGGAGGATGCGCTCCCCGGCTTTGAGCTCTCCACTGCCGACGATGCTGTATCCGGCGACGGCAGTGTCGCGGATCTCGATCTCCAGCGTGGCGTCGGTGGCGGCAGGCGGCCGTGATCCTGCCGGCTCTTCCGGCAGCGACGCCGTGTCGATGGTGACGCGGAGCATCGCGGGAGAGTCCGGGATCGGCGCCAGTGACGCCTCGACCTCCAGGGCCACGTCCTGCCGCGAAGCCAGGCCCGCGCCTGCGAAGTGATTCACCAGCGCCTCGACGTTGACGCTTTGCGGCTCCGGCGTGGTCTTCGACTCCACCATCTTCCTCAGGCGGTCGAACTCGTCCGGATCGATGGAGACGTCGAACAGGGCGCGCGGCGCCTCGTAGGAGAGACCAGCGTGAACGGTATTCAGGATTCCGGCGGACTTGGGAGTCACGGCCACTTCACGGAGGGAGGCTCCGCCGATAGCGCTGCGCCGTGCTTCGGCCGGGGCGTCCGCGGACGCCTTGTCGAGGTCGGCAGCGAGCTGCGGAGCGGCAGCGGCGGGGGGCGGCGGCGCCGCAACGGGCGGCACGACCCGCGGCCTGTAGGCGGCGACCGACGACTCCGGCTCAGCCATCTCGGCCCGTGCCGGGGGGGCGGCCGGGGGTGCAGGGGTGGGCGGTGGGAGGGCGAGGCGCTCGCGGACCGCCAGCTGTCGCGGCAACGCCGGGGCGGGGGCAGGCGGCGTGCTGACGTCGCGCAGCGTGCTCGCGTCCGCCTCTTTCTTCGCACTCTCTTCGATCATGACGGTCACTTCCGCCGCCTGCTCATCCTTCATCTCGAACGCCGCGGATGCGGGGGCCGCACTCTCCGTGATCAGACGGCCGTCGGGTGACGAGAGAAGGCGAATCCCGAGAAACGCCGAAGTGATCACGAGCAGGATCGACGCAGCGACGCGAAGGCTGAACGCGACGGAGCTCGAGAACCGCTTCCGGTCGTGATCGGTGCGCAGAAATTCGGGGATGTCCGCCTTGATCCGGCCGGCCAGGTCATCCGGCGGCCGTGGCACCGGGGCGATCGAGAGCTTTCGCTGAAGCTCGGCTTTCTTTTTCTGAGTCATCGCACTTCCTCGTCCATCATCGCCTCGAGCATCGTGAAGGCCTTGTGCAGCCGCTTTCGAATCGCGACCGTGGTGATCTTCTCGATCTCGGCGACTTCCCTCACCGCCAGTCCTCCCCAGAAATGCGCCGTCACGGTGAACCGGAGGTCGTCCGGCAGCCGCAACACCGCAACCCTGAGCCGCTCCGATTCCTCGCTGTCGGCGAGCACCTGATCGATCGGAGCGCTGTCGTCCCTTGGCTCGACCGAGTCAGGCTCGTCGAGTGACCTCGTCCGTCGCGGCCGGCGCACGTGGTTCAGAAACGTCGTATACGCAATCCGGTAGAGCCATGTGAACAGTTGAGAGCGGCCGTCGAACTTCGGCAGCGCCGCCCACGCCTTCTGATACGTTTCCTGCGTCAGGTCGGCAGCCAGATCGCAGTCGCTGCAGAGCCGGCAGAGTGACGCGAAGACCGCGGAATACGTCCTCTCCACCATCTCTTCGGCGGCAGCGCGGTCTCCCGCCCTGATGGCCTCCAGCAACTGCCGCTCGCCGGCCCTGGGCGGCTTCTCCTCCGCCTCGGCCAGCCGGACCGGGAAGTGAGCGACTTTGGCCACGTCAGTTCGACACCGCTTGTGTCACTTTGGAAACCGCCGGGAGCTCTCGGATCACACGGCTGTATCCTACGCTCCTGTGAAAACCATTCTCGCTCTCCTCCTCGTTCTCGTCGTTCTCCTCGCCTGCTCCCGCCCCGAAGCCCCCACTCCGGCGGCGGCCGCCCCGCCGGCTCCGGCTCCTGCGGACCACGCCCAGCAGGTCGACGCCTGGAAGCAGAACCGCGACAAGCGCCTCCGGGCCGAAGACGGATGGCTCACGCTGGTCGGGCTGCACTGGCTGCGCGAGGGCGACAACACGTTCGGCTCGGCGAAGAGCAATGGCATCGTCATGACCGCGAAGGCGCCGGCGTCGATGGGAGCCCTCACGCTGCGCGACGGCAGGGTCACGCTGAAGCCGGCGCGGTCCGCGGGGCTGACGATCGACGGCAAGCCGGTCACGGCGCCGGTGGAGTTGAGGCCGGACACCGACGAGAAGGGTCCGACCAGCGTGAAGTCAGGATCGCTGCTGTTCTACGCGATCGAGCGCGCCGGCCGCCACGGCATCCGCGTGAAGGATCCGGAAAGCGAAGCACGAACGGGTTTCAAGGGCCTCGAGTACTACCCGATCGACACGAAGTGGCGCTTCGAGGCGCGATTCGAGCCCTACACGCCCGTCAAGCAGATTCCGATCACGGACATCACCGGCACGACGTCGGACAACCCCTCGCCGGGGGCGCTGGTCTTCGACGTGGACGGCAGGACCTATCGCCTCGATCCGATTCTGGAGGGTGAAGACAGCCTGTTCATCATCTTCAAGGACGACACGGCCGCCGACGCGACCTATCCTGCCGGCCGGTATCTCTATTCGAAGATGCCGGGAGCGGATGGAAAGGTGGTCGTCGACTTCAACAAGGCGTACAACCCGCCGTGCGCGTTCACCGACTTCGCAACGTGCCCGCTGCCGCCGAAGCAGAACGACCTGCCGCTGCGCATCGAGGCGGGGGAGAAGAAGTACGCCGGAGTGTTGCACTGACAGGCGCTCCAATCGCTAAGGAACCTCTGCGTAAGCTCTGCGTCCTCTGTGACTCTGTGGTTTGACGTCAACCACAGAGTCACAGAGATCACAAAGTTGCGCAGAGGCTCCGTAACGGCTCTAGGCCTCTAAAGCTTAGAGCTCGAGGCTTCGTCCGCGATCAGCTGCGCCACCACAGCGGTCAGGGACTTCGCGAATGGGATGTGCAGAAACTCGTTCGGTCCGTGCGCGTTGCTGTTCGGACCGAGGACTCCGGTGATCAGGAACTGGGCGTCGGGATAACGCTCGCCGAGCATGCCCATGAACGGAATCGATCCGCCTTCGCCGAAGGTCGTGGACGGTTTTCCGAAGTAGTTCTTCGAGGCGGAATCGACGGACTTCTCCAGCCAGGACGCGATCTTCGGAGCCTGCCAGCCTGTCCCCGCCTTCTCGGCGTCGAAGACCACGCGCGCGCCGTACGGCACGTCGGTCTCGAAGAGCTCTTTGAGCTTCCGGTCGAGTCCGGACACATTCAGCGTCGGCGGAGTGCGGATGGAGAGTTTCAGCGCGGTCTGCGGACGGAGCACGTTGCCGCCCTGGACCAGGTCGGGCAGACCTTCCTGTCCTGTGATGGACAGCGTCGGCCGCCACGTCCGGTTGAGCAGCAGCTCCACCGGGTTCTTCGACACCGGCTGCATGCTGCCGATCCACGGGAACTTGGTGAAGACTCCATCGCCGAGGATCTTCGCGGTCTGGCGCGCCTCCTCCATCCGGTGAGGCGGCACCTCGACCCAGAGCCACTCGGGTCTGATACGGCCGGACTCCGCTTCCTCCAGCCGTTCGAGCATGAGCCGGAGAATGCGGAAGCTCGACGGAACGATGCCGCTGGCATCGCCGGAGTGAACGCCCTCGGTGAGCACCTCGACGCGGAGGTTTCCCACCAGGGAGCCCCGCAGCGACGTCGTCATCCAGAGCTGCTCGTAGTTCCCGCAGCCGCTGTCGAGGCAGATGATCAGGCGCGGGGTGCGGATTCGATCGGCCAGGATGTCGATGTAGGCCGGCAGATCGACCGAGCCGCTCTCCTCGCAGCATTCGATGATGACCACGATGCGCGAGTGCTTCACGTTCTGCTGCTGGACGGCGCGGATCGCGGCGATCGTGGCGAAGATCGCGTAACCGTCGTCCGCGGCGCCGCGGCCGTACAGCCGGCCGTCGCGCATCACCGGTGTCCACGGTCCGAGACCGTCCTCCCACCCCACCATGGCCGGCTGCTTGTCGAGATGCCCGTACATGAGCACGGTGGATGAGGCGTCGCCGGCAACCTCCAGGAAGATGAGCGGCGTGCGCCCGTCCTCCTCGAGCACTTCCATGGTCAGGCCGGTCACGCCCTGTTTGGCCGCCCACTCGCTGGCCAGAGAGACGGCGGCGTGCATGTGTCCGTTCTGCCGCCACTGGGGGTCGAAGAGGGGAGACTGGTTGGGGATCCGGATGTACTGCTGGATGGTGGGGATAATGGAGGAATCCCACTGATCGTTCACGAGCTTGCGGGTGGCGTCGGCTTGCATCGGGGGCGGAGAATAGCACCGTGATCCGGCGTATTCGCGTTTCCACCGGAATGTGGTAGGGTTTTACAGGTCTCAGCACGTAAATACTTCAGCAAGTAATCGAGCGTATACTGGGAAAGGAACTGGTGCTCGAGCAAACCGTCATGCCGCAGCCGTCTCCGGTGAGTGAAACACCGGTGCTGCCGGTGTCGCTGCCGGCGACTCCGCGCGTGACTTCTCCGCGCATGGCTGCGCCGGAAGACGTCGAGGCTCTCTACCTCCAGCACCGCACGCTGCTGCTGTCGGTGGCCTGCCGCAAGTTCCGCGTGCCGGAGTCCGATGCGGAGGGTCTGCTCCAGGAAGTCTTCCTTTCGCTTCTGCAGACGGGCACGAAGATCGAGAACATCCGGGCCTGGCTGGTTGCGGCGATCTGCAACGCCAGCCGTCACTACTGGCGCACGCAGACACGCTCCGAGTCGCTGCCGGATGACTACATCGAGCACTCGGATCCGCGCTCGCACGCGTTGCCGGAGAAGCGGGCCATGGAGATGACGATCCAGCAGGCGCTCGCGTATCTGCAGCCGCGCTGCCGGGAGACGCTGCGCCTCCACTATTTCGACGGCCGTTCCGCGGGCGAGGTGGCCCGCGAGCTGGAGACGACGACGCGCTACGCGGAGAAGCTCATCCACAACTGCCTGAAGCGGGTCCGTGAGATCTACCTCAACATCACGGCGGTGAACCGATGATCGTGGAACGCCACTACGACGACGAATCTCTGATCGGCATTCTGCATGGGGAGGGTAGTGAGGCTCTGGACCCGCACCTGACGGCGTGCTCGACCTGCGCGGAGACACTCCAGTCGTATCGCGCGGTGGCGGACGTTCTCGGCCAAGAGGCGGTTTGGGACTCGCGAGAGCTTCGCCAGGAGCCGTCGGCCGAGACCATCTCGCGGCTTCGCGCGTTTGCGTCGGCGCGTCAGGCTGAGGTCGGCATCGCGGAAGAACTGGTCGAGTCGCTGTTCCGCGAGCCGCGTGAGTCCTGGTGCTCGATCGTGGCTCACGACATCCGTTATCAGAATGCGGGAGTGGCCAACCTGCTGATCAGCAGTTCGGAGTCTGCCCTCACTTCCCAGCCCAAGGACGGTCTGGAGATCGGAAGAGCAGCACTCGTGGTTGCGCAGTCCCTCGATGAATCGGACTACGAAACGAATGTCGTTGCACGCGTCCGCGGCGCCGCCGGGCGCCAGTATGCGTACGCACTCTTCATCGTTGGTAACACGGCGGAGGCTTTGAAACAGGTTGAGCGTGCTCAGCGTGAGCTCGATCGGTGCGCGGCGGCAGACTATGACATGGCCAGGCTGAACATCGTCCGCGCCCTTGTTTACCGCTCCATCGAGAAGTTCCAGGAGGCAATCACCCTTTCCCGTGATGCCGCGCGCGTATTTGATGCATACGGCGACCGTCAGCGTCTTTCCTCAGCGCGGATTGCAGAGGCGTATCTGCTGATGCAGCTCAGCAGATACCGCGATGCGTTGGCGATCCTGCGCACCATAGCGACAGGATGTACTTCGGACGTTGACGGCTTCACGCGAGCGCTTACGATCTCGAACATCGCACTCTGTCAGGCGGAGCTCGGTGAGACCGTCGAAGCGCTCTCGGCGTATCAGCTGGCTGAACTGCTCTTTGACGAAATGGGTGCTGCTCCGAATGCCGCCCGCAACCGCGCGAACATTGCGGTCCTTTTGCGCAAGGAGGGCCACGTCGTGGAAGCAAAGCGCCGTTTCCAGGCTCTCGCGGCAGAAGCGCGCGAACTAGGCATGAGTTACTTTGCCGTCACCATCGATCTCGAACTTGCCGACGTGATGCTCGCCGAGAGAAACTTCGCCGAAGCGGAACGACTGTGCGGTAACGTCGTGGAGTACTTCCAGCGGTCAGGTTCGGGAGAGACGGAGTGTCCTCTCATTGCGCTGACGTATCTCCGGGAGGCTGCGGAGCAGCGCAAGCTCTCCCGAGAGCTCGTGCGCCACGTCAAGCGATACGTCGAGAACGCCGAGAAACAGCCGAGCCTGCTGTTCGTCCCACCGCCCCATCCCGTCGACCTCCGATAGATTTTTTTCTATCGAAGGGTAGGGATTTCCCGGCCCCAGTCACTCCCCCCTTAGGGCGCCCTCCTAAAAGCACGGAAAAGAGTCACCTCAGGAGGGTGCAATGAGCCGTCGTGTCAACCAGCTTGCCGTAGCGCTCCTCGCGCTTAGTCTTTCTCTGCCCGCTCCGTCCGCGTTCGCTGCGAGACGGGATTTGGACAATCCGGGCTCGTTCCGGGACCGCGTTGAGCAGATCATCAAGGTTCTGAAACGGGCCTTCACCCCGGTCACCACGGTCAACTTCCCCCAGCCGCCAATTCCCTGATCCCGGCCCACGTACAATACCCGGCAGCTCACCTTACGGAGTTGCCGGGTATTCATGTCCGAAATCCTCGAAGTACGTGACGTAGTCAAGACCTTTGCCTCCGTGCGCGCCGTCGACGGCGTCTCATTCGCCGTACGGCGCGGAACCATTACCGGCCTCCTCGGTCGCAACGGGGCCGGGAAGACCACGATCATCCGGATGATCACCGGCATCTTCATGCCTGACTCCGGATCCATCGAGTGGCGCGGGGCCAACAACGACGGCGCTCCGTTCCGCGACAGCATCGGCTACCTTCCGGAAGAGCGCGGGCTCTACAAGCAGATGAAGGTCGTCGACCATCTGCTCTTCCTGGCCGAGATCAAGGGGAGGAAGCGGAGCGACATCCGCCCGCTCATCAACCAGTGGCTGGACCGCTTCGAGCTGCAGGAGAAGCGGGATGCGAAAATCGAGGAGCTGTCCAAAGGGAATCAGCAGAAGGTGCAGCTCATCGGCACGCTCCTGCACGATCCCGAGCTCATCATCCTGGACGAGCCGCAGTCGGGGCTCGATCCCGTCAACATGGTTCTCGTCCGCAATCTCCTCCGTGAGCTGAAGGAGGAGGGCAAGACCATCCTGCTGTCCACGCACATGATGGGGGAGGCCGAGCGGATGGCCGACGACATCATCCTCATCCACAAGGGTCGAGTGATTCTGGGCGGCAACATCGAGACCGTGAAGGCGTCGTTCGGCAAGGACACGCTCCATGTCGAATATGACGGCGACGGCAGTTTCCTCGCTGAGCTGCCCAGCGTGAAAAAGGCCTCGATCGTGAACAACGCCGCGGAGCTGACGCTCCACGACGGCGCCGACCCCCAGCGAATCCTCGAAGCGGCCATGGCCAGGCTGCGCATCCACAGGTTCCAGGTGGCCTCGCCGTCGCTCGAAGAGATCTTCATCGAGAAAGTGGGAGCGGAGACGCTCACGGAGGTCGCGCAGTGAACAAGTTCCTCGCGGTGTTCAAGCGGGAGTACCTCATTGCCGTCCGCCGGAAGATGTTCATCATCATGACCTTCCTGCTGCCGGCGCTCATGGCCGGGCTGATGGTGCTTCCCTCCATGCTGATGGTGAAGGGGATGGGAAAGAAGAAGGTCGTGGTGCTCGATGGCACCGGCCGGCTCGAAGCCGCATTCGCGATGCCGAACGAGCCGACACAGGAGGAGAAGGCGGCAGAGAAGCGGCCCATCCCGCGACGCCGCGGCCAGATGTCCTCTTCTCTCGACGTCGACTACGTGAACCGGGCCGGGGACGCGGCGCTCCAGTCGACCGCACAGCCGTACCTCGACCGGATGACCCAGAAGGAGAAAGGCGCCGCGCTGGACGGAGTGCTGCTGATCCCGCCCGATGCCGTCGAGTCTCCCGATGCCACGCTGAAGTACTTCGGCCGCTCCTCCACGGACTTCATCACGCAGGAGAGGCTGGCCTCGATCACCAACAGCGCCGTGCAGCGTCTGCGGCTGACCGGGAAAGGCATCGCCCCGGGCGAGCTGGATCAGCTCATGAGCGAGATGCGGATCGAGGCCCTGCAGGTGTCGAAGACCGGCGAGCAGAAGAAGGGGGGAGTGGGGAACTTCTTCATCGGCTTCATCTTCGCCGCGCTCCTCGTGCTCCCGACGCTGATCTACGGTCTGGAGATCATGCGCGGCATCATCCAGGAGAAGACCGACAGGGTGGTGGAAGTCCTCGTTTCATCGATGACGCCGTCGCAGCTGCTGACCGGGAAGATCATGGGGATCGCCGCCGTCGGACTGACTCAGGTCACGGTGTGGATGCTGATGGGGGTGGGAGTGGGGGTGTTCGGCGCGGCCACTGCGGTGATGGCCGGCGTCAGCGTCGCGCAGTATCTTCAGGTCAGCACCTTCGTCTACTTCATCATCTTCTTCGTGCTGGCGTACCTGACGTACGTCTGCATCTACGCGATCGGCGGAGCGGTCTGCAACTCGGACCGTGAGGCGCAGCAGCTCATCGGCCCGTTCACGATGATCATGCTGCTGCCCTGGTTCCTGATGGCCGCGATCATCACGAACCCTGACTCGACGCTGTCCGTGGGGATGTCGCTCGCGCCGGTTTTCGGTCCGCTGACGATGTTCATCCGCACGCTGGTGTCCGACCCGCCGTTCTGGCACGTGCTGGTGTCGATCGCGGTGTCCATCGCCACGATCGCCGCGTTCTTCTGGGCCACGGCCAAGATCTTCCGGACCGGCATCCTGTCGTACGGCAAGCGGCCCACCATCCCGGAGATGTGGCGCTGGATGAAAGTGGCGTAACAGGGCGCGAGTAGGGACACCCCGCGCTCCATTCTTCGATATCATGCCGCCTCGGACTCTTCGGGAGGCGCGCATGAAAGTCGAGACGCTGAACGACATCTACAAGTACACCCTCACCATTCCCCGCCAGGCCGCGATGATGGCCAAGAAAGGCGACCGGTGGGTCGAGCTTTCCGTCGCCGATCTGGGCCACCGTGTCCGGTGGTTCTCCACCGCACTCCACAACCTCGGCGTGAAACCGGGCGACAGGGTGGCCATCCTCTCGGAGAACCGCCCCGAATGGACGACCGCCGATCTGGCCATCCTGGCCGCCGGTGCGGTCTCCGTCCCGGTGTACCCCACGCTGCTGGGGTGGCAGATCGAGTACATCCTCAACGACTCCTCCTCCGTCGCCGTGATCGTCTCGAACGAGGAACAGCTCCAGAAGGTCGCCGAGATCCGCAAGCACTGTCCCTGCGTGAGCAACGTCATCATCTGCGATCCTCCGGCGCAACTGCCGGCCGGCACGATGACGTTCGAGTCGATGGTCGAGGCGGGCCGGAAGGAAGAGGAGTCGCGTGGCCGGGCCCGCTTCGACGAGCTGCTCGACTCGCGGAAAGCCGACGATCTGGCCACGCTCGTCTACACCTCGGGCACCACCGGCAATCCGAAGGGCGCCATGCTCTCGCACGGCAACATCGCCAGCAACGTTCGCACGTGCTCGGGACTCATTCCACTGCACCCGGGCGACGTCACGCTGTCGATCCTGCCGCTGTCGCACATCCTCGAGCGCATGGTCGACTTCGTCTATCTCTATCACGGCGCCACGATCGCGTACGCGGAGAGCGTGCTCAAGGTCGCCGACAACCTGGGCGAGGTCAAGCCGCATGTGTTCGCCGCGGTTCCGCGGCTGTTCGAGAAGATGCGCGCGCGCATCATGGACAACGTGGCCGCGGCTCCGCCGGCGCGGCAGAAGATCTTCCGCTGGGCCCTCGGCGTGGCCGAGGAGCGCCTGCCGTATCGCGTGGAGGAGAAGCCTCTGCCGGGGATGCTGAAGGTCAAGGCCGCCGTCGCCGACAAGCTCGTGTTCAAGAAGATCCACCAGCGCCTGGGTGGGCGCGTCCGGTTCGTTATGTCGGGCGGAGCACCACTCTCGGCCGAGCTGGCGGCGTTCTTCATCGGCGCCGGCGTGGAGATCTTCGAAGGCTACGGTCTGACGGAGACCTCGCCGGTCATCTCGGTCAACATCCCCGGGAAGCGGCGCCTCGGTTCGGTCGGCCCGGTCATTCCTGGCGTGGAGGTCAAGATCGCCAGGGACGGCGAGATCCTGACGCGCGGCCCGCACGTGATGCAGGGCTACTGGAACAACCCGGAGGCGACCGCGCAGGTGATCGACAACGAGGGATGGTTCCACACCGGCGACATCGGCGAGCTCGACGCGGACGGCTTCCTCAAGATCACCGATCGCAAGAAAGACATCATCATCAACGCCTACGGCAAGAACATCGCGCCCCAGCCGCTGGAGGCGATGCTCAAGAGCTCGCCTTACATCGGGACGCCCGTGCTGATCGGCGACCGGCGAAAGTACCTGGCCGCGCTGATCGTGCCGAACTTCGAGAAGCTGGAGCGCGACGCGTCGGCCATGGGCGTGAAGTTCCAGAACCGCGACGAGCTCGTGAAGGACGAGAAGGTGCGCACGCTGATCCAGGACGAGATCGACCGCTTCAACCAGAATCTCGACCGGCAGGAGAAGATCCGCCGTTTCACCCTTCTCCCGCGCGACTTCACCATCGACGACGACGAGATCACTCCGTCGCTGAAGGTGAAGCGGAAGAACATCGACAAGAAGTACAAGGACATGATCGATCTGATGTTCGTCGACGAAGACGCAGAAGGTGAGAGGGAAGTCCGCCGGGCATGACCGCCATCGAAGCGCCGCCCCGCGCCGCCACCGCGTTCCGCATCGAGCGCGAGGGCGATCTCGCAGTCATCTGGTTCGATCTGCCCGGCGAGAAGGTGAACAAGTTCTCGTCGTGGGTGATGATGGAGTTCGCCGGCATCGTCGAGACGATGGAGAAGTCGCCCCAGATCAGGCGCATCGTCATCGCGTCCGGCAAGCCTTCGATCTTCATCGCCGGCGCCGACGTCTCGGAGTTCAGCAAGGCCACCACGGTCGAGCTGGCCACCGAGTACACCCGCTTCGGACAGCAGACGCTCCATCGATTCTCGAAACTGCCGCAGGTGACCGTGGCGGCCATCAATGGCGCCGCCGTCGGCGGCGGCTGCGAGCTGGCCATCAGCTGCGACTACCGCGTCATGTCCGACTCGCCCAGGGCGACGATCGGTCTGCCCGAGGTGAAGCTGGGGATCTTTCCGGCGTGGGGAGGGGCGACCAAACTGCCCAGGCTCATCGGCCTGCCGGCGGCGCTGGACATCATCCTCAACGGCAAGACCGTGGACGGGAAGCGCGCCAGGCGGATGGGTCTGGTGGATGAGACCGTCGCGCCGGCGATCCTGCTCGACGTCGCCAGGCAGTTCACCGGGCGGGGTAAGCGCAAGGGCGGCGGCCGCACGAAGTTTCTCATCGAAGGGAACCCCATCAGCCGCAAGGTCATCTTCGGGAAGGCGCGCAAGGCCGTGCTCGCGCAGACGCACGGGCATTACCCGGCGCCGCTGAAGGCCATCGAGGTCATCGAGCACGGCATGGCCGCCGGCGTCGAGCGCGGCCTGGAGAAGGAAGTCCAGGAAGTCGTTCCGCTCATCATGGGCGACGTCGCGCAGAATCTCGTGCGCCTCTTCTTCCTCATGGAGGAATCGAAGAAGGATCCGATCAAGGCCAAACCGCGCGAGGTCGGCTTTGTCGGAGTCCTCGGCGCCGGCGTGATGGGCGGCGGCATCGCCTACATCGTGGCCGACAAGTCCGACGCGGCGGTGCGCATGCGCGACATCAACTGGAACGCGATTTCCGGCGGGATGAAGGCGGCCTCGAAGATCTGGAAGAAGAAGCTCGAGCGCCGGCGCATCAACAAGGGCGAGATGCAGCGGAAGCTGGCGCGCATCACCGGCACGACGGACTGGAGCGGATTCGCGCGCGCCGATCTGGCCATCGAGGCCGTCGTCGAGAAGCTCGACATCAAGCAGCAGGTCCTGGCCGAGTTCGAGGCCCTCGCCGCTCCGGACGCGATCTTCGCGTCGAACACCTCGACCATTCCCATCACGCGGATCGCCGCCAAAGCCGCTCGCCCCGAGAACGTGGTCGGCATGCACTTTTTCAATCCGGTCGACAAGATGCCCCTCGTCGAGGTGATCCGCGGAGAGAAGACCTCCGACATCGCCATGGTCACCGTAGCCGCCTTCGCCCGGAAGCTCGGAAAGACCGTCGTGTATACGAACGACGGACCGGGCTTCGTCGTGAACCGGGTCCTGGCGCCGTACATGAACGAGTCCGGCTTCCTCCTCGAGGAAGGCAACAGCATCGAGTCGCTCGACAAGGCCATGGTGGACTTCGGAATGCCGATGGGTCCGATGGCGCTGCTCGACGAGGTGGGCATCGACGTCGCGGCGAAGGTCGCCGGCATTCTGGCCGAGGCGTTCTCGGGACGGCTGCAGAAGTCGAAGGTGGTGGAGACCTTGTACGCCGACGGCCGCTTCGGCAAGAAGAACGGAAAAGGCCTCTATCTCTACGAGGACGGCAAGCGGAAGGGACCCGATCCGGCCGTCTACAGGCTCATCGGCGTCTCCACCCCTCGCCCGGCCGATTCGAACGCCGTCGTGCAACGGATGATCCTGGCCATGATCAACGAGGCATCGCTGATCCTCGAGGAGAGGATCATTGCTTCCGCGGCCGAGCTCGACCTGGCCATGATCATGGGCACCGGCTTCCCGCCGTTCCGCGGCGGGCTGCTGCGCTACGCCGACTCGCTCGGGTCGCGGCATGTCGTCGATCGTCTGAAGGCGCTGGAGAAGCAGCACGGTGCGCGCTTTGCGCCCAACGCTCCGCTGGTGCGGCTCGCGGAGAAGGACGGAAAGTTCCATTCAGCGTATGTCCGTGCCTGAGTGGAGCGGCGGCCCTGCCGGCCGCCGTTCGACGGCCGGCAGGAACGCTCCACTCATCTTCTGGATCGTCGCGGTGGTTTGCGCGCTCTCCCGCTTCGCCGCGCGGGCCCGCTCGATCTGGGACTGGGACGAGGCTCTCTTCAGCCTCGGAATGCGCGAGTACGACGTCACCAATCACCACCCCCATCCGCCCGGCTTCCCGGTCTTCATCGGCATGGCCAAGCTGGTGCGGCTCGTCGCCGACAGCGATTTCCGGGCCCTGCAGACGATCAGCCTCATCGCCGGCGTGTTCGCGTTTCCGGCCGTCTTCTTTCTGGCGCGGGAGCTGAAGTTCCGCTTCGAGACGTCGGTCGTGGCGGGCGCGGTCTTCGCGTTCTTCCCGAATGTTCTCTTCTTCGGCGGCACGGCGTTCAGCGACGTGCCCTCGATCGTTCTCGTCGTGTGGGCGGCGGTGTTTCTGCTGCGAGGCCGGGAATCGCGAAACGCGTACTGGCTGGGCACGTTTCTTCTGGCGCTGGCGATCGGCATGCGCCCGCAGAATCTTCTCGTCGGACTGCTGCCGGGGGCGCTGGCCACGTTGCGGCGAAGGCCGGTTGAAGTCCTCGTGGCCGTTCTGATCGGCATCGTCGTCACCGGCCTGGCATTCGGCGGAGCGGTGTACGCAACGGGTGATCTCTCCGCGTATGTCAGCACGGTCCGGGCGCACGGCGACTACATCGCCAGGATCGACTCCTTCCGCAGCCCGGACCGGCCGCCGTTGTGGCGGCTCTTCCTTCATTTCTTTACCAAGCAGTACCAGTCGGGGGCGATGAGCATCGTGGCCACGCTGTTCGTGATCGTGTCGCTCGCCGGCGCGGCGCGAACGCGGGACCGGCCGGTGCTCCTCACGCTGCTCATGTTCGCGCCCTTCGCGATCTTCGCGTGGCTGATTCTGGACCGTTTCAGCATCACCCGGTTCTCGATCGGGTACCAGCCGATGTTCGCACTCCTCGTCGCGGACGGCATATCGAGAACGGTGCGGCAGGCTCGCGTCGCCGAATTCGTTCTCGGCGGAGCCGTCGTGACCGCATTCGCAGCGTGGACCCTTCCCGCGCTCGGGCCGGTGCGCCGTCACATCAGCCCACCCGTGCAGGCCGTGGACACGGTGCGGCAGCAGTTCGTGCCCGGCCGGGACACTCTGTTCATCGGCTACTCGATGACGCCGTTCGTGGAGTACGACGCGCCGGAGCTGTCGTTCATCCGCGTGAAGGACGACCGCGCCCTTCCGCTCACGCCTGTGGATCGTTCGTTTCTGCTGGCGGAGGTCACCGATCGCGCGCCGGAGGGATTCCTGTTTCAACGCCGGCGCGGCAATCTGTGGAACATCGCGCGCCGGCACTACTTCGAAGTGGTCTTTCAGCCCGTCACCCGAACGGCGGACTTCGTCTCCGGATGGCGTGCGCCGTATCGCGAGGGCATGGACGAATTCCGCTGGATGGGCGCGCGCTCGGAGACGCATCTGCCGCCTGCGAGCGGCGACACAGTCCTGCGGCTGCAGTTCGACATTCCGGCGGATCTCGTCGAAACGCATCCGCGAGTCACGATCGCGTTGAACGGCAAGGTGGTCGATCAGCTGCAGATGACCACCGACGTCGCGTACCCCGACTACCACGTGGTCCCGGCGCCCGCTGGCGCGACCAACGTGCTCGAGCTCTCCATCGACCAGACTGTGCTCGAGGAAGGGGAGAATCGCGGACTGCGCCTCCGCTTTCTCTCGTGGGGAGCACGCTGATGGGGTCAAGCGCGCTGATGGGGGTCAGGTCTTGCCTTTTCCCTTTTCCTACTCTATGTAGAATTCTCGGGTGGGATGGCTCTTCAGCCGGAAGACCACCAGCCGCCGGCGTTCGCTGCTCTCTCGGAAGCTCTACTTGTCGTAGAAAAAGGGAAAAGGCAAGACCTGACCCCATGATCAAAGGGATCGCAGTGGCCGCAGTGCTCTTGATCACCGCGGCAGCAAACGGAGAGGAATTCAGCGCGGAGGCGATCCGCGGCCACATGCGGTTCCTGGCCAGCGATCTGCTGGAAGGGCGGGGGACCGGGACGCGCGGCTATGAGCTGGCTGCCGCCTACGTCTCAGCGCAACTCGAGGCGGCCGGAATCGCTCCCGGCGCCGGCACGAGCTACTACCAGACCATCCCGTTCCGCAAGACCATGCCGAGCCGCGACTCGGAGCTGACTCTCTTGCCCGACAACGGACGGCCGATCCGCTTTCGCTTCGGCGAAGGGTTCGCCACGACCGGCGATCCGCTGTATCCGGAGAAGAGCCTGCTGGCTGGCCGCGTGGTCCTGGTCGGATACGGGGTGACGGCTCCGGAGCTCGGCCACGACGACTACGCGGGCGTGGACGTGCGACAGAAGATCGTCGCGTATTTCTCCGGCGCTCCGGCGAAGTTCGCCAACACTGTCCGCGCGCACTACAGCTCGAGTCTTCTGAAGATCGAGAATGCCTCCGCGCACGGCGCTGCCGGTGTGATCGTGCTGAATACCCGCGCCGATGCCCAGCGCGTGCCGTGGGACCGGAGGGTCCGCCAGAACAAGCTCGGCTCGATGCACTGGTTGAAGGAGGATGGACAGCCGCACGCCGCGCTGGCCGACGTGAGCCACACGGTCACGCTGAGCGTCGGCGCGACCGAGATGCTGTTCGCGAACAGCGGCCGGACGTACGACCAGATCGTCTCCGAGCTGGAGAGCGGTACGCTGCGGGCTGCCGAGCTTCCCGTCCGCGCCTCGATCCAGCTTTCCAGCGCGCACGAGCGCGTCCAGAGCCCGAACGTCGTCGGCGTGCTCCAGGGCTCCGATCCGAAGCTGCGTAACGAGTACCTCGTCATCTCGTCTCACCTCGACCACCTCGGCGTCAGCGATCCGGTGAACGGCGACACCATCAACAACGGCGCTCTGGACAACGCCTCCGGGATCGCCGCGCTCCTCGAGATCGCCAGGGCATTCACGTCCCGGCCGGCCCGACCGCGGCGCTCGATCATCTTCCTGGCCACGACCGCCGAGGAGAAGGGCCTTCGCGGCGCCGACTACTTCGCCAACAATCCGACCGTTCCGATCAGGCAGGTGGTCGGCAACATCAACATCGATCAGATCCTGATGCTCCACGCCGTCCGCGACGTCGTGCCGCTCGGGATGGAGGTCTCGGACCTCGGAGTCATGGCCAGGAAGGTCGCCGCGGCGATGAACCTCGAGATCAGCCCCGAGCCCTATCCCGACGAGGTGATCTTCGTCCGGAGCGACCAGTACCCTTTCGTGAAGGCCGGCGTCCCCGCCCTCTACGCGAACCTCGGCTACAAGCCTGTGGACGGGAAGACGGATGTGCTCGCCGCCAACCTCACGTGGTTCCGTACGATTTATCACTCGCCCCAGGACGACCTGGGGCAGAACATCGATTATTCGATGGGCGCACTGCTGGCGAAATTCAATTATCTGGTCGCCGTGGAAGCCGCCAACCGCACGGCCCCGCCCGCCTGGACGCCCGGGAACTACTTCGGCGAGAAGTTCGGACGGCGGCGGTAGGTTTGAGAGCCTCGGGCCTCGGGCCTCGGGCCTCGGCCTTAGAATAAGCGTCCGCAGTCGCACCAGCCCTCAGGAGAGGTGGATGTCCATGACAGCAGAGCAGCGCAAGGCCGATCTCATCGACCGGCTCACGGCTGAAGCCCGCAATCGGGCCGGCGCCGGCCTTGCGGACAGCATCGAGCATTTCGTGCGGCGTTACTTCGCGCACGTCGCGCCCGACGACATCATCTACACATCGCTGGAGACGCTTCTGGGCGGCGCACTGTCGTTGTGGGAGCTCGGTGCGGAGCGCAAGCCCGGTGTTCCACGCGTCCGGCTCTTCAATCCATCGGTGGAGAAGAACGGGTGGGGGCTGGAGCACACCGTGGTGGAGGTGGTCAACGACGACATGCCGTTCCTCGTCGACTCGGTCAGCGCCGAGATCACCCGCCGCGACCGGAAGATCCACCTGCTGCTGCATCCCGTGCTGCGGGTGGTGCGCGACAGCAAGGGCAAGCGCCGCGAAGTCATGGACACGCTCAGTGCGACGAGCGACGTGGTGGTCGAGTCGTACATGCATTTCGAGATCGACCAGGAGACGGAAGCGGCCGAGCTCGAGTCGATCCGGAAAGGCATCGAGGAGGTCCTCGAGCAGGTCCGCCTGGCAGTGGCCGACTGGCTCACGATGCGCGAGCGGCTGAGCGCGGACATCGCGGAGATCGAAGGCGTCAACCTTCCGATGCCGGAGGAGGAAGTGGAGGAGGCGCGCGACTTCCTGCGCTGGCTGGACCACGGGAACTTCATCTTCCTCGGCTACCGCCGCTACGGTTTCGAGACCAAGGGCGGTCAGGACTATCTCCCGCCGGTCCAGGGCACCGGGCTCGGAATCCTGCGGGAAATCCGCCCGGAGTCGACGCAGCGCGGCGCCGAGCCGCTGAGCAGGGAGTTCAGCGAATATGCGCGGCGCAAGGACCTGCTCATCATCACGAAGGCCAACAGCCTGAGCAAGATTCACCGTCCCGTGCCGATGGACCGCATCGGGATCAAGCGCTATGACGCCGCCGGCAACCTCATCGGCGAGGATCGCTTCCTGGGTCTCTTCGCGTCGGCCGCGTACAGCCGCAGCGTCCGCGACATCCCGATGCTGCGCCTGAAGTTCAAGCGGACGCTCGACCGGGCCGGACTCGACCCGCACAGCCACAACGGGAAAGCGCTCGTGGAGATCCTGGAGACGTTCCCGCGTGACGAGTTCCTGCAGATCACCGACAACGACCTCTTCGACATCGCCCGCGGCATCCTGCTGCTGCAGGAACGGCAGCGCGTGGCGCTCTTCGTGCGCAAGGACGTCTTCGAGCGCTTCGTATCCTGCCACGTGTTCGTGCCGCGCGACCGCTACACGCCCGACTTCAAGGAGCGAGCGCGCGCCATCCTGGAAGAGGCGTTCGAGGGGCGCGATGCCGCCGTCTATGACCAGCTCACCACGAGCTCCGCGCTGGGGCGCGGGCTGTTCGTCATCAAGACCACGCCGGGAAGGATCCCCGATCCCGACCTCCGCCGCGTCGAAGCGTATCTGGCCGAGGCGGCCAGGACGTGGAGCGACCGGTTGCTGGATGCGCTGACCCAGGCACGGGGGGAAGAGGCGGGCATCGAGCTGCACAAGCGCTACAAGAAAGCCTTCCCGATGGCATACCAGGAACGCTTCAGCGCCCCTGCCGCGCTGTACGACCTGGGGCGGGTGGAGGAGGTGCTGGCCACCGGCAAGCTGATGGTGGATCTCTACCGACACCGAACCGATCAGCGTCAGTTCCATGTCAAGATCATTCACTCCGGCGATCCGGTCCCGCTCTCCGAGCTCATGCCGCGGCTGGAGAACATGGGCGTCAAGGTCGAGTCCGAGGTGCCGTACGAGGTGCAGCCTCTCGGCGTTTCCGAGCCGGTCCGCATCCGCGATTTCAGCCTGTCCGCGGAGGGGATGCAGGACGATCTTCGCCCCGTCAAGCAGAAGTTCCAGGACACGTTCATCCGCGCGTGGCAGCGGGATGTCGAGAACGACGGCTTCAACCGGCTCGTCCTGGCAGCCGAGCTGGAGTGGCACGAGATCGTCATCCTGCGCGCGTACTGCAAGTACATCCGCCAGATCGGCGTCAACCTGAGCGAGGCGTACATCCAGTCATCGCTGGCGAACAATCCGGAGATCGCCCGGATGATCGTCAAGCTGTTCGCGACGCACTTCGATCCTGAGCAGGGCCCGCCTGCGTTGCGCGCCGCCGGGGCGACCGCCCAGGGCGGCCGGTATCTCGCGACCATGTCGCTCCGCTCGCAGATCTCGGACGCGCTGGAGACGGTCAGCAACCCCGACGAGGATCGGATCCTCCGCCTTTACGTCACTCTGATCGAGGCGACGCTGCGGACCAACTACTACCAGCGCGAGGCCAATGGGGAGCGGAAGAGCTACGTCTCGTTCAAGTTCGACTCGGCGGGGATCAGGGAGCTGCCGCTGCCGCGGCCGATGTTCGAGATCTTCGTCTACGCGCCGTTCATGGAAGGGATTCACCTGCGGGCAGGCAAGGTTGCTCGCGGAGGCATCCGCTGGTCCGACCGCCGCGAGGACTTCCGCACCGAGATCCTCGGTCTCATGAAGGCGCAGAACGTCAAGAATGTGGTGATCGTTCCGATGGGGTCGAAGGGCGGATTCGTCGTCAAGAATCCATCGGCCGACCGCGAGACGTACGGCAGGGAAGGCATCGCCTCGTACAAGACGCTGCTGCGCGGCATGCTCGACATCACCGACAACCTGCGGGGCGATGAAGTGATCGCTCCGCCCGATGTCGTGCGGCGCGATCCCGACGATCCGTATCTGGTCGTGGCCGCCGACAAGGGCACGGCCACGTTCTCGGACATCGCCAACGGCGTTTCCGCGGAGTACGGCTTCTGGCTCGGTGACGCGTTCGCGTCGGGCGGGTCGGCCGGCTACGACCACAAGAAGATGGGCATCACGGCCAAGGGCGCCTGGATCTCGGTCATGCGCCATTTCCGCGAGATGGGCATCGACACGCAGAGCCAGGACTTCACCGTCATCGGCATCGGCGACATGTCGGGCGACGTCTTCGGCAACGGCATGCTGCTCTCGCCGCACATCCGGCTCATGGCGGCGTTCGATCACCGCCACATCTTCATCGATCCCGAGCCCGATGCGGGCAAGAGCTTCATCGAACGCAAGCGCCTCTTCGATCTGCCGCGCTCGTCCTGGGCCGATTACGACAAGGCGCTGATCTCGAAGGGCGGCGGCGTGTTCGAGCGCAGCGCCAAGGCGGTTCCGATCTCGCCCGAGATGAAGCGCCGCTTCGGCCTCGACAAGGATTGGCTCTCGCCGATCAATCTCATGCGCACGCTGCTCGCCGCCGAATGCGATCTGCTCTATTTCGGCGGTATCGGCACCTATGTGAAATCGGCCGACGAGCGTCACGCCGAGGTCGGCGACCGCGCCAACGACGCGATCCGCGTCGACGGGCGCGAGCTCCGCGCCAAGGTGATCGCCGAGGGCGCCAATCTCGGCATGACGCAGCGCGGCCGCGTCGAATATGCGCGCCTCGGCGCCGGCGGCAAAGGCGGCCGAATCAACACCGACGCCATCGACAATTCCGCCGGCGTCGATTGCTCCGACCACGAGGTGAACATCAAGATCCTGCTATCGAAGCCGATGGCCGAAGGCGCGCTCACGCTGGCCGCGCGCAACAAGCTTCTGGCGGAGATGACCGACGAGGTCGGCGAGCTGGTGCTGCGCGACAACTATCTCCAGACCGGGTGTCTCTCGGTCTCGAGCCGCATCGCGCCGGCGGCGCTCGATCGCCACTGGCGCTTCATGAAGGCGCTGGAGAAGGCGGGCCGGCTCGACCGCGCGGTCGAGTTCCTGCCCGACGACGAAGTCATGGCCGAGCGCCAATCCGCGGGCGAGGGGTTGACGCGGCCCGAGATGGCCGTGCTGCTCGCATACTCGAAGATCGCGCTCTACGACGCGCTCTTGAACTCGGATCTGCCCGACGATCCGCATCTCGCCGGCGATCTGCTGCGCTATTTCCCCGGCGTGCTGCGGGAGCGCTATCGCGACGCGGCCCTCGCGCATCGTCTCCGCCGCGAGATCGTGGCGACGCATACGACCAACAGCATCATCAACCGCGCCGGCATCACGTTCATCCACGAGGTCGAGGGCGAGACCGGCGCCGCCGCGGCCGACATCGCGCGCGGCTATATCCTGGGCCGCGACGCGTTCGATCTCCGCGCCATCTGGACCAACATCGAGGCGCATGACGGCAAAGTGCCGGCCGAGCGCCAGGTGCGGGCGCTACTCGAGGCCGGCCGCTTCGCCAAGCGCGCAGCGAAATGGTTCCTGCAGCATGCTGTGCGCCCGATCGCGATGGCGGCCGAGATCGAGCGCTATCGCGCGCCGCTCGCGGCGTTGGCCGAGGCACTGCCCTCACTCTTGCCCGCCGATGCCAGCGCGGCGCTTTCGGCCGATATCGAAGGCCAGATTAAGGCCGGATTCGCGCCGCCGCTCGCCACGCGCCTCGCCTTGCTGCCGCGCCTCGTCGGCCTCGCCGAGATCGTGCGCCTTGCCAACGGCATGGGCGGCGATCCCGCCTCGGTCGCGCGGGTCTATTTCCCGGTCGGCGGCCGCTTCGGCCTCGATTGGCTGCGCGATGCGGCGTCGAACCTCCGCAGCGCCACCGCCCAGCACTGGGACAGGATGGCGCTCGCCGCCATCGTCGACGATCTCTACGGCCACCAATTCGCGCTCACGCGCGCGATTCTCGCGTCGGGCGAGGGGGAGGATCGCATCGAAGCCTGGGCCAAGGAGCGCGGCGCCCTCGTGGCCCAAGCCGCCAAGCTCGTCGACGACGTGCGCGCCGCCGGCACCACCGACCTCGCGATGCTCGCGGTGGCGAACAGGCAGCTCAGGGCGCTGGTGGGATCCTGAGATCGCGGTGGGCGGGTCTTCTTTCTGCTCTTCCCCCGCTTGCGGGGGAAGCGGGATGGGGGTCGGCGAGCGCGTAGGGCGTCGGCGATATTCCTGCGGCCCGTCCCCCATCCAACCTTCTCCCGCAAGCGGGGGAAGGCTTTCAGAGCACGCTGTGCCTCACCCGCCCCACGGCCGCTTGCCGCCTGGCGCATCCGCGGCGCGGGCGGCGGGGGCGGGCTCGCCTTCGACGCGCACGGCCGTGCCGGTCGCCACCACCATCAGCATCGAATTGCTGGAGCCGATCGCCTCGTAGGAGAGGTCGACGCCGATCACGGCATTGGCGCCGTAGTCCTGCGCCTGCGCGATCATCTCGTCGAGCGCCGTCGCCTTGGCCTTGCGCAGCTCGTTCTCGTAGGCCTTCGATCGGCCGCCGACGATGTCGCGGATGCCGGCGAAGAGATCCTTGAAGATGTTGGCGCCCAAGATCGCCTCGCCGCTGACGATGCCGAAGTAATCCTTGATCTTGCGGTCCTGCAGCGTGTTGGTGGTGGTGACGAGCATGGCGGCGGTTCCTTCCCGGCGATGAGGCGCCAGTATCCGGCCGGGGCGGCGCAATGCAATGACGACAAGCGTGTGTATTTGACGCGCGATGCGCGCTAAGACATCGGCACGCGGAGATGCGGTGCTTGCTGGCCGCCTCTGCGTTTCCGCGTGCACCACGAAGGGCCGCTCATGAGCGCCGAAGCCGCCGCCGGATCGCCCGCCGCCCCTGCGCTTTCGCGCGGCGCCGCCGTGCCCGGCGTGCGCCGGCGCGCGATCTTCGCCTGGTGCATGTACGACTGGGCGAACTCGCCCTACATCACGCTCGTCACCACCTTCGTTTTCGCCACCTATTTCACGCAGGGCGTGGCGCCGAACGCCGAGAAGGGCGCGACGTGGTGGGGCTGGACGATGGGCGGCTCGGCCATCGTCATCGCATTGCTGAGCCCGGTGCTCGGCGCCATCGCCGATCGCGGCGGGCGCCGGAAGCCGTGGCTGCTCGTGCTGAGCCTCATCATCGCCGTGTCGTCTTTCGCCCTCTGGTGGGCGAAGCCGGGCGGCGGCTCGGTGGCGCTGTCGCTCGTCTGCGTCGCCGTCTCGATCATCGCGTTCGAAATCAGCATGTCGTTCTACAACGCGATGCTGCCCGGCCTCGTGAAGTCCTCGCATGTGGGACGCGTCTCGGGCTGGGGCTGGGGCCTCGGCTATCTCGGCGGGTTGAGCTGCCTGGCCCTCGCGCTGTTCGTCTTCATCCAGCCGGAAACACCGCCCTTCGGCCTCGACAAGGCCGCGGCCGAGCACGTGCGCACGGTGGGGCCGCTGGTCGCGATCTGGCTCATCGTGTTCAGCCTGCCGCTGTTCTTCCTGACGCCCGACATTGCGGGCGAGCGCCTGCCGCCGGGCCGCGCGATCCGCGAGGGCCTGAAGCAGCTCGCCGATACGGTGCGCGAGGTGCGGAAATACAGGCAGATCGGCCGCTTCCTGATCGCGCGCCTGCTGTTCATGGAGGGCATCAACACGCTGTTCACGTTCGGCGGAATCTTCGCCGCCGCCGTGTTCGGCCTCGCGCAGAACGAGATCATCATGTTCGGTATCCTGCTGAACGTCACGGCGGCGGCGGGCGCGTTCGGCTTCGCGTGGATGGACGACATCGTCGGCTCGAAGCCCACGATCCTGCTCGGGGTCGTCGCGATCTTCCTGCTCGGCATCCCGCTGCTGCTGATCACCAGCACCTTGTGGTTCTGGATCTTGGGCGCCGCGATCGGGCTCTTCTTCGGGCCGGTGCAGGCGGCGGCGCGCTCGCTGATGGCGCGCATGGCGCCGCCCGACAAGCAAACCGAGATGTTCGGATTGCTCACGCTGTCGGGCAAGGCGATCTCGTTCCTGGGCCCGATCACGGTCGCGACCGTCATCGATCTCACCGGCGATCAGCGCCTCGGCATGGCGACGGTGCTGCCCTTCATCCTCGTCGGCGGCATCCTGATGCTGATGGTGAAGGCGCCGCGCCAGCCGCGGGCGGCGTAGCACGCGCATGGCCGAGCGGTTCGATCTCGCCATCGCCGGCGCCGGCTTCGCGGGCCTCACCGCCGCGCGCCGCGCGGCGGAGCGCGGGCTGAAGGTCGTCGTGCTCGAGCGGAAGGCCGAGCCCGGCCGGCCCCTCCACACGACCGGCATCCTGGTGAAGGAAGCGTTCGATCTCTTGACCGCGCAAAACGGGCCCGTTCCGCGCGAGCTCTGGCGCGAGGTGCCGGGCGTGCGCCTCTATTCGCCCTCGCTGAAGCGCACCGATCTCTTCTCGCCGGGCTACGCGTTCTACGTCACCGACACGCCCGGAATGCTGCGCTGGCTCGCGGGCGAGGCGGCGCGCGCGGGCGCCGCGATCCGCTACACCGCCCCGATCCAGTCGCTGCGGCAAGAAAGCGAAGCGGTCCACATCGGCGCGGGCGGCGGCGCGATCGAAGCGTCGTGGCTGCTCGGCGCCGACGGCGCCAAGTCCGCCGTCGCCGAGCACGCCGGCCTCGGGCGCAATCGCCGCTTCCTCGTCGGCCTCGAGGCGGAGTTCACCGGCGTGCGCGGCGTCGAGGCGAACCTGCTGCACACCTTTCTCGATCGCGCGCTGGCGCCCGGCTATATCGGCTGGGTCGTGCCGGGCGTCGGCGTGACACAGGTCGGCATCGCCGCCAAGCGCGCGGACCGGCCGGAGTTCGAGGCCTTCCTCGCGCGCGTGAAGACGCTGTTCGATTTCGGCGGCGCGCAATTGGCCGAGCGGCGGAGCGGCGTCATCCCGGTCGGCGGCATCGTGCGGCCGGCGGCGCGGGGGCGCGTGATCCTCATCGGCGATTCGGCCGGTATGGTCTCGCCGCTCACCGCCGGCGGTATCTTCACCGCGCTCGACTTCGGCGCGCGCGCGGCCGAGGCCATCGCCGATCACCTCGCCGGCAAGGCGCCCGATCCGGCGCTGACGCTGCCGCGGCTCTATCCGAAATTCCGCGTCAAGCGCTGGCTGCGCCGCGCGCTCGATGTGGGCCCGCCCAACTGGCTCGCGAACCTCATGCTCGGCACGCGCCCGATGCAGGCGTTCGCGCGCCTCGTCTATTTCCACCGCAAGGGCCTCGGCTCCAAGGCCGCGTGGAAGGATTTGGTGAAGCGCCCGAACGGGTAGGGGCGCGCAGCGCGCGCCCTACTTCGCCTTCAGGATATCGCGGATTTCGCCGAGCAGCTTCTGGTCCTCGGTCGGCCCCGGCGGTGCCGCGGGCGGCTTCTCGGCCTCTTTCCGGCGGAGATAGTTGAAGCCCTTCACCACCATGAAGATCGCGAAGGCCACGATCGCGAAATCGATGATCTGGTTGATGAAGGTGCCGATGCGCAGCACCACCGCGGTTTTGGGATCGCCGCCCACCGCCTGCTTCAGCGTGATACCGATGTTGGAGAAATCGATCCCGCCCAAGAGCAGGCCGATCGGCGGCATCAGCACGTCGCCGACGAACGAGGCCACGATCTTGCCGAACGCGGCACCGATGACGACACCCACGGCGAGATCGACGACGCTGCCGCGGTTGATGAAGTCGCGGAATTCTTTTGCGATGGACATGGACCCCTCTCAGAGATGAAGACGCGAACTGCCCCTGAATTTAGCAGACAACCTCGTCCTGTCGTCCCCGCGAAAGCGGGGACCCATCTCTCCGGCAACGGGGTGTCGAGCATTTCGGGCGGCGGCGCCGCGCCGGACGTTAGACCAGCTTGCATGCGTCGGCATGGGTCCCCGCTTTCGCGGGGACGACAGGTTTGGGGAGATTGCGCGGCTGCCAAATCGCCCTTTGCGATTTGGCCGTAAGCTCGGCTCTTGCCGAGCGTCAGTGGCGGAAGTGGCGCTGGCCGGTGAACACCATGGCCAGGCCCTTGTCGTCGGCGGCCTTGATCACCTCGTCGTCGCGCACCGAGCCGCCGGGCTGAATCACGGCGGTGGCGCCTGCGTCGGCCGCGGCGAGGAGGCCGTCGGCGAACGGGAAGAACGCATCCGAGGCCACGACCGAGCCGACGACGGGGTTGGCCGACTTGCCGGCGGCCTTCGCCGTCTCGGCCGCTTTCGCGACGGCGATGCGCGCCGAGTCGACGCGGCTCATCTGCCCGGCGCCGATGCCGACCGTGGCGCGGTCCTTCACATAGACGATGGCGTTGGATTTCACGTGCTTGCAGACGGTGAACGCGAACATGAGATCGGCGATCTCGGTCTTGGTCGGCAGGCGCTTCGTCACGACCTTGAGCTCGCCCTCGATCACCGATTTGTCGCGGCTTTGCACGAGATAGCCACCCGAGAGCGAGCGGATGATCCAGCCCTCGTCCTTGGGATTCGGCATGCGGCCGGTGAGAAGGAGGCGGAGATTCTTCTTCTTCGCCAGAACGGCTTTCGCGGCGTCATCGGCATCGGGCGCGATGATCACCTCCGAGAAAATCTCGGCGATCTTGGCGGCGGCGGCGCCGTCGAGCGTGCGGTTGAGCGCGATGATGCCGCCGAAGGCACTCACCGGATCGCAGGCCAGCGCCTTCTCCCAGGCATCGGCGCAGGAATCCGCCGTGGCCACGCCGCAGGGATTGGCGTGCTTCACGATCACGATCGCCGGCCGGTCGAACTCGGCCACGAGCTCGTAGGCGGCGTCGGCGTCGTTCAAATTGTTGAACGAAAGCTCCTTGCCCTGCACCTGTTGGGCCGTCGCGATGCCGGGCCGGCCCGTGCCGTCGGTGTAAAACGCCGCGCGCTGATGCGGGTTCTCGCCGTAGCGGAGGGCCTGGCGCCGCACGCCGCCGAGCACGAGGCGCTGCGGGAACTCCTCGCCCAACTGGCGCGCGAACCATTGCGAGATCGCGGCGTCGTAGGCGCCGGTGCGCGCATAGGCCGAGGCGGCGAGGCGCTTCCTCAAATCCGCGCCGACGGCGCCATCGTTCGCCTTCATCTCCTCCATCAGCGCGGCGTAGTCGGCGGGATCGGTGACGACGGCGACGAAATCGTGGTTCTTGGCCGCGGCGCGGATGAGCGCGGGCCCGCCGATGTCGATGTTCTCGATGCACTCCTCGAAGCCGGCGCCCTTGGCCACCGTCGCCTCGAACGGATAGAGATTGATGACGACGAGATCGATCGGCTTGATGCCGTGCTTTTGCATGGCCTCGACATGCCCGGACGCATCGCGCCGCGCCAGGATGCCGCCATGGATCTTGGGCTGCAGCGTCTTCACGCGCCCGTCCATCATCTCGGGAAAGCCGGTGTAGTCGGAGACTTCCGTCACCGCCACGCCCGCATCGCGGAGGGCCTTGGCCGATCCGCCGGTCGAGAGGATCTCGACGCCCCGCGCCGCGAGGAATTTCCCGAGGTCCGCAAGTCCCGTCTTGTCGGAGACGGAGACGAGTGCGCGGCGGATGGGCGTGGAGGCGGTCATGGACGACTACTTTCAACTGGCACATAGAAAATTGTCATCCCGGGCGCGCCGCAGCACGCCGCTCCTTCAGCGGCGTGGTGCTGCGCAGACCCGGGACCTAAACGAGGCGCCGACGCGCGCGCGGCGCTGACGGTGCGGAGACGCCTCGTTTAGGTCCCGGGTTAGCGGCGCACCATGCCGCGCCAAGAAAGAGGCGCGCCATGCTGCGCAGCACCCGG
>DATKCA010000287.1:0-3006 GCA_035544675.1 Thermoanaerobaculia bacterium | reverse complement strand
AGGGAGTGATCGACACGACGATGACGGAGGGTCTCGATCGCCGGTCCGCTGATCGTGCACGCGCGGAACGGGTTCTGGTCGTCGCTCCAACGGGTGACGACGCTTCGCTCGTCACGCGCATCCTGAGCGAAGCGGGACTGGAAGTGGCCGCGTTCGATGATCTCGCGGCATTGGTTGCCGAGATCAGGAGTGGGGCGGGGGCGGTGTTGATCACATCGGAAGCTTTTGCGGATGACGGGGTCGCGCAACTGCAGCAGGTGCTCGATGATCAGGAGCCGTGGTCGGAGCTCCCCGTCCTGCTGCTCGGGCACAACGTGGACTCGGAAAGCGAGCCGGCAGTGGAGCTGCTCGGGCGAAACGCTCACCTCGTGCTGCTCGAGCGGCCGCTCGGGCTCGCAACGTTCAAGACGGCGATCGATGCCGCTCTACGCAGCCGGCGTCGCCAGTATGAAGTCAAGCGGCTGCTGGAGACGCTCGCCGAGGCAACGCGGGAAATTGAGCGGGCGCATGAACAGGCGGATCGCGCGAAAGATGAATTCCTCGCGACGCTCGGACATGAGCTGCGATCGCCGATGACCGCGATCAGCGGCTGGATTCAGATGTTGAAGATGGGCGAGATCGACCCCGCCCAGGCGGCGGACGCTCTTTCGATGATCGAGTCGAGCACGAAGGTGCAGGCGCACATCATCGAAGACCTGATGGACGTGTCGCGCATCATCGCCGGGAAGGTGATGATCGACCCGGAGGTGATCGAGCTCGGGCCCGTCGTCGCCAACGTCGTCGCGACATTTCGTCCTTCAGCCGCGCTGGAGGGCGTGCAGCTCAGCTCCGACATCTGCAACGAGCCGCTGACGGCCTGGGCCGACGCCAGCCGCCTTCAGCAAGTCGGCTGGAACGTCGTCTCCAACGCCATCAAATTCACCCCTCGCGGCGGCTCGGTGCACGTGTCGCTGGAGCGCCTCGACCGCTCGGCGGTCATCCGCGTTCGCGATACGGGTCGCGGCATCCCGGGTGAGCTGTTGCCTCACGTCTTCGAACGATACCGGCAGGCAGAAGCCGGCGAGATCACCGTCGGCGAATACCGCGGGCTCGGGCTGGGACTGGCGATCGTGAAGCATCTCGTCGAACGCCACGAGGGGAAGATCGAGGCGTTCAGCGAGGGCATCGGGAGGGGATCAGAGTTCGTGATCACGCTTCCGCTCCGAAGCGCTGATCCACGTTGACCGTCGAATCAGGGAGGCGTCGGGACGTTCGGCGTCGGGACGTTCGGCTTCTGCTCTTCCGAGGGGCCTTCGGAGGCCTGCATTCCCGCGAGGATGCCTCGAAACCCATGCAGCACAGGACCGAGGCGGACACCACTTGGCGTCAGGTGATATTCGCGGACCGACTGCTCGTGAGCGCTCGTCCGCTTCTTCAGCATCGAGATCGCCCGGCCGAATGCGCCACGCGTTTCGTAGTACCGGAGCAGAATGACCGAGTCGGCCAGATAGCTCACGTCCACGGGTGACGACACCTGCCCGACCGCTCCATGCTGGGAGACGATGACGATCGTCGTGACGGCGGCGTCGGTGAGATAGCTCAAGAGCTCGTGCAGGTGCAACGTCAGATAGTGCTCTTGCGGCATGGCGTTGAAATAGCCGTTCAAGCTGTCGATCACCACCATGGAGGAGCCTTTCGTTTCGACGGCTGTGCGCACCGCGTAGGCGAATTCTCCGGGGGACATCTCGGCGGGATCGATCTGATGAATCAACAGATTGCCCGATTTCGAGAGGGCCTCCACATCGAATCCGAGGGAAGCACATCGTTTCACGAAGATGGTGCGATGTTCCTCGAAAATGAAGAAAGCGACGCGCTCGCCGCTCGCAGCCGCGGTCGCGGCAAACTGCATTGCCAGTGAAGACTTTCCCACGCCCGCCGGTCCCATGATCAGCGTCGCCGATCCACGTTCGAGTCCGCCACCGACGAGCCCGTCGATGCTGTCGACGCCGCTCTGCATGACACGGGAATCCCGGCTGACGACGTGCTGACCTGCGCTCAGGCGCGGAAAGACAACGAGTCCGCCCTTCGCGATCGTGAAGTCATGACCGCCGCTCCGGAACCCGACACCGCGCAGCTTCACCACTTCGATACTCCTTCTCGTTTCGCCGTACAGCGGAGCGGAAACTCTGAGCACGATCACGCCCTCGGCCAGGCCCTGGATCTCGGATTCGAGGGTGCCGGCCGAATCGAGCACGAGCGCCGTGATGCTTCGCTCGCGGAAGAACTCCTTCATCGCCAGCAGCTGCTTCCGATACCGGACCAGACTGTCCGACAGCAGCCGGATTTCGCCGAGCGAGTCGATGACCACTCGCTCCGGCTGGTGAGCCTCGATCGAGTCGAGAATCGCCCTGACGGTCTTCGCGAGCTCGAGGTCGGCCGGCCGGAAGATCGTGGTGTCAGAGCCGCCGTCCACTTTGAATTGTTCGTGAATATGGACGCCTGTGAGGTCCCACCCATGCGACCTCGCCACGCGTTGGAGGTCCCGTGCCGAAGCCGAGAGCGTGACATACATCGCCTTCTCACCGCGGCGGACGCCTTCCATGAGGAACTGGAATGAAAGCGTGGTCTTCCCCGCTCCAGGGTCACCCTGGATGAAATACATCTGGTGCTTCGGCACTCCGCCGCGCACGATTTCATCGAGTCCGGGGATTCCGGTCGGCGCGATCTCATCCGAAGGCTCGGTCGTTTCGGCCGTCATCACTGCGGATATGCCTGCAAGTCTTCAGCCGTCGGGGACGACACCGCTTGCGGCGTCGCCGGAATCTGGTGGGGCGGCCCACTGTCTGGGGGCCGCGACTCGCTGATCCTGCGGCGTCGAGCGCCGCCCTAGCCGCGGATTGGCCCGACGGGGTACGATGGCGTCACACGACCATCCCCAATGACCGCCGCTGAACCGGTGATCGCCGTTTCGGACCTGACGCGCCGTTTCGGCGGGCGGGCCGCGCTCTGCTCGGTCACCCTGCGGAT
>DATKCA010000286.1:0-20926 GCA_035544675.1 Thermoanaerobaculia bacterium | reverse complement strand
TATACTGCGCGCCTCATATGCAATACCGCCCCGGGGACATCGAAGAGAAGTGGCAGCAGAAATGGGCTGACGCGAGGGTCGCGGAGACCGGCGTCACCGCGTCCGGAAACAAGTTCTACATGCTGAACATGTTTCCGTATCCCTCCGGCGACCTCCACGTCGGACACGGACGCAACTACATCCTCGGCGATGCGCTCTACCGGTATCTGAGGATGCAGGGGCGCGCCGCTCTCAACCCGATGGGATGGGACGCGTTCGGCCTCCCGGCCGAGAACGCGGCGATCAAGCGCGGGATCCATCCGCGCGAGTGGACGCTCTCCAACATCGCCCGCGAGAAGAAGCAGTTCGAGCGGTGGGGAATCATCTACGACTGGTCGAAGGAGATCGCCTCGTGCCACCCCGGCTACTACCGGTGGAACCAGTGGCTGTTCCTGCAGCTCTACCGCCGCGGCCTCGCCTATCGCGGGAAAGCGCCGGTGAACTGGTGCCCGCAGGATCAGACGGTGCTGGCGAACGAGCAGGTGATCGACGGCCGCTGTGAGCGGTGCGGCGCGGAAGTGGTGCAGCGCGATCTCGAGCAGTGGTTCTTCAAGATCACCGACTACGCGGATCGGCTCGATGCCGGACTCGATGCGCTGGAGCACTGGCCGGACAAGGTGAAGACGATGCAGCGCAACTGGATCGGGCGCTCGGCCGGCGCCGACATCGACTTCCCGATCCCGGTGCTGGGCCGCTCGATCCGGATCTTCACCACGCGGCCCGACACGATCTTCGGCGCGACGTTCCTGGTCCTCGCGCCGGAGCACCCTGATGTCGCGAAGCTCATCAGCGACCACCCCGACCGCGCCGCGATCGAGAAGTGGATCGCCGAGGTGCGTAATCAGAGCAATCTCGAGCGGCAGGAGACGGGGAAGGAAGGGCGTTTCACCGGAAAGTACGCGATCAATCCCTTTACGAAGGAGGAGATCCCGATCTGGCTGGGCAACTTCGTGCTCATGCAGTACGGCACGGGCGCGATCATGTCGGTGCCGGCGCACGATCAGCGCGACTTCGAGTTCGCAAAGCAGTACGGCCTGGCGGTCCGGATCGTCATCGCCATGAACGAGACGCCGCCCGGCTGGCCGCTGTCGATGGTCGAGGCCTTCACGGCGAAGGACGACTCGGCGCGCATCGTCGACTCCGGTCTGATCACGGGGCTGACACCGCCCGCGGCCATCGAGCGCATCGGCGACGAAGTCGAGCGCCTCGGCATCGGGAACAAGACCGTCCGGTATCGACTGCGCGACTGGCTGATCTCGAGGCAGCGCTACTGGGGCACGCCGATTCCGATGCTGTACTGCGACCGGTGCGGACTTGTGCCGGTGCCGGAAGAAGAGCTGCCGGTCGAGTTGCCGGTCGATGTGCCGTTCACCGGGCGCGAAGGCAATCCTCTGGCGAAGCACGAGGCCTTCGTGAACGCGAAGTGCCCGAAGTGCGGCGGGGCCGCACGCCGCGAGACCGACACGATGGACACGTTCGTCGATTCCTCGTGGTATTACGCGCGATACCTCTCGCCGCGCGATACGACCCGCATCTTCGACTCCAAGCTGGCCAACGCCTGGCTGCCGGTGGATCAGTACATCGGCGGCATCGAGCACGCCATCCTCCACCTGCTCTACGCCCGGTTCATCTGCCGCGCTCTCCATGACCTCGGCCTGGTCGACGTGGAGGAGCCGTTCACGCGGCTCTTCAACCAGGGAATGATCACCAAAGAGGGTTATCGCGACCCGGCCCAGGGCAATTCATGGGTTCCGCTCGGCGAGGTGGAGTGGCGCGCGGGCAAGCCGTACCGCGGCGGCCTGGAGCTGGTGCCGGAGACCGGCAAGATGTCGAAGTCGCGCTTCAATGTCGTGCCTCCCGACGAGCTGATCGCGCGCTACGGCGCGGACACGCAGCGCGTCTACACGCTGTTCATCGCGCCGCCGGAGAAGGAGGCGCCGTGGTCCGAGGAGGGCGTGGTCGGGGCATACCGGTTCCTGGTGCGGGTCTGGAACATGGGCATCCAGATTCGTGACGGCGCCACCAGTGGCGGCGCTCCACCGGCGCCTGCCGCCGTGCTCAGAAAGATGCATCAGGCCATCGACGGCGTGACGCGGCGCTTCGAGCGGTTCGAGTTCAACACCGCCATCTCCTCGCTGATGGAGTTCTCGAACCTCCTCGGCGATCACCTGGAGCATGCCGGCGGGTTGCGCGAGGCCTACCTCGTGCTGCTCAAGCTCCTCCATCCGTTCGCTCCCCACATGACCGAGGAGATGTGGGAAATGTTCGGGGAGAAGCCGTTCGTGCTGACGTCAAAGTGGCCCGTCGCCGATCCGGCCCTGATGCAGGAGGACGTGGTGACGATCGTCGTGCAGGTCAACGGCAAGCTGCGCGGCCAGATCGAGGTGCCGAATCCGCCGGCTGAGGATGTGGTCATGGCAGCAGTGCAGAAGAATGAGAAAGTGCAGTCATGGGTCGCGGGAAAGACCGTGGTGAAGACGATCTACGTGCCCGGCAAGCTGGTGAACGTGGTGGTGCGATGAGAGGGCGAGAGGGCGCTCGGGGCCCGGGGCTCACAGGATTGGCGCTGCTGCTGCTCGTCAGCGGGTGCGGATACAACCTGGTCGGTCGCGGGAACGTGCTCGACCCGTCGATCCGCATCATCAACATCCCGACGTTCGTGAACCGGACCACGCGCGTGGAGATCGAGCAGCGATTCACGCAGGCGGTGGCCGAGGAGCTGGTGTCGCGGGGGCGGATGCGGCTGGTGAGCGATCCGAAGGAGGCGCACGTCGTCCTGCGCGGATCGATCGACACGTTCAACCTCGTGGGCGTCGGATTCGAGCAGGGGAGGGCAACCGACTACCAGATCTCCATCACCGCGAACATCGAGCTCGTGGACCGCCGCAACGAGGACAAGGTCCTCTGGAAGAACGATCAGTACCGTTTCGTCGAGAACTACAAGGTGAACCTGCAGACCACCGACGCGTTCGACCAGGAGAGCCGCGCCATCCGGGAGATCGCCGTGCGGTTCGCGGAGAGCCTGGTGGCGAACCTGCTGGAAGGCTTTTAGTCATTCCGAGCGTAGCGAGGAATCCGGGTGGCCGGGGGGCACGAGATCGCGCCGCCCACCCTCCCGGATCCCTCGCTAAAGGCCCGGGATGACGTTCCCCGGCTCCACCTCCACCGGATCTTGTCCGCGCCGGAAGATCCGCGCCGGGCGCAAGCCCACCAGCAGGGTCTTCCCGTCGGTCACGCGCAGCATCGTCCCTTCACGCAGCCCGACGACCGGCGTTGTGTTCTCCTCGAGGAACTCGCGGATGCGCTCCTCCCGCGTCTCGCCCTTGTGCTTCGAGTCCGGTTCGGGATCGAGATAGTGCGGATTGATCTGAAACGGAACGAGACCGAGGGCGTCGAACGAGGGCGGCTGAACGATGGGCATGTCGTTCGTGGTCTTGATCGTCGGCGCGGCGATGTTCGTCCCGGCGCTCGATCCGATGTAGGGGAGTCCCTTCCGCACGCGATCTCGAATGGCGTCGAGCATCTTCCGCTCGTACAACTCGTCGAGCAGCCGCCAGGTGTTTCCGCCACCGACGAAGATCGCGTCGATGCCGTCGAGATCCGATTTCCCCTGAATCTGCGACACCTCGTATCCCATCAGGCCTAGGCGTTCACGGACTTTGGCGGTGTAGCCCTCGCGATCCCGAAGAGCGAACGGGACGAAGCCCGCCTTCCTGCCAGAACCGAGGAACGATTTGATGTCGGGCTCGGCGTGATCGAGGTAGCCGTAGCCATGGACGTTCGAGCTGGAGATCAATAGAAGGTGCATAGGATATTCTGATCCTACAAGGCGTCCGGCGTCAGTCGTCGGGGAGAATGAGCAGCAGCATGCGTCGTACAGCGTTGGCGATCGTCCTGGCCCTTTTCACCGCCTCGGCACAGGCGGTCACGATCACGCGCGGACCGTATCTCGGCCGTCCGGACGACCGATCCGTGGCCATTGCCTGGCGCACGGACGTTCCCGCCGATTCGCGCGTCGACTATGCCCTCGACGGTTCCGAGGAGTGGACCACGCTTCAGAGCACCGACGCGCTCACCGAGCATCGCGTCACGCTCGATGGACTCGTTCCCGGGGCGCTCTACCGGTACCGCGTCTTCTCGGGTGGTGTGGCTCTGGCGCCGGAGTCGCGCTTCCGTTCCCCGCGCGACGAGTCGCAGCAGGAATTCACGTTCGCTGTCATTGGCGACACCAATCGCCGGTTCATTCCGGCCGTGATCGCGGAGCGCCTGGTCGAAGCGGAACCCGATTTCGCCATTCACACCGGCGACGTCGTCTATCCGGCCGGATCGGATGACCTCTACGACGACGAGTACTTCCGGCCCTTCGCCCCCTTTCTCCGCCAGGCCGCGGTGCTGCCGACGTTCGGTAATCACGACACGGTCACGGAGCGGGGCGCGCCTCTGCTGCGCAACTTCGTCCTTCCCTCGAGCGGCACGAGCGCCGGGAGCCGCTTCTACTCCTTCCGCCACGGGCATGCGCTTTTCGTCAGCGTCGACATCGAGACCTCGTCGTTCGGCGCCGGCTCGCTGCAGTACGGCTGGCTGCGCCGGCAGCTCGAGGAGAGCGAGGCCACCTGGAAGTTCGTCTATGTCCACCAGCCGCCCTACAGCTCCGATCGGTCGAATGCCTTCGTCCGCATGATCCTCGGGCCGCTCTTCGAACGATACGGCGTCGATATCGTCTTCTCCGGGAATGCTCACCTCTACGAGCGGACGCACCCGATCTGTGATTTCGGCGTTCCGCGCTGCAAGGGCGTGGTCTACATCACCGAAGGTGGTGGCGGGGCGCGGTTCAGCAACTTTCGCAGGCAGAAGTTCACAGCCTTCGTGAAGAATCGTCACGGCTATACCCTGGTGTCGATCGCCGGGGAACGGCTCAGACTCACCAGCCACGACCTCGACGGCAGCGTGGTCGATTCGCTGGAATTGAAGCGCTGATGCAGAGCCGGCACTGGCTTTCAGGGCTGGCCTTGCTGCTGCTCGCGGCGCCCGCCGCGACGGATCCGCTGACGGCGAACACGTCGCTCGAGCGGCTTCCGGCGCGAGCGATGTCGGCAGAGCTCGAGATATCGAGTTTCGACGCGGACGCGTACCACAGCGAGGGCCCCTCCCAGCGGATTCCGGGCGACCTCCGGTTCGTGACCGCGCACCTTCGGGTCTCCTGGGCTCCGTCGGCGCGCCTGGCCTATGGGGCGGAGATTCCGTACCGCATCGTCGAGTATGCGCCGGCGCTGGGCAGCGGCGAGTTGCGCAACCGCGGCGTCGCCGGGGCCGCGGTCTTCGTCGATCTCTCTCATGATTTCCTTCAGGGCGATGCCACGTTGCGCGTCGGCTATCTGCGAACCGCGAAGGTGGACGACCCGGTGCTCTCGATCAGCGACGGAGCCGATCGCCTCTCGGTGACGTACGCGATCGCGGCGGGTGAGGATGTGCGGCCCTGGACGGGCTACCTGCGAGCCGGTTTCGTGGGCGCCCGCGCCCGTTTGCCGGAGGAATCGCAATACGGTCAGGGGTGGATTCAGATCGCCGCGGGACGGAGAATTGCCCCGCGAATCGATCTTCTCCTGGCCGCCAGCTCCAGCATCGCCACCTCGGCGAGAGAGGAAGGGAGTTTCCTCAGCAAGAGGACCAGCCGCGGAAACGATGCCGGTCTGATGCTGCAATGGTTCGTAACGGAAGACGTGCGCATGCGGCTCTCGGCGACGCAGACCTTCGGGCTGGTCGAGCGCCTCGACGGACTGCGAGTCGTGCTGTCGAGCCGCCTCTTATTCCGGTGATCCGATCACCCATTTCTCGTAGCAGTCGCCCGGCAGTTCCCGAACGAATCGCGACGGTTCCATGAGCACGTCCATGCCGCCGCGATCTCGCGCCATCACCGGGAAGACGAGATAGAGCTCCTGCATGGCCCGCGTGACGGCTACATAGAAGAGCCGGCGCTCTTCTTCCTCGCCGGGAATCACGAATTCGACAGAGTCGCGATCAGGGAGCGCCGCCGTCCCGGCGGCTGGTCCACCGTCCTCCGGACGCCTTGCGGGAAGGGCAGCCCCCTCCAGCATCTTCGTGACTTCAAACGCGGCGTTCATCTTCTCGGGCTCGATGCGAATGATGCCGCCGGGAACGCGCAACGCGCGCTGGGATGGGAATCGCCCGTCGGCCAGCCAGATCACGAATACGGTGCGCCACTCCAGCCCTTTGGCCTGGTGCACGGACGACAGCACGATCTTCTCGTCCTCCGGACCGACCACGGCGACGTCTTCGCCCGCCATCGGGTTGGCCAGCGCGACCTCACCGAGGAACTGCTCGACGTCCTCGTAGCGGAGCGCGTACTGGGAGAGCTGCTCGAGGTCGTCGAGGCGCGCCTGCGAGTTCGCGAATTTCGCGCGCGCATAGTCGGCGTAGCCCCGCTCCACGACCAGCCGGATCGACTCGGATGGATTGCGCAGCATGGCCTCGCCGGAGATCAGGCGGAGGATGTCGCGCAGGGACGCCATCGACTTCTGGCCAGCGCGTGCCGCCGAGGTCGGCGGCGCTCCACTCAGAAACCGGTCTAACGGGTTTTGCGCGGCGCTGATCGACGACCACACCTCCGCGGCAATCTTCTCGCCGATCTTCGGATACAGCTTCAGCGTCCGTTTCCAGGCCAGTTCGTCGCGCGCGTTCGTGACGATCTTGAGGTACGAGAGCACGTCCTTGATGTGCGCCTGCTCGAAGAAGCGCACTCCGGATCGGATCTCGTACGGAATCAGCCGGCGCGATAGCTCCATCTGCAGCTCCAGCGACTGGTAATGCGAGCGGTACAGCACGGCGATGTCGCCCAGCTTCTCGCCCTCGTCACGCAGTTCCAGGATCCGCTGGGCGATGAACGAGGCCTGCTCGAACACGTCGTCGACTCCCACCACGGCCGGGTCGGGACCGTCGCCGCGAACCGCCAGGAGCTCCTTCCGGAACTGAAACCGGTTGTTCGAGATCGAGTGGTTGGCGAGCTGCAGGATCTGCCGCGTGGACCGGTAGTTCGTCTCCAGCTTGAAGATCTGCGCGTCGGGGAAGCGCAGCGGAAACGTCAGGATGTTCTCGAACGAGGCGCCGCGGAACGAGTAGATCGATTGCGCGTCGTCGCCCACGACCATGACGTTGCGCCGTACCGACGCCATGGCGTCGACGACCTCCGCCTGCAGCTTGTTCGTGTCCTGATACTCATCCACCAGCAGATACCGGAACTTCCTCTTCAGCACCTCGGAGACTTCCGGATGGTCGTCGAGCAGCAGTTTCCAGTTGATGAGGAGGTCGTCGAAGTCCATGGCATTGGCTTCGCGCTTCCGGTCCTTGTATCGCCGGAAAACGTCGACGATCTCCTCCCTGTAGAGTCCGAAGTGCGGGAAGTTGTCCTCCAGATGCAACTCCAGCGGCGTCCGTGTGTTGATGACGTACGAGTAGATGTCGAGCAGGACGTCGCCCTTCGGGAAGCGCCTCTCGAGCGTCTTGATCCCGAGTGACGAGACGGCGCTCTCCATCATCTCCTTCGCGTCCTCGTCGTCCAGGATGGAGAAGTTGGAGCGGTAGCCGAGGGGCTCGGCGTAGCGGCGGAGGAGGCGGTTGCCGGTGGAGTGGAACGTGCCGCCCCAGATGCGGCGCGTGTCGATCGTGACGAGCTGCTCGACGCGGGAGAGCATCTCGCGAGAGGCCTTGTTGGTGAAGGTGAGGAGGAGAATCTCGGAGGGGTCGACGCCGTCCTCGATCAGGCGCGACACGCGGTAGGTCAGCGCCCGCGTCTTGCCGCTTCCGGCGCCGGCGATGACGAGCAGCGGACCCTGGCCGGCGTAGACCACCTCGAGCTGCTCGGCGTTGAGCTCCTCCTCGTACCGGACGCGGTACGTCCTGGCCGGTTTCGCTGGTGCCTTGAGCGTATAGCGGCGGACCTTGGTCATCCGTCGGAAAGGTTACACGCTCGCGTGGAGCGCCGGGTGTGCGCGCGGTGAGCAGCGGCCGTCACGGCGGCCGCCGCACCCGAGTTGTGATTTGATACGTCCATGAACCGCAACCTCCTGCTTGCAACACTGACGGTGCTGCTCGTCGCGTGCGCCTCGAAGCCGCCGGCTACTCCTCCGGTCACCGGTCCGCGCTACACCGCCGCGCCCGGCCCCAATCCGGTCGGCGTCATTCCCGCCGGCTCCATTCGCGACACGGCCAGGAACAAGACGCTCGAGGTGAGCATCGACTACCCGACGAAGCCCGGCCCCCATCCGCTCGTCATCTTCTCGCACGGTCTGGGCTCGGCGCCCCGCGACTACACCGGCCTCGCTGCGTTCTGGTCCAGTCACGGCTTCGTCGTGGTCAGACCGGCGCACGCCGACGCCCGGCGCCCCGGGGAGACGACCGCCCGCAGCGAGGACCTCGGCCGGCAGGCTCCCGCCGACTGGCTGGAGCGCACTCGTGACGTCCGATTCATCATCGACTCGATCCCGGCGCTCGAGCAGCAGTATCCCGAGCTGCAGGGGAAGATCGATCCGACTCGCATCGGTGTGGGCGGCAACTCGTACGGCGCCTTCACGACGATGCTTCTCGCCGGCGCGCGCACGTTCATGGACCCGAATGCGCCGGTCAGCTACGGCGATCCGCGGATCACCGTCGCCATGGCCATCTCGCCGCAGGGCCCCGGCGAACGCCGCGGCCTGACCGAGCAGTCGTGGTCCGAAGTGCGGATCCCGACCTTGTACATGACCGGCAGCGCGGACGTCGGAACCGCGGAAGGGGAAAACCCGGAGTGGCGCCGGCAGGCTTTCGAGCTGAGCCCGCCGGGCGACAAGTGGTTCGTCCTGCTGCAGGGGGCGGGGAGCGCGACCTTCGTGGGTCGCTCCGCGCTACCGGCCGATCAGGCCGAGACGCGCGACCCGATCCTCCAGCCGTCGCCGGCCGACCCACGAGATCCGCGGGGGACGTCCCAGCAACTCCCGGCCCAGTCGCGAACCCGCACCGTGGCCGCGTTCGAGCGAGACCGGCAGCTGTTCCGCGGCGTTCAGGCCATCTCGCTGGCGTTCTGGGACTCCTACCTGAAGAACGACGCGAAGGCGAAGGAGTATCTGACGTCCCTGACGACCCGGACCGATCTGGAGGCGCGCACCAAGTAGGCCTCGGGCCTCAGGGTTGCGAGCTCCGGGCTCGGGGCTCAGGGGAACGGCCCTGAGCCCTGAGCCCTGTATCATTCGGCTATCCCATGAGCGACCAGCCGAAGGCGGGCGATCTCGCGCTGGAATCCGACTGGAACACTCAGCTCGAATCGGCTGAGTCGCTGCAGCGGCAGCTCCTCGAGCAGCGCATCCTCTCGGACCAGCTCCGGCTCCTCGGCAGCGCCGTGCAGGTGTCGGGTCAGGGGATCGCCATCCTCACTCCGGCCGTCGAGACGATCGGGCCGCGCATCGCCTTCGTGAACGACGGCTTCTGCGCGATGTTCGGACTGATGCGCGAGGAAGTCATCGGCCAGACGCCTGTGATCTTCGGAATCGTCGAGCGGCAGCAGGCGATCTTCGATGCGCTGCTCCACCACGTCTTCGACAAACGTCATTTCGAGGCCGAGGTCACGGCGCGGCGCCGGAACGGGACGGAGTTCGAGCTGGAGCTTCAGCTGGTGCCCGTCGAGGACGCCGGCCAGCTCACGCACTGGGTGGCCTATCTGCGCGACGTCACGGCGTCGCGCACTCAGGTCGTGCAGCTCCGGCATCAGGCCATGCACGACACGCTCACCAACCTGCCGAATCGTCTTCTGCTCATGGAGTGTCTCGACAAGGCCATCGACAGCGCGCGGCAGAAGTCGTCGAGCGTGGCCCTGCTGCTGATGGACCTGGACCGGTTCAAGGAAGTCAACGACACATTCGGCCATCACTTCGGCGACGTGCTGCTCAAGCAGGTCGCGTTCCGCCTGCAGAACCAGATCCGGCTGGTCGACACCGTGGCCCGGCTGGGTGGCGACGAGTTCGCGATCGTCATCTCCGATCCCCCCGATCCGGCCTACGTCGCCAACACGGCGCGGAAGATCCTGAACAGCCTCGAGCAGCCGTTCGTCGTAGACGGGCAGGTGCTGGAAGTGGGCGCGAGCATCGGCATCGCCACCTACCCGACACACGGCGCCGACGTGCTCACGCTGCTGCGGCGAGCGGACGTGGCGATGTACGCGGCCAAGCAGGCCCAGGCCGGCTACAACTTTCACAGCGACGACTTCGAGTCCCGAACGCCGGACGAGCTCGCGCTGGTCGTCGAGCTGCGCCACGCCATCGAGGGGAACGAGCTGGAGCTGTACTACCAGCCGAAGCTGCACCTGCGCAGCGGCCTGATGACGCGGGCCGAGGTGCTGGTGCGGTGGAATCATCCGCAGCGTGGCCTGCTCGCGCCCGCCGCGTTCATCCCCATCGCCGAGCGCACGGGGCTCATCCGCCAGATGACCGACTGGATCTTCGATCACGCCCTGCAGCAGTGCCGGGAGTGGCACGACGCCGGGGTGCCGGTCCACGTCGCCATCAACGTCTCGGCCAAGACGCTGCAGGAGCCGACGCTGCCGAACAAAGTCCACAACCTGCTGGAGAAGTGGAAGGTCGAGGCTCGGTTCCTCAAGATCGAGATCACCGAGAGCAGCATCATGGCCGATCCCGCGCACGCGCTGGCCATCGCGTCGATGCTGCAGTCGCTCGGCATCCGGCTCTCCATCGACGACTTCGGCACCGGCTACTCGTCACTCACGCATCTGCGCCAGCTTCCCATCGACGAGATCAAGGTCGACAAGTCGTTCGTGATGGACATGGTCAACTCCGATGCCGACGCGGCGATCGTCCGCACCGTCATCGACCTCGCCCACAACCTCGGCAAGCAGGTCTGCGCGGAGGGAGTGGAGAACGAGCAGACCTGGCGGATGCTCGCCTCGCTCGGCTGCGATCTCGCGCAGGGTTACTGGATCAGCAAGCCTGTCCCCGCAGCCGCGTTCCTCCAGTGGCTCGACGAGTCGCAGTGGGGCTTGCGGCGCTTGCCCCGCTAGCGGGGCCCGAGGCCCGCTCAAGCCGACATGGCGATCAACTGACCGCTCACGTTGGAGGCTTGATCGGACAGCAGGAGCGCGATCATCTCGGCGACATTCTCCCGCTTCACGAGACGCTCGGTGGTGCTTCGCTTGCCGCCCGTGTCGAGCGCCGTCGGGAGCAGGGCGTTCACCGTCACCGCCTTCTCCTTGAGGTCCTTCGCCAGCGTCTCGACGTATGCGTTGAGGGCGGCTTTCGCCGCCGTGTAGGCGGCGAGCCCGGCCGGCTTGGCCAGAGATGCGGCGGAGCTGATGGCGATGATGCGTCCGGGCGACGCGAGATGCGGGCGCACCGCATCGATGGCGCGCACCGCTGACAAGAGGTTCACTTCCAGCATGCGCTCCACGTCGGCAGCCGTCGAGCCGCCAGCGAAGCCGCCGGCGAGGAGTACCAGACCGTACACCGGCGCGAAGGCCGCCACATCGCCGCCGTCGGGAACCGCGACCACGCGGTCGGACTCGGCGAGCCTTTTCCGCGACTCCTCGCTGCGATAGACGACCGCGCAGCGATAGTCGGTCGCCAGGCGCGGCACGACGATGCTGCCGAGGTCACCCGTCCCGCCCGTGATGACGATGGATTTCAAGAGTGGGTCAATGATCGCACGGCTACTCGGGCTTCGCCACGATGGTCGCCCGTCGCGTCAGCCGGTCGATCCGTTTCAGCTCCGAGCTGAGCTGCCGGCGCTGATTCCACGTCCGCGAGGTGTGCGGGATCTCGGTCCCGGAGAGCCGGAACGGATCGGGCCAGCGCTCGCCGTTGATCCAGGGCATCGAGCCGGGGAGCGGCGCCATGAACGGCAGATATCCGACGCGCCAGCGCGTGCCGAAGGCGCGGAAATCGACCGCGCCGAAACGGTGTCTGACTCGGGGACGATCATCCTCCACCTCGATCTCTTCGAAGAGGCGGATGAGAGTGTCGCGCGAGAAATCGGGTGGCGGGAAGGGCGGCTCTTCCTGCGCCGCAACCGGGGCGGCGACCAGAAACAGGGCCAGGGCGACGGCGGCGCGTTTCATCAGCTCGAATTCTCCTTCAATTCTCTGACGAACGGATATGCAAAGGCGTTACTAGTTGACAACTCTCCGGCCCACCCCCGCCCGGGCGGCGGTGAGGACATGGTCCTCCACGAGAGATCACCACAGAGTCACAGAGAACACAGAGGCTCACAGAGGAGTTGCGCGCGATTGAGATGTGGACTCTCTGCGTAACTCTGTGTCCTCTGTGACTCTGTGGTGATCGCCGCTCCATTCAATATGGATCGCCGCTCAGCTTTCCCTCGATCACGTCGATCGTCTTCGGATCGCGGAGCGGCCGGTTCTGAAGATCGAACGTCTCACCGGGCTCGAAACGCCAGATGGAGACTCCGCGGTGCTCGAGCGGGCTGCCGCGCTCGAGGCGCTGCGGAGGGCTGTCGGCGGCGATGAGATGGACCGGACCTGCTCCCATCACGATCCCGGCGCCCTTGCGATCGACGAGGGCCACCGTCCCTTCGCTGATGCCGAGTCCGGTGAGCGGCCTGCCCTGCCGGGAGCGGGCCAGGAAGACCAGGAGCCGCCCGAGGCGGTCGCGCTGCTGGAAGTGCGTATCGGTGATGACGCCGCGCATGCCCGGCCACTCGAAGAACCCGCGGGAGAGGGTCACGCCGGCATGGAATGGATCGAGGAGGGCGTCGCTCGACTCGGTGCTCTGATCGGGACAGCTCTCGTACGCGATCTCGCCCTGGATCGCCGCGCCGGCGCCCCGTCCCCCCACCGCGCCGCCGCGCTTGAACACGGCCTTGACCGCGGCCTCGACCGGCGAGTCCTTGAGCCAGCGGATGTAGCCGCACGCATCGCCGCCCGCGAAATAGACGAGCTCCGCGTTGCGCACGTCCTGGACGACGTCGGGCCTGGACGCGCTCAGGCGATCGGTGATCACCATCGACAGGACCGAGTCGACTCCGTTCATCTTCATGAAGTACGGGTTGTCATCCCCGGCGCCCGAGGTGCCGAGCACGACGACGTCGATCTTCGTCGCGCAGCTCGTGCAGCCGCGGATGCGGTCGATGGCCGCCTGCAGGCCGGCGGTGACGTCTCCGCCGCCGCCTTCGAGCACGAGGACCGGTCCCTTGAGCACGATGGGCCGGACGTCATCCGCGTTGCCACTCCAGTAACGGAGGAGATCGGCGTGCAAAGGCAGCGCAATCGCGCACAGAACGAGTGCCGTTCTCAGCCCGCTCATTTCAGGTACCTCGCCAGAAACGCCCAGATTTCCCGGCGCGACTCGCGCGCGAGCTTCGTATCGATGCGGTTGAAGGCGTGCCCGCCGGGAGCGTTCTCGTAGATCTTGTACTCGAACTTCTTGCCGGCGGCCTTCAGGGCGGCGATGAGGTGCTCGACCTCGAGCACGTTCACGTCCTGGTCGTTCGTGGTCGTGTGAATGAGGAGCGGCGTCTGCAGTTTGGCGGCGTGGTAGACGGGAGAGCGGCGGCGGTACTCCATCACGTCCCCTTCGGCCTGCTTGCCGATGAACTCCTCGAACGTCTGGCGATAGCTCTGAGACTTGTAGCCCATGCGCTGCACGAGATCGCTGACGGGCACGCCGGCATACGCAACCTTGTAGTCGTCCGGCCACCTGAAGATGTTGAGCAGGGCCTGATACCCCCCGTGGCTCCAGCCGATGATGCCGATGCGCGAGGGGTCGACGCTGGGCAGATTCTCGACGGCCCAGTTGCGGGCGTCGTGCACGTCGTCGACTTCGGCGCCGCCGTAGTCGATCTGGTTGTAGAGATCGGACCCGTAGCCGGTGGAGCCTCGATACTCCGGCGCGACGATCACGTAGCCCTGGCCGATCAGCTCGCGGACGATGTGAACGTAGAACGTGTCGAAGTCGCCGTGAACGCCGCCGTGTACGAACACGAGCATCGGCGCCTTGCCCTGCAGGTTCTTCGGCGCGAAGACGTACACCGGCAGGATCAGCGCGTTGCCGGCGCCCTGCGCCGTCGGATTCGTGCTGCGGCGCGGCTTGCTGCTGGCGATGAGGACCTTGTCGATCGCGGCGATGTCGGAGAGCCTCATGTGCCACAGAAGGTCGTCGACGTTCTTGAGCGTCGCCTCGATGGAGCGATCGAGCGACGTCTCCAGCCGTTCCAGGGCGCGCGCGGTGGCAGGCTCGTCGGTCTGAGCGAAGAGTGGGGTCGTGATGAGGAGCGACAGAAGAAGGACTGTCTTCATGAGGAGGGATTCTAACGTCCTCACCGCCGCCCCCGGGGCGCGGGTGAGGACACCCGCGCTCCATTCCCCCGGCTTCAATGCAGGAACATCGGCAGGCCCATCACGTCGCTGATGGTGGGCCGGTAGTTTGCGGCGTCGTAGAAGCGCTCGATGGCCACTCTCTTCCTCGCCCCCCCGCCGATGTCGATGGGGACGGCGGTATAGCGGCCATCGACCACCGCGACCATCTTCCCGCGATCGCCGCGGCGCAGCAGGTCGGCGGCCAGGCTGCCGAAGTTGCTGGCCACGAGCTGGTCGAGGGCATCGGGTCGTCCGGTCCGCATCAGATACGCCAGCCGCTGGTAGATGACCTTCTCGCGCGCCTTCATCTCCAGAAAATCGCTGAGTACGCCGCCGATGCCGCCAAGCTTGCGGTTGCCGAACGCGTCGGGAGCCCCACTCTCGATGGTCTGGCCTCCGATGATCGTCGCGCCCTCCGAGATGGCCACGACCGCGTAATTGCTCGGGTTGTCCCGTTTGTCCGCCGCCAGCATCTCGTAGAGACGCTCCGAGTCGAACGGTACCTCGGCGATGATGGCGCGGTCGGTGCTGGCCAGATGCGCCGTGAGCAGGCACGTCTCGCCGGAGTAGCGCCCGAACATCTCCACGACCAGAAAACGCTCGTGCGATCCCGCTCCCGTCCGCAGGTCGTTGATGAACATGACCGAACGGCTGACCGCGGTGGAGAACCCGAGGCAGTAGTCGGTGCCGAAGACGTCGTTGTCCATCGTCTTGGGGATGGCCACGATGGGGACGCCTTCTTCGTGGAGGCGCCGGGCAAAGGTCAGCGTGCCGTCGCCGCCCAGCGCCACCAGAGCGTCCAGGCCCAGAAACTGGATCACCCGAAGCACCGCGGACGTCAGGTCATACCGTCCCCGCTCGTCGAGCGGACCCTTCTCTGATACGAGGTGCTGCGGGATCTGCTCCGGTCTGCTGATGGAGGGATTCACGCGCGAGGTGTGCAGCACGGTTCCGCCGCTGCGGTCGATCGTGCGCGTGTTGGCGCGGTTCAGCGGGATGACCCACGCGGAATTGTCCGCCGCCGGGTCGGGGATGATGTTGAGCAGTGAGGCCCATCCGCGGCGCAGGCCGATGATCTCGTGTCCCTCGCCGGCCAGCCGCCAGACGAATGCCTTGATGGCCGAGTTCAGCCCGGGAACGTCACCGCCGCCGGTGAGGATGCCGATGCGCCGCATGGAAGGAGGAAGGATGAGGGATGAAGGCTGAAGGAATCAAATCCCGCGGTGCGGTTCGTCCTTCATCCTTTCATTCTGGCTTGCGCGCGAGCCTCGCCTTCAGGGAAAAACACCACTTTCAGCGCCTCGTGTTTCTCGAACTTTCCCATCCCTTCGTGGAAATGTTCCAGAGAATCGTAGGTGGCCTGAACGACCCATTCGACGTCCAGGCCCGAGCGCAGCAGCGAAAGCATGCGCTGCCACGTCGAGTACATGCGCCGCCCGATGATTCCCTGCATCGTCACGCCCTTGAAGATGACGTTGCGCGTGTAGTCGTCGATGGTCACCGCATGTCCGGCCGGGAGTCCGAGAAGCGAGAGGAAGCCGCCCATGCGGACGATCTCCAGGCCGAAGTTGATGGCGGCCGCGGAGCCGGACATCTCCAGCACGACGTCGACGCCGATCCCGTCGGTGATCGCCTCGATGGCCTTCCGGACCTCGCCCGGATTCGACGTGCGCACGTTGAACGTGTGCAGATTCGCGAAACTGCGTGAGGCCGCCCATCGCCGTGCCGACTCGAGGGCCTGGTCGCTGACGTCGGTGACGACGACTATGCTGGCGCCGGAATGTTCGGCGATCGCGGCGGCCATGGCGCCGATCGGGCCGAATCCGGCGATGGCCACGCTCTTGCCGGCCAGGTCGATCACCTGCGTGCAGTGAACGGCGTTGCCGAGGGCGTCGAGGAAGGCTCCCACGCGGAGCGGGACGTAGGGGCCGAGCCTGATGACGTTGCTCGCGGGCACCACGACGAATTCGGCGAAAGCCCCGTCTTCGTGCAGCCCGTAGATCTTGGTGTTGATGCAGATGTGGCCGTTCCCGCTCCGGCACTGCGGGCACTCGCCGCAGACGATGTGCATCTCGGCGGAAACGTAGTCGCCCACGGCCAGGCCGAGGCGATGCGCCCGCTCGCCGAATCGCTCGATGAAGCCGCAGAACTCATGGCCGTAGATCCGCGGCGGCGTCACCGAGTCGTGGATGGACGGGTCCCACTTGTAGATGTGTTTGTCGGTTCCGCAGATCGCCGCGGCGGCCACGCGGATCAGCACGTCATCGGGACCGGGCTTTGGCGCCGGGCAGTCGCGAACTTCGGTTCCGGCAGAACCTCCGGCGGGAGATGACTTTACGACGGCTTGCATACGCTCGCTGGTGCGGCGCGGCAGCGTATCACAGCGATTGCGCGCGTAAGGCCGGCTGCCGCAGCTCCATGACGAACTGATTCACCGCCCATACCAGCGAGTCGCAGTCCCGGATGTAGAGGTCCTTGTGGAGACCGCCCGCGACGACGTGAATCTGTTTCTGCGCGGGGCACGCGTCGAACAGCTCGTGAGCCATCGAGCAGGGGACGACTTCGTCGGAGCCGCCGTGGAGCACGAGGAGCGGGACGTCGAGGCGCTTCACCGTGGCCAGCGTGTCGAACAGCTTTCCCGCCAGGAGGTGCATCGGCACGCGACGGTACAGCGTGCGGGTGATGGCCGTGAGCGAGGTGAACGTCGACTGCAGGATCAGCGCGTCGAACGGGTGACGCGTGATCACCTGTCCGGCCACCGCGCCGCCGAGCGAATAGCCGTAGAGGATGGACGGCAGGGCGGCGGGGCGGATCGAGTCGTGGAACTGCGCGGCGGTGAGGCTGTCTTCCACCACCCCGGTGATCGAGGCGCGGCCCGTGCTCTTGCCGAAGCCGCGATAGTCGAAGATGAGGACGTTCACCCCGGCGTCGAGTAGATGAGGAATGATGTCGGCGCTGACCGTGATGTTTCCGGTGTTGCCGTGGCAGAACAGAAGCGAGGCGATGGGGTGGCGCGACCGGCAGTACCACGCGTAGAGGCGCTCGTCGTCCGGTGTCTCCATCCAGTGCTCCTCGACCGCCCGCGCGGGGATGCCGTAGTCGCGCGGATCCCAGCTCTTGACTGGATCGGGCGAGGGGCAGAAGAGCTGGGAGTTGCGGTAGGCACGGCGGGCCACGTCGAAGGCCACGCCGAGAGCCAGACTGCCGAGGGCGAGCGGGAGGGTGAGACTGCGCGACTGTTTTGTCCGGCGGCGCATGTGAGATTTTATCGCATCGGACTCAGCAATGCTCAAATGCCTGTTCCGGAATGGTAGATTCCCGCGCCGTGAAGCCCGTGGAGAGCCGGATCCGCGTCCGCTACAAGGAGACCGACCAGATGGGCATCGCCCATCACTCCAACTACTTCGTGTGGTTCGAGATCGGACGGACGGACCTCTGCCGCCTGACCGGGTTCCCTTACGCCGCGATCGAGGCCCGGGGGTACATCCTCGTCGTGACCGAGATCACCTGCCGTTTCCGGATCCCGTTCCGCTACGACGAGGAGGTCCTGATCCGCACGTCGGTGGGCGAGGCGGCGAGCCGGTCCATGCGCTTCGACTACGAGCTCCGCGACGCCTCAGGGGAGACGCTGCACGCCTCGGGCTTCAGCTCGCATCTGTGGCTCGATCGGGCCTCGCGCCGGCCGGTGCGGGCCGATCAGGATGTGATGAAGGCGTTCGCGCCGTTCATAGGCGCACCATCCCGCCCCTGATCGCCTCTTCCGGGTTCGAGGAGAACGCGCGGCGGTTGGCCTCGTTGGAGAAGTAGTAGATCTTCCCCTTGTACTCGAGGGTCGGCGTCGTGGCCCGCATGGAGATCTTGCTGCCGTCGACCGGATCCATGGCGATGGGCGGCGAGAAGGGGAGCGAGGCCCGGAGCTTCTCGTCTTCCGGAGTCAGGACGATCGGCTGGGCCGTCTCCCACGGCTGCGTCTTCGGCTTCGGCGGGGGAGCCTCGTCCTGAAGCATCGCCGGCGGATCGATCACCTGAGGCCGTGGATCGACCGACTCGATGGTCTGGATCTCGGCCAGCGATGGATCCTGGCTGACGGGCTGCTGCGCGGTCGAGCGCGTGCAGGCTGTCGTCAACAGGATGGCTGCAGCAATGACGATGAGTCTCATTCCGACGGCCTGGTGCTGCGAAGGGCGTTCCAGGTGGAGCGCCGCCGCACCACTACGGCACCGCGTAGAGCATGGCATTGATGTGCATTCCCGCGCCGACCGAGGCAAAGAGGAGCCGGTCGCCGCTTTCGATCGTGTGACCGTTCAGTTTGTTCTTGGCGATGAGATCGAGAAGGGTCGGGACGGTTGCGACGGAGCTGTTGCCGAGCCAGTCGATGGTCATGGGGAGAACGCCGGCCGGCTCGGGCTGGCCATAGAGGTCGTAGAACGCGGCGACGATGGCCTCGTCCATCTTCCCGTTGGCCTGATGGATGAGGATCTTCCTCACGTCGCTCACGGCCACTCCGGCTTTGTCGAGACACTGCTTCATCGAGCCGGCCACGGTCTGCAGCGCGTATTTGTAGAGCTTGCGGCCTTCCATCTTGAGGAAGAGCGCCCCCAGGAAGACCTCCTCGTTGTAGGACGGCCCCATGAAGAGCATCCCGGAGTGGTCGAGGGTGTCGGAGCGCGCCACGTGCGCGAGGATTCCGGTGTCCTGCCCGGCTTCCTTCGCTTCGATGATGGTGGCGCCGGCGCCATCGGCGTAGATCAGGCTGTCGCGGTCGTGGGGGTCGGAGACGCGTGAGAGCGTCTCGGCGCCGATGATCATGGCGCGCCTGGCATCGCCGGCGCGGATCATGGAGTCGCAGACGATCATGCCCTGAAGCCATCCGGGGCAGCCGAAGACGAGGTCGAATGCCACGGCGTGCGGATTCCGGATCTGCAGCCGCGCTTTGACGCGGGCCGCGAGCGCGGGGACGAGGTCCGACCGTCCGCCGTTGCGAACGTCGCCGAAGTTGTGCGCGACGATGATGACGTCGAGAGACTCCGGATCGATCTTCGATGACTGGAGTGCGTCCCTGGCCGCTTCGAACGCCGCTTCGGACGTGACGACACCATCCGGCACGTAGCGGCGCTCGCGGATCCCGGTGATGGCCTCGAACTGATCGAGGATCTCCTGGTTCGTCTTGTCGATGCGCGATCCGTCCGCGGTGCGGAAGTCGCGGCCGGCGAAGTCCGCGTTGGGCACCCGCACAGGAGGGATGTAGCTCCCGGTCCCGGCGATGACTGAGCGGAGCGGCGACATGGCTGGATGTTAGCGCAGTCAGAGATCGTGCGCGTATCCCGAAGCGCTCGCGGAATGGAGCGCGGGTGTCCTCACCCGCGCCTTTTGTCCCCCCGCCCCGCACGGGGGCGCCGGTGAGGACACCGGCTCTCCATGCATCCGGGCGAGGGTGGCCGCTGAGAAGATTGGTGCGAAAGGGGGGAATCGAACTCACTTCGCCACGAGCCGAACGCCTAGCGTTTATGCGGGTGTCAGCGATTTTCCGCTTTCGATGTCCCCGTCAATGTCCCCGTGTTTTGAGCTGCTCACCGTCACGGGCGTCCCGAGTGTCACTGAGCCCGCCGCGGCCCGCCGTATGCTACTGACGCTCTCAGAGAAGAACTGGAAGCGATGGTGACTTGAGGAAATTCGTGGAGAAATGAAACGGGCTCCGGCGCGATGTCCGGAGCCCGATGTGCCTATTTGCCTTGCACCATGATTTCCGTCGCCGTCAGCGAGTCGCCGCTGCCGGTGGTCTTTACGTGCACGCGGTCACCTACCTTCAGGTCGGCCGCGGTGAGACGCGTGTTGCCTCTGCGAATGACGGTGCTGGCGGTGATCGCTGCCGTCACCGGCCCGCCGGTGCTGGCATTGTTCACGGTGATCGACGAAGCCGAGACCGCGAGAATCAGACCTTCCAACTCCTTCGTCTGACCGTTGCCGTTACCGTCATCTGTGCCGCTGTTCTGCAACATGATCTCGAACGCGCGGAACGATCCGTCAGCCATCACCTCGGCTTTGACGTGAACACGGTCGCCGGCCTCGAGGTCGGCTGCAGTCAGCAACTGGTTTCCCTTGCGGATGATTGTCGAGGAGTTGATGGTGGCCTTCACAGGACCGCCGGTGCGGGCGTCATTCACCGTGATCGACGATGAAGACACTTCGAGGATCAGACCTTCGATCTCACGCTTGGCCTGCCCGGTCACCTGAATCGATGCCTGCTTCTTCTGCAGATGCACGACGACTTCCGACGCATTCGCAGCGACCTTCGCGCCGGCGCTGATGCCGTCCGCGCGCGAGAACGAGATCTGACGGTCCGCCATCGCGGCTGCGGTGTTGGACATCGCCAGCCCCGGGCTCGCGGAGGACAGACCAACGAACGAGAAGCGTCCCGTCGCGTCGGTCATCGCAACGAATCCGCCCGCGGTCACGGTGATGCCGGACGGGGACGAGCCCGCCAGATCGCCGACCGTGAGAATCTGGCCGCTCAGCACA
>DATKCA010000285.1:0-55457 GCA_035544675.1 Thermoanaerobaculia bacterium | reverse complement strand
TTCGCCTCCTGCTGGAACTTCGCCTCGTCGATCCCCGGCACCTCGGCCTCGCAGTCCAGCTCGATCTTCGTGATCGAGAACCCTTCGCCGACCTTGCCGAGGTGAACCGTCGCGGTCGTGTGGACGCGCTTGGGCTGGAAGCCGGCTTTTCCGAGGCCGGCGGAGAGGGCCATGGAGAAGCAGCCGGCGTGCGCCGCGCCGATCAGCTCCTCCGGGTTCGTCCCCTTCCCTTCTTCGAAGCGGGTCGAGAACGAGTAGGCGCCGGAGAACGCTCCGCTTCCGAGCTTCATCGTTCCGCTTCCCTCACGGAGAGAGCCTTTCCATTCTGCTTCTGCTTTTCGTGCTGGCATCACTGTCCTCCATTGCCGCCGGGCCGGCGGCGCTCCACTAGTCCGCGGACGATACCCCACACGATTCCGAAGTAATAGGTCAGATGATGCGCGGCGAACGCGACAGGAAGCAGCGGCCACATCCTGGCCGGGAGCCTCGTCACGCGCGCGCCCAGGATCGTCGTCAGGATGGCGTAGGGAATCGCTGTGAGCGGCGCCAGCAGGATGCCGATCGTCCCGGCCGTGAGAAAGGCCCAGATCACCGGCTGAGCCTTTCGCGATCCCTGCGCGATCATCTGACCCGTCTTCACGCGGTAACGCCATCGCTGCGAGAGGTACGGTCGGGGGAAGGCGCGCCGCCGATGGAAGACGCGGACGCCGTCGTGGTAGGTCACTGTTCCGCGCGCCATCAGCTCCTCGATGAGCCGGGTGTCCTCGCCGATGTAGCCGATCTCCTCGTCGAAGCGGGAGAACGCGTCTCGTCTGACGAACAGGTTGACCAGGGCGATGTCGCTCGCCGACCGGAGCGGGAAGACCCCGCGGCGGTCCTCATGCGCCGCGACGCCGCTGCCGATCAGCGGTGTCGCCAGCAGCGTTTCCGAGATCAGCTCAGCCGGCGGCGAGTCAGGGGGGGCAGGGTCGGGTCCGCCCAGGGCGAGAACGTCCCGATGCTGGTCGAGATAGTCCGCGGCGACCGCCAGCCACTGAGGATCGGCAACGGCGTCGTCGTCGATGAAGGCCAGGATCTCGCCTGTGGCAGCGGAAACCGCTCGATTTCTTCGAGTTGCGGGATTACGATTCTTCTCGAGCACGTTTCGTAAGCGGCTGTCCGGTGACAGACTCAACTGTTCCGCCGACACGACAATCAATTCGAATGGAAACCGCGGCGCCTGCGCCAGAATGGACGCGATGGCCCTCTCGGCATCACCGCCGAGGCGCTCGACCGGCATCACCACGGAGATTTTCACCACCAGCAAACGTTAACAGGTACCTGGTATCCGGCAACCGGTAACCGGAAACCGGAAACCGGAGAAGATGGCTCCGGTTGCCGGTTGCCGGTTGCCGGTGACCGGTTGCCGATCGAAATATGAAACTGATCGTACAGATCCCCGCGTACAACGAAGAGCAGACGATCGCGCAGGTCCTGCGCGACATTCCGAAACGGATCGAGGGCATCACCACGATCGAGACGCTGGTCATCGATGACGGCAGCAGCGACGGCACGATCGGGGCAGCGCGCAAGGGGGGTGCAACGCATCTTGTGCAGCTCAAGACGCACCGCGGGCTCTCCGCCGCCTTCATCGCCGGCGTCGACGCCGCCCTCCGGCTCGGCGCCGACATCATCGTGAACACCGACGCCGACAACCAGTACAACGCCGCGGACATCGCCCGCCTCATCACGCCGATCATGAAGGGGCAGGCCGAGGTCGTGATCGGCGATCGCGAAGTCGCGAAGTCGCCGCACATGTCGGGTCTGAAGCGCTTCCTCCAGCGGGTGGGGAGTTGGGCGGTTGGCCGCGCCTCGGGCCTCAGCATCGGCGACGTCACCAGCGGCTTCCGCGCCTTCTCGCGCGAGGCGGCCATGCAGATCAACGTGTTCAATCCCTTCACCTACACCCTCGAGACCATCATCCAGTCCGGCAACCGGAACCTCGGTGTTCATTCCGTGGTGGTCCGGACCAACGCGCCGACGCGTCCCTCCCGACTCTACAAAGGGCTGGGCACGTACCTGCGCAAGTCGATCGCCACCATCATCCGGGTGTACACGCTCTACAAGCCGCTGAAGACGTTCTTCGCCATCGGCACGCTGCTGATGCTGGCCGGCGTGGTCATCGGGGCGCGGTTTCTCTGGTTCTTTTTTCAGGGCGATCGCGACGGGCACATTCAGTCGCTGATTCTCGCCGCGGTGTTTCTCATCACCGGCTTCCACACCTGGCTGATCGCGCTGCTCGCCGATCTCATCGCCGTCAATCGCAGGCTCAGCGAAGACATGCTGATCCGGCTCAAGAGGCTGGAGATGCCGGAGCGCGACCGCCGTCCGCGGCAGCAGCCACAGCGGCAGCAGCAACAGCCGCAGCGCCGGGAGCGAGCGCCGGCCGGGGCGGTGGCTGCGTCCCCGGCGGCAGGAAGTGCCACGCAGTGGGTGTGGCTCCTCGATGAGGAGAAGCTCGAGAATCCGATGGAGCCTGTCGAACCACCGGCGGCCGGCACGGCCGCCGCTCCACCAGCTTCCCGCAAACGTCGCCGCCGCCGCGGCGGAGCCGCGCGCCAGCACTCGGAGCTGCCGGGAAATCGCGGCAAGCATCTGGCCGAGGAGTAGTGGAGCCTACCTCGCGTAGACGTCGATGAAGTGCGCACTCACCTCGGCGGCGTAAACGAGCTCCCGCGGGACGTGCACCAGGGGATGAATCGCGTTCATGGTGTGCCCGGCCCTGTCGATGACGAGCAGCGCGCCCTCTCGCGTTCTCGATGCGATCACCCTGGCCTCCTCCACCGGAACGCTCTCGTCGCGGCCGCCGTGGATCACCAGCAGCGGCACCGGCAGCGACCTCGCGGCCTCGAGGATGTTCAGCTTCTCCGCATTCGCGTCGTAGTCATCGAGCATTCGCGGCGACATCCTCATCAACTGGCCGGTCCGCGCGTTGACGATGTCGAGCGCGCCGTCCGCGCGCCACTTCCGCTTCGTGTCGTCGTCCCATCGATCGGCCGTGGAGATCGCGCTCCACGTGATCACACCTTTCAGCCTGAGCTGCGATGCGGCCAGAAGCGCGACGCCGCCGCCGCGCGAATGACCGAGCAGGAACGTCGGGAGGCCCGGCTTCTGGAGGTGGCGGGTGACCGCGACGAGGTCGGCGATCTGCGTGGAGTACGTGTCATCGGAGAAGAGGTCGAGCCGGCCGAACTCATCCGCCTCGTCGCCGATGCCGCTGCGGGACATGTTGAAGCGCGCCGCGGCGAAGCCGTGATTGCAGAGATGCTCGGCCAGCCACGGAAAGAACCCCCAGTCTTTGAAGCCTTTGAACCCGTGGACGATGACCACGAGCGCACGCGGGCTCCGTGGCGACTCCACGTCGCCGCGAATTGGCAACCCTTCGCCGGAGCGAATCTCGAAAGACGGCATCACACGTTGAAACGGAACAGGATGACGTCGCCATCCTGCACTTCGTACTCTCTGCCCTCGCTGCGCATTCTCCCTGCCGCTTTCGCGCCCTGCTCGCCGCCGAAGGCGACGTAGTCGTCGAAGGCGATGGTCTCGGCGCGAATGAACCCGCGCTCGAAGTCGCTGTGAATGGCGCCGGCGGCCTGCGGTGCGGTGAAGCCGCGGTGGATCGTCCAGGAGCGCGCCTGTTTCGGGCCGGCGGTGAAGAACGTCTCCAGACCGAGGAGCCTGTAGGCGGCGCGGACGAGGACGTCGAGGCCGGGCTCGGACAGACCCATCTCGCCGAGGAAGCCGCGCCGCTCGTGGGGCGGGAGCTGCGCGATCTGTGCTTCGAGCTCGCCACAGATGACCACCACCTCCCCACCCTTCCCGGCGGCCAGGCGGCGGACGCTCTCGACGAGGTCACTCTCGCCGGCCAGGTCCGACTCGGCGACGTTGGCGACGAACAGCACCGGCTTGAGCGTGATCGGACTGATGTCCCGCAGCGCCATCCTCTCCTCCTCGGAAAACTCGACCGCGCGGAGCGGGGTCCCCTTCTCCACCGCCGTGCTGGCCTTCTGCAGCGCGACGGCCTGCGCCTGTGCGTCCTTCTGGCCGGCGCGGGCCATGCGCCCGACGCGATCGAGCTTGCGGCTGATCGCGTCGAGGTCGGCCAGCAGCAGCTCGGTCTCGATGATCTCGACGTCGCGCTCGGGGTCGACGGTGTTCTCGACGTGCAAGACGTTGGGGTCTTCGAAGCAGCGCACGACGTGCAGGATCGCGTCGGTCTCGCGGATGTTCGCCAGGAACTGGTTGCCGAGTCCTTCACCCTTGCTGGCGCCGCGAACGAGGCCGGCGATGTCGACGACTCGCAGATCGGTGTACACCGTCTCCCTGCTGCCGGCCAGCGCGGCCAGCCTTTCCAGACGAAGATCGACGACCGGAACGATGCCGACGTTCGGCTCGATGGTGCAGAAGGGATAGTTGGCGCTCTCTGCCCCTGCGGCAGTCAGCGCGTTGAAAATGGTCGACTTGCCGACGTTCGGCAGCCCGACGATGCCTGTGGAAACACCCATACGGCGGCGGTCAACGGATTCGAGCGGACCCCGATTCCTCCCGGCTCCCGGTTTCCGGTTTCCGGTTCCGGTTTCCGGCATCAGGCCGCGTGCCGGCTCACTGATCATTCATGACGGTCCGCCGCGCCATCTCCATCGCTCCGAGCAGCCCCACGCCCTCGTTGGTGATGAGATCGACGGGAATCGTCGTCAGGAAGTCTTTGAAGACTTCGTCCGACCCTCCGCCTCAACCGGACTCTGCAAATGCAAAAGTCGTCCCCGAGGGAGTCGGGCGCGATTCTTGATCTCGTTCGCCACGTGCAGCCCGAGATTCGCCTCGACACGATCCTGAATTCGGTCGACGCGGCCATCCTCGTGGAGCGCCACGAGCGCGTAGTCTTCGCAAACGATCGCTACGCCGCAGTTCTCGGCTTCGATTCACCGGCGGAGCTTCTCGGCCGGCACGTCGGCGGCCTGGTCGCGAAAGTAGACCGGCAGCGCCTGCTCGAGTTCAGTCGTATCCGGGCTGAGCGAGGACGTGCTCCATCGGAGTATCCGTTCGCGGCGTGCTGTCGCGACGGAACTTTCCGCGTCATGCGGGCCGAGGTGAGCGCGACGACGATCGGGAACGACTGCTACATCACCACGCTGGCGCGAGAGATCTCTCACGGCGACACGCCGCAACATGCCGCTCTTTCGCGTCTGTCGCTGCGCGAGCGCATGGTGTTCGACCTCCTCGTGACCGGAGAACGCCAGAAGGAGATCGCGCGAATACTCGACATCAGCGCCAAGACCGTTTGCACGCTGCGAACGCGGCTCATGCGCAAGCTCGAGCTGAGCGACACGTGGGACCTCTTTCGATTCGCCACCGCGCTGACGGTCGGCGATGCGCGCCGCCTGGCCGGCGTGCGCGATACCGGCCTCCTGGACAGCGAACCGGAGGAGTTGTTCGATCGCATCACCGCCCTGGCCGGGCGGATGGTGAAGGTGCCGGTGGCATTCGTCTCCATCGTCGGCGCCGATCGCGACTACTACAAGAGCGCCGTCGGATTCTCTCCGCCGCTACGCGAGCTCCGCGGAGAAACATTCTGTCATCACGCCATCATCTCCAAAGGGCCGCTAATCATCGATGACACCCGCGCGCATCCTCTGTACCGCACCGTGCCGACGGTAGAGTCGTTAGGCGTCCGCGCCTATCTGGGCGTTCCGCTGCTCGTCAACGGGGTCACCGTGGGTGCGTTGTGCGTCATCGATTTCGAGCCACGCTCGTGGTCAGCTCCAGAGATTCAGATCTTGCAGGATCTCGCCTTCATCCTGGATCGGCAGATCGAGCTGCGAACTCTTCTCCGCAACAATTCCTCCACGAGGGAATGAGCGGCGATCCGTCAAGTGCCTGCGCATCGCCGAACGGCTTGGAGAAGCTCGCCAATGTCGAACGGTTTTCGCAGCCTCGCTTCCACGTTCGCAGTGTCGACCTTCTCGATGTTGTCCTGCGAGGTTGCTGAAATGACCACCACACACTTCACATCCGGCCGGCGCGCGGCCAGCGTCTGCAACACATCGTGGCCGCTCCCGTCACCCATCATGATGTCCAGAACCACGGCGTCGAATGGCTTCTTCATGATCTGAGTGATGGCGTTGTTTCCGCTCTCGGCCTCTTCGACCTGGAAGCCCTCCCGTTGAAGGAGTGTCCGGACCAGAGTTCGGATCGAGCTGTCGTCGTCGACGACGAGGATCGATTTGTTCAAGGGAGCCATCAGAATGTCGTCCGCAATCCGACCCGGATGCTGCGCGGCTCGACCGGGCGAAAGTGCACGCCTTCGATTCCTTCCTTCGGCTCACCGGCAAGGCGTGACGGATAGAAGTACTCGATGTCGCTGACTTCAGCGTCCAGCAGATTGAAGACATCGAAGTAGAGCTGCACGTTCCGGCTGAGCTGGCGGGAAGCGCTGGCGCTGACCAGTCGTGAAGAGCTGGATCGAGCGCTGTCGTTCTCGATCAGCGGTCGCGGCCCGACGTACCTGAAACGGATCTCGACAGTGGCCGGTCTCAGATCGAGCGAGAGCGCGACCGTAGCAACGCCCTCCACCGCGCCCGGAATCCTGTCGCCGGCCGGATCGTGATCGGCAAAGCGCGCGCGCGAAAACGCGTACTCCGCGTCCAGTCCCAGCTGTTGCGTCAGAAAATATTGTGCGGCCACCTCCACACCACGCCTCCGGCTGGGACGCGTCGCTTCGGTCATTCCGGCGTCACCGACGACGAGCAGTTCAGAATCCATATTGTGTGGGCAGGTTCACCGGGGTGCCGGCAACGGAGGGGAGCCCACCACCACGGGCCGTCTCGGCGAGGCAAAGTTGATCAGCTGAAACGTGAGGGTCCAGGGCCCGGGCTCCAGGTCGAAACGATACGAGCCGTCCGCCGCCGTCACCGCGATTCTGGACCCGCGTTCGCCTGTCGCCTCGACCGTGACTCCGGGAAGAGAGGCGCCGGTGGAGTCGAGCACGCGTCCGCCCACCGTTGCCGCCTCCCCGCTCGCGCAGAGGACTACGGAAACGATGACCGCACGAAGCAGAATGGTCATGGTCTTTTCTGGAACGTCAGGGTGGCCCAGATGCTCTCCCAATCCGCGCCCGCGTCCCGTGGAGCAGCAATCATATGCACTGCTTTGACGAGCCACACACCATCCTGGTCGATGGGTAGGACGACGCGCCCATCACGATCGGATCTGAGCCTCACTGTTTTGCGGCTGTCGCGATGAACGGCACTGACCAGAGCTCCCTCGACCGGCCTTCCTTCGAACAGAAGAAGCGCGCGCAGTGGAGATGGCGCGCCGGGATCAGTCTCAGGAACGATCTCGAGGCGGAACCCGAACGGCTCGTCGAAACGGGCGCCTTCGGCACGCGAGTCGAGCCAGACCTTTGCGCTGCGCGAGTAAATCTCTCTGCCTGCTCTTGCTGACGCGCCCGAATCCGCACGGAGGGCGATGATCCGCTCCAGACCCTCTTCACGAAGATACGACTCGAACTGTTGAGCCGGCATGTTTCCGTGGCGCACGGGCGTGGTGCGATAACCGATCATTGCGTCGCCGGAGATCGCCTCGACGTATCCGGCCGGATCGGCGCCATGCTTGCCGGGCACCGGCTTCTCGCCATGAGAGTCGCGAATCACGAAACGCTCGATGCGCGGATTGTTGCGCCGTACTGGTTCACCATCGAGCTGATCGCCAACCATGAGGCGAATGGTCACCGGCGCTCCGCCGCCCGGATGGAACGACGACGGCTCCAGCCAGAAATCGTGCGCCGCGGTGTTCACCGCGACGCACGAGATGAGAAGAAGAAGTGTGAGAAATCGCAGCATGATCTGAGACAAATCCGATCCGGATGGACAACCTGCTAGTAATGGTGGAATCGATCGAACAGCTCGCGGAAGACGGAGCGGTCGGAACCGAATGAACCCTTGCCCGCAGCCACCGCGTTCGCGGGGAACTGGCCTGCCACGAATACGGCGTCCGCAGTCGTATTGTCGATGACAGAGGCGTATGGGACGACTGCTCCGTTTCCGGCGCGGATGCGGAACTCCGCTCCGCCGATCTCGAACGAGCGGTTGCCGGTCACGCTCTGTGCGGTGAACTGCAACTGCGTGAACGAGCCGCTTTGAACGACGAACTGGCGCGTACCGATGGCGGCGCCGGCGCCGTCTCTGATCATCACTTCGATGACCATCGGCTGCAGGCTGGTGTTGCCGGCTACGAATCCGAGGTTGGTGCGGAAGCGCGTGTTGGAAATGAGGCCGGGTACGTATGCGATCGCCGTGGCGTTGTTGGTGGTGCCCAGCGAGTTGTCGATGAAGTCACGAACCGGCGGCACGGTCTGCCCGACCGTATCGCCAGCGGGCGACATGCTGTAGGAGCGGCTGGTCACGGCAAAAGGACGGTCGGAGCCGATCAGGATGGCACCGATCACTCCCGTTTCGCGAACCTCTCCGACGACATCGCGGAGAAGAACGTTTCCGCCTGCCGGAACCGTCACTTGGGACGAGCTCTGCGAGGGCGCAACGAGGGGGAAGACGTTGTCGTTGTTCCCTTCTCCAGCCTCGATGAATACGAGCTCCGCGTTCAGTGCGGTGCTGGAGAAGTTCTGAATGGCCACGTCGCTCATCCACATCGAGCCGAACGCGCCTGGTGTATGGCCAGCCACAGGGATGACATAAAGATCGGCATTGACCTGAGCCACGGCCGCCGGCGCCATGAGCAATGCCAGAGCGACAAAAGTGAGGAGTGTGGTTTTCATGAGAATTTCCTTTTGCCGCGTTTATGGATTCTGAGACCGGCCGCGGCTGTCGGTGCCGCGATGTGGCAGAGCGACATACGGGAACGCCGAGCGGAACGGTAGGTCGTTCGCGTCTACGCCATCCGTCAGTGCATTGTTCGGAGCTCTGTTGAATGCGGGGACCAGAACGCCTGCGGCGACGCGAAGGTCGATGTCGACGATGTCGTCCACGAGCCGGCGACCGTTCGGGAAGCCGGCCATGTCGCCACCGATGACGCCAAGACGGTTCGGACTGGCGGACGGGGCAACGGCCAGGTTGATCCGGATCATCTCCGACGGTTTGACGTTGGGCGGCATGTTGACGCCCGGGATTCCGGTGAGGAACACCTGCACCAGATCGTTACGCGGCGGCGGCGGCGAGTCCACGTTGTAGAGGATCTTGAACAGCTTCGGCAGCTCCGGATCGAGGACCTTGGGCAGGAACTGCGCATCGTCCTTCGGCTCGGAGGCGTTGAACACGTCCTTGAGCGATGTCGGGACGACCACTTCGTTGACGAGCGGCATTCCCAGTCGCGAGACCTGGACGTCGCCGCTGACGGAGCGGCGCGTGCGATCACCACCAGCCGACAGGATCGTCAGACGAGGCCGGCTGGTGCTGGCCCACACGCCGATGATGGCGTTGGCGGCGGTAGCTCCGCCCGGCGCCTGGCCGTCGTTCGTCACGGCGCTGAGGGGAACCTGAATGGCGATCGTGTGAACGTTGAAGCCGCGAAGGCCGTCCACACCGTTGGCCATCGGAGAGACCGGAGGCACCAGATGAAGCTGCTGGATCGGCCGGAGCGTGAGCAGATCGAACACCGAGAAGTCGATGAAGAAGGGATCATCGCTCGGCCCCGCGAAGACTCTCCCACCTCCGGTGAGATCGCGGATGGCGGCGTTCGAAAGAGCCGCGTAGTCCGGGGTCGATTTCGGTCCGATGTTTGCGGGCGGCACGGGCAGGTTCGTTCCGAGAGTCGTGCGCGATCCGGTACGGCGATCGCCGTTGATGCGCGTCACGGTGTAGAACTGGCGATAGAGCCAGTCGGCATCATCGAGAGTGGTGATGGGGCCGAGGTTGTAGAGCGACGAGTCGCCGCGATTCTCCGTCCGGAACTTGAATGAGTACGTGATGTCTTCCACGGCATCGCCGTTGTTGTCGATGTGGATCTCGTACACCGCGTCCGGAGAGAAGTTGTAGAAGTACGGGCCGCCGCCGGGTTCCTGAAGAGGAATCCAGCTGCCGATGATTGTGACGAAGTCGGGCCGGTCCGCACTTCGGAATACCCACACATCGGTGTTATCGGCGGTCTGATCCTCGGTGATCAGCGGGGCCTCGCGATGGGATGAGGCCACCGTAGTGAGTGGCACGATGGATAAAGCAAATGCAACGACGAGCGTCTTGAAGCGTTTAGGCATGTTCCCTCCCTTTTCGAAAACGGGGTCACTGCAGAACACCCGCCACGCAAGCCGTGCTGGATGTAGGAAAAAGCGGACGCGAAGCGACGCGTCCGTCGCTCTTCCCGCCTGGTCAAACTCCGACCTCACGGCCGATTCAGATGGCCTTCCACTTGCACCGCGCGATCGTCAGTGTCTGAATCCGCAGTGACGACCCTCTACAGTGCGGCCAATGAAGTCAGACGATGACCTGGCGGCGCTCATGCGCCGGTATCAGGAAGGCGACCAGGACGCGTTCCGTGAGATCTACGTGAATACCAGTCCGGGAATCGAGCGCTACCTCAGGCGGTGGTCCGACTCGGCCCGCGCGGGAGATCTCACCCAGGAAGTATTCCTTCAGGTCCATCGGGCCCGTCGAACTTACCGCGCCGGCTTGCCGCTTCTGCCGTGGATGTTCGCGATCGCCCGCCATGTTGCGATACAACACGTGCGTTCACAGGGCCGGCGGCTGCCGGAAGTGCAGAGCGACGACTCTTCGATCGTCGCCATAGCCGGGTCGGCCGAAGCGAATCTGCTGGCCCGTCACGACCTCGGCGCCGCGATGCAGCAGCTCTCGGATGAGCACCGCGAGGCCCTCTGGCTTACGGACGTGGAAGGATTCAACAGCTCGGAGATCGCGCGAATCACAGGAGTCTCCGCGGGAACGATCCGCGTCCGCATTCATCGTGCTCGTCAGAAGCTGAAAAACATCCTCAATGACGCGGCGGCCCAATCATGACCGATCAGAGGCGTGCCGAGTTCTCTGCGCTGGCGTCGAAGATCGTCGGCGACCTGGGGGCCATTCGTCCTCTTCTGCCGCCGGAGGCGAGAACTCTGGTCGTGGCCCTTCTGGCAGCGTCTGCCGCGACCACGGTGCTTCTCGTGCTCGGCTTACGAACCGACATACACACACTTCCGTCAGGTATTTTTCTCTCACTGCTGGCAGCGCGGATCGCGGTGGGACTGGCGCTGATTCTTTTCGCGTTGCGGGAAGCGATCCCGGCCGCAACGCCCCATCCCGGCGCGCGAGCCGTTGCGATCGCCTCTGGATTCGGTGCTCTGTTTTTCTTTCCCCACCTTTTTGCCTGGATCGCCGAAGCTCGTGAGGCCGTCAGTTCGGCAGTCTGCATCACAGGCATGCTGGCGGTTTCTTTGCCGTCCCTGGCCATCACGTTCTGGCTGATCGGGCGCGGTTACGCGTTTCATCCGGTCCACAGCGGAGTGCTGGCCGGGCTCGGGAGCGGCGTTCTTGCCGAAGCCGCTCAGTTCCTCGTCTGCCCGGGCACGAGTCCGTTTCACGGATGTGCCGTACACGGCGGCGCTGCGATCGGGACGGCCGCGTGCGGTGCCTTCATCGGTTGGCTGATCGCGACCCGCCGCCGTCGCCGCGACCTCTTGTAACGCTTTGACCCGGCCCGGCGAACTCATCTCATGAAGGTCATGAGAGGAGAACAGCGCGTCGATGGATTTGTTGGAAACACGATGGATCCGAACCCTGCTTGATGAAGCTGCGCAGGGAGTGCTGATCGAGAACGGCGAGCGCATCGTCTACATCAATCGGTGCTACGCGGAACTCCTCGGGCAACCATCCCCTGAAGGGCTCATGCAGCAGCACGTCGGAGCCATCATCTCCGATGCCGATGTGGCCCGGCTCCTGGAGTTCGGCAGGCGGAGAACCTCCGGCCATCCGGCGCCCGTGAACTACCAGTTCTCCGCTCGCCGGCGCGATGGCTACGGCATCTGGCTCAACGCGGCGGTCTCGACATCACTGATCTCTTCTCGAGCTTTCATCATGTCGATCGTTCGGCCCGTCAGCGGCTCCACTGACCCACACGAAATCGCGGGACTGCATCAAAAACTCTCGGAACGGGAGATGCAGGTGTTCCGCTCCTTCGTGGAGGGCAAACGTCTAAAAGAAATCAGCCTCGAGCTTCAGGTCAGCGTGAAGACCGTAACCACTCATCGGGCCCGCATGATGCGGAAGCTTGGCGTGAATGACATCCGTGGCCTGTTTCAATACGCCCTGCGTCTCGGTTTCATCGACTGGTCGTGACGAGGTAGAGCCCTCTCCCGACGGGAGAGGGTGGCGCGAAGCGCCGGGTGAGGGTCGCCCGTTTCACCCTCTCCGCCGCGGGATGGACAGTGCATACGTCGGTCTTCAGGCAGCGGGGTAGAATGCAGCGGTGACCGACGACGAGCTCAAAAGCCTCTTCGACTCGCTGCGTGGAGAGAATTCGACCATGCGGCGGGAGAACACCGCGGCATTCGACTCCATGCGGCGGGAGAACGCCGCGGCGCACGTGGAGACGCGCCGGCACTTCGAGGTCACCGCGGAGGGCCTCAAACAGGAGATCCGAGTCGTCGCCGAGGCCGTCGTGCAGCTCGACCAGAAGGTCGGTCGCGAAACTCAACGGCTTGAAGAGAAGATGGATCGCGGCTTTGCCGAGACTCAGGCCATGATCAAGTTCTCTCACGCGGAACTGGACCGCCGCCTCCGTGCGGTCGAGAACGGGCATCGGACCCTGGAAGAGACGGTTGCCGGCCTGCAGGCGCGTCTCGAGCGTCTGGAATCGACAACGCACTAGCCGGGGAGCGCGCCGAGTGGGCCGCGCTCCACTACGGCGGTGTGTTGCCCGGCGGAAATCCGAAGCTGAGGCGAATCGCCGAATACTCCGGCGGCGTCGATCCATCCGCTGCGTAATCCGCCACCGTCCCGCGAGTCTCGATTCGTGCAGGCTCCGCCTGCGGATGCACCGCCTCCGTCGCTGACCCGGGCGGAAAGTACGGAGGAGATCCGAGGAGGAGGTCGAACGTGACGCCGGCAAAGAGATCGCGGTCGCGAAGATCACCGTGCAGCAGCGTGAAGCGCTCTTCGCCGGCCCTCACGCCGTCGATCAGCGACGTTTCCCCATCCAGCGGTCGGACGGACGGCGGTGAAGTCGTCGTCATTACCGGAATGAATCTCGACAGTCTCAATCACGTGAGGTTCGGCACCGTCACGGCTGTTGTGACGGCGAGCAGCGGCTCATCGATCACCGTCAGGACGCCGCCTTCGAACGACGGAACCGTGAACCTGACGGTGAACACCAATGGGGGGACCGCGACCTCGACATTTACGTATGTCGTCGAGCCTCCGGCCACGATCATCGCCACCGCGTCGACCAGCACATCGGTGGATGTGTCATGGCCTGCGGTCTTTGGCGCGTCGACTTATGACTTCGTTCGCACGCCGACGGCGAGACGTACGTGCCAGTGACGTCGACGTCCGGGACAGCCTTTACGGATGGTGGGTTGTGGCCGCTGACACGTCGTACCTTTACCGAGTACGCGTTCACTCCTCGACAACGTCTGCGATCAGCGAATACAGCAAACCCCACATCGCCACCAGCGTCGCGTTTACGGATGTGAGCCTGGCCGGTGTGACGGTGAAAGCGCTTCACCTCCTTCAGGTCCGCACAGCAGTGCGCGCCGCGCGTGTGCTGGCCGGCCTCCCCGCTGTCTCGCTCACCGACGAGACGATCACGCCCGGCGTGACGCTCGTGAAAGCAATCCACATCAGTGAGCTTCGCGCCGCTCTCGCCGAAGCCCTGGCCGACCTCGATCTGCCGCCGCCAATCTTCACCACCCCCACTCTTCAGCCCGGATCGACGGTGGTCCGCGCGGCGGAAATCATCGAGCTCCGCAACGGCGTGAAGTGAGTCACTGATCATTCATGACGGTACGCCGCGCCATCTCCATCGCTCCGAGTAGCCCCACGCCCTCGTTGGTGATGAGATCGACAGGAATCGTCGTGAGGAAGTCCTTGAAGCGCCCCTTGCGGAGGAACGCCTCGATGAACCTGCCGTCGGTGAAGAAGCGGGCGTTCTTCGCGGCGATGCCGCCGGCGAGAAACACGCCGCCGCGCGAGAGGCCGCGCAGCGCCATGTTGCCCGCCTCCGATCCATAGATGTCGACGAACATGCGCATGGCCGTGGTGGCGTGGGCGTCGCCGTCCACGGCCAGCTCGGAGATGCGCGCCGGGATCTCTTTGTGCCCGCTGAGAAACGAGTAGATGTTGGACATGCCCATGCCGGAGCAGACCCGCTCCCAGCTGACGTGCCGGTAGCGCTGAAAGAGATGGATGAGGAGCTGCGTCTGTTCTTCGTCCTGCGGCGCGAAGTCGGCATGCCCTCCCTCGGACGGCACCACCTCCCAGTTCCCGCCGTAGAACATGATCATCGCCTCGCCCAGCCCGGTGCCTGCGCCGATGATCGCCATCGGGGCCGTGCGGTCGCGCTCCCCTTTCTGCAGCGACAAGAGATCGCCGTCGCCGAGGAGAGGGACGCCGAGCGCGATCGCGTAGAAGTCGTTGATGAGGGTGATCTGGCGGATGCCGAACGCGCGTTCGAGGTCGTCCGCGACCATGATCCACTTGAGGTTGGTGACCTCGGCCCGCCCTTCCACGACCGGACCGGCAACCGCGAAGCACGCCGTGTCGATCGGTCCCGGGCAACGGCCGGCGAACTCGCGGAGGATGTCGTCGAACGAGTGGTAGCGGCCGCTTTCGTAGCGCCGCTCTGCCGACACCTCGCCCGTGCTCTCGACGCAGCGGAGGCGTACGTTGGTCCCGCCGATGTCGCCCGCTGCCATGCGCACCATGCGGCGGGGATTCTACAGAAGGGGGTCAGATCTTTGCTTTTGTCTTTCCCGTGCTCCAGATCACTTCCGGAGGGAGGTGCACAACCTAAGTTGCAGCCGTGTCCGGGAAGAGAGCCCTCGTCATCGAGGATGATTCGACGATCAGCCGCCTCACCGCCGCGCTCATGCGGAGAGCGGGGTTCCGGCCCGTGGACGTGGCCGGCGACGGGGTGGAGGCGCTCGAGCTGCTGAGGAAATACACGTACTGCGTGGCCACGCTCGACCTGCGGATGCCGCGGATGAGCGGCTACGAGGTGCTCGACGAGCTCAAACGCAACCCGATCGAGAACTGTCCGAAGATCATCGTGGCCACGGCGGACAAGCTCTACCGGGAACGCGACCTCGATCCCGACCTCGTCGCGGCCGTCCTGACCAAGCCCTTCGACATCCAGACCTTCATCACGACGGTGCGAAGCTGCCTCTCCTGAAATGCAAAAGGTCATCCCCGAGGCGTGTTGCCCGGCGGAAATCCGAAGCTGAGACGGATCGCCGAATACTCCGGCGGCGTCGATCCATCGGCGCCGCGGATCGTCAACGGCGGCTCGACGTACGTCGCATAGGTGGACGGCAGGTCTTCGCGACGCATCGCCGCGAACAACGCGATCACCGGCGGCTCCCCCTCCTTGAACACGACGTCGCGCGAGCGGACCAGCGTGAGACCGGCCAGCTCGACCGCGCGCGCCGCGCGACCGCGGTCGGAAAAGACGAACGCGAACACGCCGCCCGGCGCCAGAATCCGCGCCGCCGTCCGCGCGTAATCCGCCACCGTGCCCCGCACCTCGATCCGCGCCGGCACCGCCTGCGGATGTTCGGCCTCCGTGGCCGAGCCGGGAGGAAAATAAGGAGGAGATCCGAGAACCAGGTCGAAGGGCGGGAGCGAGGCGAAGAGGCCGGGGTCGCGCAGGTCTCCGTGCAGCAGGGTGAAACGCTCCTCGAGGCCGTTGTATCGCACGCTCTTCCGGGCCATCCGGATCGAAGCCTCCTGCGCCTCGACGGTCCAGAACCTCGCACCGGGCAGACGCCACGCGGCGATCATCGCCACCGATCCGATCCCCGACCCGAGATCCGCGGCGCGCTCGACGCGCGGCGCGCACATCGTCCCGTACCACGCCGTCACCACGTCGTCGGTCGAATAGCGATGCCCCTTCGCGTACTGAAAGATCCTGAAGTTGCCCGCGAAGTAGTCGAGCGTCTCACCGTCTTCGACCTCGACGCCGCCGGGCGGCATCGGGCCGGCCCGCGTCCATCCGCGATAGGAGGTCGTCACTTCACCTTGTAACCGAGCTTCCGCAGCTCACCGGCGCTGGTCCAGACCAGTTTCGAATTTGTCACGCGTCATCCGACAGTTGGGGACTCGGCCATACAATGCGGTTCTCGTCTCTGCGAGCCTCTGTGTTCTCTGTGACTCTGTGGTGATCCCCCGTCAGAAGCAACCACAGAGTCACAGAGAACACAGAGGCTCGCAGAGTCAAGTACACCATAAAAGGGAGGTTTTCATGAGAGGAGTTCGAACCGGGCTGCTGGGAGCGCTCGCAGGGATTGCGTTCGCCGCTTCAATGTCCGCCCAGGATCTCGCCTCGATCGAGAAGCGCACCGCGGTGAAGCGTCTCGACAACGGGCTCACGATCGTCATCATGGAACGGCGCGAGGCGCCGGTCTTCTCGTACGCAACGGTCGTCAACGCCGGGTCGGCGCAGGAGGTGGCGGGGATCACCGGACTGGCGCACATGTTCGAGCACATGGCGTTCAAGGGGACGGACCGCATCGGCACGACCGACGCCGCGGCGGAAAAGGTCGCGCTGGCGAAGGTCGAAGAGACCTACGCGACCTACGACAGGGAGCGCCGCCGCGACGTCGGCCGGGACGAGGCGCGTGTGGCCGAGCTGGAAAAGGCATGGCGCGATGCCATGGCCGAGGCGGACAAGTTCGTCGTGGCGAACGAGTTCAGCAAGGTGGTGGACCGGGCCGGCGGCACCGGCATGAACGCCTTCACCGCCTCCGACGTCACCGCCTACTTCTTCAACATGCCGTCGAACCGCTTCGAGCTGTGGGCCTACCTCGAGTCCGAGCGCTTCCTGAACCCGGTCTACCGCGAGTTCTACAAGGAGCGCGATGTCGTCCAGGAAGAGCGCCGCATGCGCTACGAGAGCTCGCCGCTCGGCCGGCTGCTCCTTCAGTTCATCACCACCTCGTTCGCCGCGCATCCGTACGGCGTGCCGGGGATCGGCTGGATGTCGGACCTGCAGAGCTTCTCGGCCACGGACGCGGATGAGTTCTACAAGAAGTACTACGTGCCGGCGAACATCGTCGTGGCCGTCGTCGGCGACGTTCGCGCGGCGGACGCGCTCCCGGTCATGGAGCGTTACTTCGGAAGGCTGCCGAAGGCGCCCGTTCCACCGGAGCTGCGCACGGTCGAGCCGCCGCAGAACGCCGAGCGTACCGTCGTGATCCACGAGACCGCGCAGCCGATCTACCTGGAGGGCTACCACCGCCCGGCCGCATCGCATCCCGACAACGCCACGTACTCGGCGATCGAGATGCTGCTGTCCAGCGGACGGACCTCGCGCCTCTACCGCTCACTGGTCCGCGACAAGAAGCTCGCCGCGCAGGCCGGCGGCTTCAACGGCTTCCCCGGCGAGAAGTACCCGAACCTCTTCACCTTCTACGCCTTCACCACCCCCGGCACCGCGGCCGCCGACGTGAAGGCGCCCATCCAGGCGGAAGTGGACCGGCTCAAGAACGAGGACGTCCCGGCCGACGAGCTGCAGTCGGTGAAGACGCGCGCGAAGGCGCAGCTGCTCCGCCAGCTGGACAGCAACTCCGGCCTGGCGCTGCAGCTGGCGATGTATCAGACGATGTACGGTGACTGGCGCGAGCTGTTCCGCGAAGTCGAGAAGATCGACAAGGTCACCCCGGCGGACATCCGCCGCGTGGCCGCCAAGACCTTCACGCCGAACAACCGCACCATCGGCATGATCCAGTCATCCGCTACAGGAGCATCCAAATGAAACCGATCCGCACAGTTACATCCGCAGTCGCGCTGGCCGTCCTCGTGCTCGCATCGGACGCCGCGGCGCAGGTCACCGACTACCGCGAGATCAACACTCCACCGCTGCGCCAGTTCAGCATGCCGCAGCCGAAGCGGGTCCAGCTCGCCAACGGCATGGTCATCTTCCTCATGGAGGACCACGAGCTGCCGCTCATCCGCGGCGTCGCGAACGTGCGCGGCGGCTCGCGCGACGAGACGGGAGCCAAGACCGGCCAGGTCAACATCCTCGGCGCCGCCTGGCGCACGGGCGGAACGCAGAGCCAGACCGGCGATCAGCTCGATGACTTCCTCGAGGCCCGGGCCGCGCGCGTGGAGACGGGAAGCGGTTCCGACTCGACCACCGTCAGCTTCGACATCCTGAAAGGCGACTTCGAGGCGGTCTTCCCGATCTTCGTCGACCTGCTCCGCAACCCGGCCTTCCGCCAGGACAAGATCGACCTGGCCAGGACGCAGATCAACACCGCCATCTCCCGTCGCAACGACGAGCCGGGCCAGATCCTCGGGCGCGAGGCCACCAAGCTCGGCTACGGCAGCGACTCACCCTACGCGCGGCAGGCCGAGTACGCGACCGTCGCGGCGGTGACGCGCGAAGACCTGCTGGCGTTCCACAAGCGCCACGTCCACCCGAACAACATCATCTTCGGCGTGGTTGGCGACTTCAAGACGGCGCAGATGGAGGCCCGCCTCCGTCGCGCGTTCGCCTCGTGGCCGCGCGGGACGCAGGCCCCTCCCCCGCCCACCGACATCGAGCCGGCCAAGGCGGGCATCTACTTCATCCCGAAAAGCGATGTCACGCAGTCCAACATCGCCATCGTTCACCGCGGCATCCAGCGCAACAACCCCGATTACCACGCGGTGGCCGTCATGAACGAAATTCTGAGCGGCGGCTTCTCCGGACGCCTCATGAACAAGCTGCGCTCGCAGCGCGGCCTCACCTACGGCGTGGGCGGCGGGCTCGGAGCGCCGTGGGATCACCCAGGCCTCTTCACCGTGTCGATGGCCACCAAGAGCGGCACGACGCTGGAGGCGCTCGACGCGCTCCGCGGCGAGCTGCGTCTGCTCCATACCGACCCGTTCACCGCGGAGGAGCTGACCCTGGCCAAGGAGTCGATCCTCAACGCCTTCATCTTCACCGTCGACTCCCGACGCAAGGTCCTCAACCAGGCCGTGCTGCTCGAGTTCTACGGCTTCCCGCGCGACTACTTCCAGAAGTATCCCTCGATGATCGAGCGGGTCACGGCCGGCGACGTCGCGCGCGTGGCCAAGAAGTACGTGACGCCGGACCAGGTGTCGGTGCTCGTCGTCGGCAACGAGAAGGACTTCGAGAAGCCTCTGGCCTCCCTCGGCACCGTCAACACGATCGACATCACGATTCCGGAGCTGGGCGCCGAGAAGCGCTCGGCTGCGCCAGCAGCCAGCAACGCGGAAGGCGTCGCGCTCGTCGGCAGGATGACCGAGTTCGCCGGCGGCAAGGCCAAGATCGACGGAATGCAGTCCATCCGCACCGTGCAGTCGGTCTCGCGCACGACGCCTCAGGGCCCGATGGAGATGGAAGTCGACTCCACCGTCGTCTTTCCCGACCGCTACCGCGCGGTCATGAAGATGCCGATGGGGGAGATGACCATGGTCGTCACGCCCGACGCTGCATTCGCCGTGCTGCCGGGAATGGGCACGCGCGATCTTCCCGCCTCGCAACGCGAGAGCATGAAATCCGAGGCGCGCCACGAGCTGCTGACGATGCTCAAGTATCCGGAGAACTACACGTTCGCAGTCACCGGCGGCGAGAAGGTCGGAAACGTCGACGCGCGCGTGCTGGAAGTCTCGTTCGAGGGCGGCAGCGTGCGGCTGCTCGTCGATCCGGCCACGGGACGCGTGCTGCGCAAAGTCACACCCGCGCGCGGCCCGAATGCGCAGGGCGACCAGGTCACCGAATACACCGACTACAGGAGCTACGGCGGCGTCATGCTGCCGAGCGCCGCGACGATGACGGTGAACGGCGAGGCCGCGGGCTCGATGCAGTTGAAAAACGCCGAGGTGAATCCGGCCATGGATCCGGCGGCGTGGGCGAAGCCGGCGGCTTAGGCGTTAGGCGTTAGGCCTTAGGCGTTAGGCGTTAGGGGGCGCCGCCGTGTCGGCGGCGCTCCACTCCTACCCCCCAGTCCCGCCGCGCGCGGCGTTCACCTCTTTGATCAGCCGCATGAGCGACACGGTGACCTCGTGCAGCGAGTGGATGACTCCGACTTCGAATGCCGACGGTGCCTGCCCTGCCGCGCACGCGCAGTTGTTGCACGGGCCGCCGCGGCCTCCGTCGTGGTGATCCATCACATGTCCGCAGGCGCAGCAGTCCTTCGCCAGTTGCATTGCTGTTCAACCTCCACCCGCCAGCATAATGCCAGGCCTTGGGCCTTAGGCCTTAGGCGTTGGTTCCTTCGTGCCTCGAGCGACAGGTAGGGATCCACCCCTCCCGCGTTCCACCTCATCAGGAGCACGTCATGCGCGTTGGCTGGATCGCCCTCCTCCTGATTCTGCAGTGCCAGACCCCCTCAGCCCCCGACTACACCCAACCCGGCGACTTCGGAGGCGATCGGCCCGAGCCGCCGCGTCACTGGTGGCGTTCGCTGCCGGCGACGCCGGTGCCTCCCGGCGGCGATCCGCTGTGTCGCAAACACAAGTTCGAGCTGGGCGTCATCGAGGACGGCGTCACCTGCAATCAGACGTTCAACTTCAAGCCGCTGCTCGACCAGGCGCTCGCGCAGCGCGCGGGCGTGCGGCCCCAATGTCCGCCGCGGTGCAACATCCCGGTGGAGTGGATCAACGCCATCCTGGCGACGTGTGAGCAGAACAACACGCGGGCGCGGGTGCGTGTGGAGCTCGGCGTCGAATGCTCCGCGGTGCCGATTCCGCAGCCGACCAGCGTACCGATCCCGCAGACGGGACCGATCGGTCCGATCAGTCAGGTGGCGGACTTTCTCGCGCCGCCGTGGAATCCGGAGAAGAAGCTCGACGAGGGGCAGAACCCGAATCCCGTCGCGTGCGGGGAGCTTCTGCGCTACGAGTACCGCGAGGCGGCGGCGTGCCCGGCCGGAGACTATACGGCGGCCTCGCAGAGGGCGTTCGCGCTTGCGCTGCAGCGGCACAACGCGATCGTGTGTCCCGGCAACTGCGCGAAGTTTCCCCTGCCGAACTTCACGTACCGGAGCTGGGATTGTCAGAACGGCGAGATCATCTTCCAGATCTATTTCAAGTCCTGCGCAGCGCCCGGCTGAGGAACGGGCCGCGCGCCGAGCGCAACCCGCCGGAGCCCCGTGATACGGTAGGCGGATAGCCCCACACATGAGCACCCTCCCTCCCGCCCCTGTCTCCGAGCCGTTCACCGCAGCGGACCTGGCCCGCGACTTCTCCGCCGTGCGCGAGTGGGGCTCTCTGTTCTGGCAGGCAGTCCCGGCCGATCGCTTCTTCGAATCGATGGACGGCGCCTGGTCGCCCGCTGACCACGTCCGTCACCTCATCAAATCCAACCGCGCCGTGGCCCGCGCCCTGGACATGCCTCGACTCGTTCTGCTGCTCCGGTTCGGCTTCACCACCCGCGCCTCGCGCAGCTACTCCGCCCTCCGCGCCACCTACAAGGAGGCCCTCGATGCGGGCCTGCGGGCGGGCAGTTTCACACCGAGCCCGCTGGCCACTCCGCAACAGACCGCCGACGAGCGCGCCCGCATCCTGGACAACTGGTCCGTCACTCTCACCACGCTGGAGTCGGGCGCGCGGAAGTGGTCCGAGCGCGCACTCAACAGACTCCGCCTCCCCCACCCCGGTCTCGGCTCGCTCACCGTGCGCGAGATGCTCTTCTTCACGCTCTACCACAACACCCACCACGTCCACGGCGTCGCGAAACGGAGATCGCCGGACTGATCGGTCTTCGTCCCGGCCAACCCGTGTTGCCCCTGCCGCTGCTCGAACCTATATTCGTGCGTACACCTAAGAACGATCAGGAGGAGATCATGAAGGTTCTCGCTGCGTGCATCCTCGTGCTGCTGGTCGGCGCAGCTTCGGTCGACGCGAGCTGCAAGCCTGTCGTCGGGCATTTCGAGGCGACGCTGGTGTTTCCCGGCCAGGGCCACTGTCCGTCTGATCCGAGCGCGTTCTGCACGTCGGGACGGGTGTGGGGCGGCATTCAGGGCAACTACCAGTTCGTCATGACCGGCAGCGTTTCTTCCGCCACGCTCGGCGGTCCTGCCTCGGTCCTCTTCTTCACCGGCAGAAGTGTGGTGTTTCTGAAAAATGGAAGCCAGATCACCGGCACCGATACCGGCAGCATCGATCTGCCGATGATCGGCGGACAGGGCGGGTTCGCATCGCTGATCACATTCGGCCCGCGCAGCCAGATCCGGCTGCGGGGCGAGTTCGATCCGGACGCGGCGACGACCAGCGGCGATTACATCGGCAGCATGTGCTCGGAGTAGACGCCACTGGCGAAGCAGCGAAATGGGTCATGCATGCGCCGGTGAGGACGCCGGCGCCCCGACGTTTTTCCCGCGGCCCTACTGCGGCGTGATCAGCGTGACCTGCTGCGTCTCGTTGTTCGTCGTGCTGATGAATGCCCAGTAACGCAGGTCGGGCGTGAGCGGCTCGATCTCCACGCGCAGCTCGCGCACGCTCGGCAGCTCCGGCAGGTTGTCCGTGAGCCCGCCGATCTCGACGTAGCCGGGGCGCGCAGGCAGCTCGACGAACGGACCGGCCGAGACGGACCGATCCACGTTGAACCGCGCCGTCACTTCCGACAAAACCTGCCCGAACGTCGTGTCGAGGAGGCGGACCTTCACCTCCGCCCCCTCGCGGGCATCGGCGTCGTAGATCCGCAGCGAGTGACGGAACCTCGAGTCGAGGCGGATGTTCATGAGATGCAGCGACCCGGTGAGCAGGTCCGACTCGCGGACGAGAGGGATCTCGGTGCCCGCCGACGTGGCCTGGCGCGACAGATCGCGCACCACGAGGTTCATGTGCAGCAGCTCTCCATGCCCCCGACGCGTGTACAGCAGCGCGCCCTGCACAGCGGCGCTCGTTCCGACCTCGGGTGTGACGTACTGCATCCCTCGCTTCGGCAGCGGGAAGCCGAACGCCGGTGCCGGATTGCACTTGATGGGGCACTGATAGAACTGCGGGAAGAGCCTCACGTCGGCATCGCTGTCCGCGAACACGCGCAACTCGGTCTGCCAGATCGACCCGAACGCGCCGGGCGCGGCCGAGACGATCAGCGGCACGAGGATCCTCTCGTAATTCTCCGCCGAGCCGATCGACACGCCGTAGCTGACGATGTTGTTCGTGAAGTTCGTGTCGCGGTGCGGCTCGTCGGCCAGCGACCGGACCCACCATAGAAGCTCGCCCGCACCCTCCCGCGGACCGATGGTCAACTCCATGCGCGCGGTCGCGCCCGCACGTAAAGCGCCGCCGGCGCAGAAGATGGTGCGTCCGGAAACCACGCAGCTCCAGTTCCCGCCGGCCACGCCCAGCAGGCGGATGGCCGCGGAGGAAGACGACGCGATATTGGTCTGGACGAAAACGCCCGATGCGTCGGCGGCGCCGCGATTGGCCACGTCGACGAGCAGCGTCACCGGGTCGTCTTCGCGAAACGCGCGAGGCTGAGGCGGCACCGTCACGGCGATGTCGATCAGCCGGCTGCTCGGCGTCACGTTCGCCTTGACCATCACGCTGTTGTTGTCCTGATTCGGGTCCGCGGAATCCTCGGCCACGCGCACTGAAGTGAAGATCTCCGCCTGCACTGCGCTCGACACGCTCACCGGCGCTGCCAGCTCCAGCTCGAGAGTGCGGCTCGTCCCGGCCACCAGCCCCGTGAACGAGCAGCTCAACCCGCCGTCGTTGATCGTCGCCGCCGGGCAGGTCAGCCCACTGCCGGACGCGGAGACCACGCGACCGGTGACGAAGAACCCCGGGTTGTAGAGAGAGATCGTTCCGGCCACGGCATCGCCGCCGCGGTTCTCGACCGTCACGGTCATGGCCGCCCGCCCGCCGGATTCGACGCTGAACTGCTCCGGCGTCGCGGAGATGGCCAGATCGGCGGTCTTGCACGCCCCCATTCCCGAGGCGCACACGAGGCCGGCAAAAATCAGTGTCGCTCCCAGCATGTCTAGATCGAGTCTGCGATACGTCTCGCGATCAGCGCGTAACCTTCGTCACCAGGATGGAATCTGTCCAGCGACAGCCGGTCCCGATGCGCGAAAATGTCCGCGGTCTGCACGACGGTGACGTTGCTGTCCGCCGACAGCCGCTCCATCAGTTTCGCATTCCAGCGGGCCACGAGTGAAGAGAGCTGCGGGCCCGACGGCGAGGATGCGAACGGGTTGTAGAGGCCGATGAAGTAAATCCGCGCCTGCGGGCTTGCATCGCGGATGAGCTCGATGGCCCTGCCGACGCGCTCCAGCACCCCGTCCATCACCATCTCCGGGTCGTCGGGCGGGGCGTTGCGCCAGTCCGTGCCGCCCCACAGGTCGTTGCCGCCGATGGAAACGATGATCACATTCGACTCGCCGAGGAGCCGGCGGACGTTGGCGCTGTCGAGCTGGCGGACCAGGTCGGCCGTCCGGGTTCCGTTGACGGCGATGTTCGTGGTCTTCTTCGCCTGGAGGTTGCGGCGCTTGAGCTCCGCGTCGAGGCGGCCGCCGATGCCCAGGCCGGTGGCGTCCCCTGCGCCGCGCGCCAGGGAGTCGCCGAGGATGATCGGACTGACCAGCTGTTGCGGAGGTGTTACCGCGGCGGCACTCCCGGCCGGAATGAGATCGACCGGTGTTCCTGTCTCACCACGAAGGAACGAGTAGAATCCCGCGCCGAACGTCAGCCCGGCCGCAATGGCCGCGATCAGCGGCAGGTGCCAGAAGAGGAAGCGTCGCATCGCCCGGAGAAACCCGGGCGCCATCACGAACATGCCCGACATCGCGCTCTCCGCAGAAAATCTGACGAAAGTCATCGGGAAGAAGACGATCGTCGACTCGGCATCCTTCCAGGTCCACGAGGGCGAGGTCTACGGATTCCTCGGTCCCAACGGCGCGGGAAAGACCACGACGATCCGCATGCTGGTCGGCCTCATCAAGCCGACTTCCGGATCGGTCGAGATCTTCGGCTACGACGTCCGCCGCGAATTCGAGAAGGCCATGCGCTGCATCGGCTGCATCGTGGAGAACCCCGACCTGTACCGCTTCATGACGGGCCGCGAGAACCTCGAGCACTTCGCCAGGATGCTCGGCGTGGGCAACGGCGAGATCGAGCGCGTGGCCGCGCTGGTCAACATGGACCATCGCCTCGAGCAACGCGTCGGTACCTACTCCCTCGGCATGCGCCAGCGCCTCGGCATCGCCCAGGCCATGCTCGGCAAGCCGCGCCTGCTCATCCTCGACGAGCCGGCCAACGGCCTCGACCCGGCCGGCATCCGCGAGATCCGCGAGCTGCTCCGCCATCTGGCCGAGGAGCAGGGGCTGGCCGTGTTCGTGTCGAGCCATCTGCTGGCGGAGATCGAGCTGATGGCCGATCGAGTGGCCATCATTCACAAAGGAAAGATCCTTCGGGAAGGGCCGGTGCGCGATCTCATCTCCAGCCAGCGCTCGATGGAGTTCAAGGTCGGCGACGTAGGGCGGGCGGTCGATGTGCTGCGCGCGCTCGGGGTGGCGGCAACGGCCGATCACGACCGCGTCTTCGCGCTGGTCGAGGAGGCCGATACGCCGCCGATCCTGGCCGCGCTGACGGGCCAGGGAATCGACGTGTTCCATGCGCGGCAACGCGTCCACACCCTCGAGGAGATGTTCCTCGAAGCCACCGGCGGGGAGACAGTCGATTGATCAACCTGGTGCAGAACGAGACGCTCAAGATCCTCCGGCGGCGGCGGTTCATGGTCGTGGTCGGGATCCTCTTCGTGATCCTGTCGATCGTGTCGTATTCGCAGGTGGAGAAGCTGAACCGGTCGCGCGATCAGAACTGGCGCGCCGACCTGCAGGAGCGGATCGCCCGGTACGAGAACTGGGTGCGGCGCGCTCGCGCGAACGAGGCCTGGGTGCGGTCGGCACGGACGGAGATCAAGCGCCTCCAGTTCTACCTCGACCGCGACATCAATCCGGAGGCGCCGACGGTGCCTCTCGTGGTGCGCGTCTTTGCGAACGCGGCCGGTTGGCTGCTGCCCCTGCTGGTGGCCGTCATCGGCAGCGACATCGTGTCGGCGGAGAACGCGGAGGGCACCGACAAGCTCTTGCTGACCCGCCCGGTGCGCAGGTGGAAGATCCTCACGGCGAAACTGATCACGCTGCTGATGTTCGCGACAATCACGCTCGTCGTGGGCGCGGCGATGGCGTGGATCGTGACCGTGCCCTTCCTCCCCGCCCGCGGCTGGGACATGCCGATGTTCAACGGCTTCCAGATGACCGGGGATGTCGTGAAGCTGGAGAGCATCCGCCAGCTTCCGCTCTGGAAAGACGCGCTGATCGCATACGGGCTGGAGTGGTACGCGCTGCTGGCGGTGGCGGCGGTCTCGCTGCTGCTCTCGGTGATCTTCAAGTCGAGCGCGGCGTCGATCGGCACGATGCTCGCCTCTCTGATCGGCGGGACGATCCTCACTCGGATCAGTCCCGACTGGACCGCCGGGAAGTACTTCTTCGTGAGCGCCATCCCGCTGTCCGACTACTACAGCGGCGCCGCGCCGCCGTACGAAGGCATGACCATGACCTTCTGCATCGGGCTGCTCGCGGTCTGGGCGGTGGGGGCGGTCGTCACGGCATTCGTGATCTTCACGAGACGGGACGTGTTCGGGTGAGGAATTGGAGCGCCGGGACGGGGCACGAGAACGTCAAAAGCCGGGCTCGGGCTCGGGCACGGGAAAATCACCCCGGTTACCGGTTTCCGGTTTCCGGTTTCCGGTTACCGGTTTCCGTCGTGCAAGGAGCAATCATGAAACAACTATGGATCGCGCTGCTGGCCGGCGCGGCGGCGGTTGCATGCGGCCCGGAGCCGCTGCCGGAGCCGACCGACACGCGGCTGCCGATCGCCACGGCATACGTGTCCGCTCCTGAGTTGCTCGTGCGGTCGCAGCCGAGCGAGTCCGCGCCGGTGGTGACGAAGTACCAGAGCGGCGAAGGGGTGAGCATCCTGGTGCGGCAGGGTGAGTGGGTGGAGATCCGCACCGGCGACACGAGCGGATGGGTCCGCGCGGCGGACCTCGGATCGGCGGCCGAAACGCAACTCCAGGCAGACAATCCGGTGGCGCGATTCATCAGGCCGCCCGGCGCGGTCACCAACCTGCAGGCCACCGGCGAGATCTACATCGAGGCGGACGTGAACACCGACGGCGACGTGGTGGCCACGCGCATCATCACCAACACGACCGGATCGGAGGCCCTGGCCGCCCAGAATGCGGCGGCGCTGCGGCAGGCCAAGTTCTACCCGATCCTGCAGGCGGGCGAGCGGAAACCGTTCAAGTACTACCACCGGGTCTCGTACTGATTCGTTTGACAATGCGCCATCTGGCGCCTACATTATGGCCAGATGCGCACATCGGCATCCCCCCGCTCCGACGTCGAGAAGTTCCGCGGCTTCCTCCGCTCCGGCATGCCCGGATCGCACGCCTACGTCGTCCTGCTGGGGATGAAGCGCTTCGATTTCCCCGGCATCATCGAGCAGATCGGCAAGGGCCTCCCCTTCTCCTCGTTCGAGCGGCTGCAGAAGAATAGCGGCCTGTCGACCGAGACCCTTCTCGAGCTCCTGCAGATCCCGCGGCGGACGCTGACCCGGCGGAAGGCTTCGGGCCGATTCTCCCCCGAGGAGTCGGATCGGCTGGTGCGTCTGGCGCGGGTGTATGGGCGGACGCTCCACTTTTTCGATGGCGACGCCGCCGCGGCGACGCACTGGCTCGAGGACTCCCAGCTCGCATTCGGCGGGATCTCCCCGATGGAGATGATCCGGACCGACGTGGGCGCGCAGGAAGTTGAGCGCCTCATCGGCCAGCTCGAGCACGGCATCGCCAGTTGATCACCTCGTGGCGCATCGTGCTCCGGGAGTACGCCGGCGCGGCCTTCGACGGCGAGGGTGCGCGTCTCTACGGCGGCCGCTGGAACTCCGCCGGAGTGCGCGTGATCTACACCTCCTCGAGCGCCGCGCTGGCCGCCCTGGAGCTGCTCGTCCGCGTCAAGCGCCGCGAGCCTCTCCGCAATTACATCCTCTTCGCCTGCTCGTACGACGAGGCCATCGTCGAGAGCGTCGACAGGAAGGCGCTCCCTCCGGACTGGCGGAGCCATCCCGCTCCGCCGTCGCTGCAGAACATCGGCGACACCTGGGCGCGGGAGGGACGCAGCGCGGTGTTGCAGGTTCCCAGCGCCGTGATCGAGACCGAGTCGAACTATCTCCTCAATCCCGAGCATGCTGATTTTGGAAAGATCGCCATCGCCGACCCGGTGCCGTTCGCGTTGGACCTCCGTTTGCTGGGGTGAAGCGGGCCTCGGGCCTCGGGCCTCGGGGGAACCGAGGCTGGCCGGCTCCATCGTCTGAGGCCTGAGGCCTGAGGCCTGAGGCCTGAGGCCCGAGTTGTATGGAATTCACTGAAACCATTCGCGTTCACCCTCCCCGCATGCAGCAGTTTCGATACGATATCCGCAACGTCGCGATCATCGCGCACGTCGACCACGGGAAGACCACGCTCGTGGACGCCCTTCTGAAACAGGCCGGCGCCATCCGCTCCTATCAGCACGTGGACGAACGGGTCATGGACTCGAACGACCTCGAGCGCGAGCGCGGGATCACCATCCTGGCCAAGAACACCTCCATCCGGTACCTGGTCGACAGTCCCGACGCCCTCGGCCATCCCGTGCACCACGAGGCCACGCACACGGCGTCCGGTCACGACCTGCCGGCGGACTTCATCCATCCGAGCGAGGTGAAGATCAACATCGTGGACACGCCCGGCCACGCCGACTTCGGCGGCGAAGTCGAGCGCGTGCTGTCCATGGTGGACGGAGTGATCCTCCTGGTGGACGCGGCGGAAGGGCCGATGCCGCAGACGCGCTTCGTCCTCCGCAAAGCGCTGATCCTCGGTCTTCTGCCGATCGTGGTCATCAACAAGATCGATCGCAGCGATGCCCGGCCCGGGCAGGTGCTGAACGAGGTCTTCGATCTGATGATCGAGCTGGGTGCGTCGGACGAGCAGATGGACTTCCCGATTCTCTACGCGTCGGGCCGCGCCGGATTCGTGCGCACGAGCATGGAAGACATGAACGACGACTGCCGGCCGCTGTTCGACGCGATCCTCAAGCGCATCCCTCCCCCGGCCGGCTATGCCGATGCGCCGCTGCAGCTCCTCGTCTCGGCCATCGACTACAACGACTACGTGGGCCGCCTCGGCATCGGCCGCATTCAGCGCGGCCGGATCCGTCACGGCACCGACGTCATCCTCATCCTGCGGGACGGCACGCACAAGAAGGGACGCGTCACGAGGCTGACCGCCTTCGAGGGACTGAAGCGCGAAGAGGTGGAGGAAGCGTCGGCAGGCGAGATCGTGGCCGTGGCCGGTTTCGCCGACGTGGAGATCGGTGAGACGTTCACGGCGGCCGATGCGCCGGAGCGCCTCGAGCCGATCGCGATCGATGAGCCGACCGTCTCGATGTTCTGGATGGTCAACGACTCTCCGTTTGCCGGAACCGAAGGGAAATACGTGACGTCGCGGAATCTGAAGGAGCGTCTGGAGCGCGAGCTGCGCAAGGACGTGGCCCTGCGCGTCCGCGAGACCGACCTGCCGGACCGCTTCGAAGTGAGCGGCCGCGGCGAGCTGCACCTGTCCATCCTGGCCGAGAACATGCGCCGGGAAGGCTTCGAGTTCGCGCTGTCGCGGCCGCAGGTCATCCTCAAGGAAGCCGCCGGCAAGACGCTCGAGCCGTACGAGGCCCTGGTGGTCGACATCGACGAGGGCCACGTCGGCGCGATCATGGAGAAGCTGCAGGAGCGGCGCGGCGAGATGACCGACATGGTCAACCCCGGCACCGGTCGAGTGCGCATCGAGTTCAAGATTCCCACGCGCGGGCTGTTCGGCATCCGCACCGAGTTCCTCTCCGAGACGCGGGGGACCGGCCTGCTGTACCACACGTTCCTCGAATACGGACCCTTCCGCGGCGAGATCGCCAGCCGCAACCGCGGCGCGCTCGTGTCGAAGGAAGGCGGCGATACGACCGCCTACGCCATCGAGCCGCTCCAGGAACGCTCCAGCCTGTTCCTCGGCCCCGGCCAAAAGGTCTACGGCGGGCAGATCGTCGGCGAGAACTCGCGCGAGCAGGACATGGTCGTGCAGGTCTGCCGGAAGAAGCACCTGACCAACATGCGCGCGTCGGGCTCGGACATGGCCGTGCAGCTCACGCCCCCACGCCTGCTGACGCTCGAGCAATGCCTCGAGTGGATCAAGGATGATGAGCTGGTGGAAGTGACGCCCAAGTCGATCCGGATCCGGAAGAAGATCCTCGACCACTCCCAGCGGGAAGTGGCGGCGAAGCGTTCAGCGGCAGCGGCGACGTAGGGCAGCCACTGCCTGGGCGAGTTCCCGAGCCCGAGCCCGGCCTTTGACTTCCCGAGCCCGAGCCCGTGCCCGTGCCCGGCCTTTGCCTCTCCTCCCCTCTGCGCATGAAAAGCGAGAATGTTTGAGCACCGCCGAGTGTTGGAATCCCTGTCGCGGGACTCTCCCCGACCTTCCAGCCGAGTCGGACTAAGCCGTTCCGCTGGGACATCACCTCTTAGAATGAGCACAACGGAGGCTCGATGAAAGAGAAAACCCCACGGAAGTCCGCAGCAAAACTGGCTGTGTCAGAAGCGATCAAAGCGCCGCGCAAGTCCGTGGCCAAGCTGCCGGTCTCCGAAGGCAACATCACGAAAGCCGCGGTGCGCCTGCTCTCCCAGAAGCTCGTCTCATCCGAGATCCACTACGTCCAGCGCGTCCTCGGCGCCACCGCCACGCAGGAAGCGATCGACGCGAATGTCCTGGCCGTCCGGAAACTCCCCTGGACCAGCATCGTCGTCGCGGACTGAGCCATCAGAACGCCACGCGGACGAACGCTTCCGCGCCGCTCATCGTCAACCCCAGCTCTCCGCCGAACTGCGGATCGTCGACCCGCCCGTCCAGGCTGAAGTAGTTCCACGCCAGCCCGAGGCGGAGCCGTCGCGCCACGAGGTACTCCATGGCGGCGGTTCCCGAGAGAGCGCTGCCGGAGTACGTGTCGATGTCCACCTGCGGCAGCGTGGCGATGGCCGCCGACAGGTACAGCCGGCGAGCGAGCGCGAGACGGCCCTGCGCCCCGATCATCGCCACCGGCACATCCGTCGCGGCCCTCTGCTCGATCGTCAGCGACTGCCCCGGCGTGCGCGCGCCCAGGCGCGAGTCGATGGACAGACCTGTCACTCCGAGCATGATCCCCGCACCGTTGCGATCGGTGCGGCGCGCCCAGAACGTGTACGTGGCGTCCCACGAGTCGAGGTCGACGCTCGTCGTCACCAGCGCCTGAACCGGATAGATCTCGTCCTGAAAGACGATCTCGCGATCGATGGCGCGGAAGCCGTCGCGTGACGTCGAGAGCCGGGAGTACGCGATCTCGTGTCTCTGAAAGGGCCGCCACTGCACCGCGAAACGCCCCACCTGCTGGCCGGACTGGAGACCGAGGTCGCGCTCGATGTTGATGGCGGTGCCCTGCAGGCCCTGCTCTTCGGGATCGACGCGCACGTCGGTCGAGAAGGTGGCTCGATAGAAGCCGTGCGTGACGCTGAAGCGCGGGAAGAGATCCTGCGCCGCGGCCGGCGTGGCGACGAGCAGAGTGATGAGGATGAGGCGCATGTGGGGAGTGAAGCACGAGCGGGCCCCTCCACAAAACCGTAGACGGTTACATTTTGCGACCAGTCTCTGGCTCCGCCGCAACCAAAACGTCTCTTGAATGGAGCGGCGCTGTCCTCACCGCCGCCCCCGGGGCGCGGGTGAGGACACCCGCGCTCCATTCCGTCTGCGGCGGATTCCCGAGCCCGTGCCCGCGCCCGGCCTTCGCCCGAACAACAGCGAACGTTTTCACGGCCTCTGCAAGGACTTCGGGTCCTCCCCCGCCATCAACGAGATCTCTGCGCCTTCGGCTCCCAGCTCCAGGCATTCGAAGAAATTGCGCACGAGCTGGCCGAGGCGGTCGCCGGTCATGCCGGTCGCCACGATGGAGTCGACGAGCTCGCGGCCCAGGGCCGCGGCCTCATCGCGAATGGGCAGTGCCTCCGCGTCGGGTGGATTCTCGTCGTTGGCGCTGAAGCGGAAGAGGAGGTTGGAGATCTTCTCCGCGACGTCCACCGCCGGGCCCGCATCGACCCCCCGCGCCTCGGCCTGACGCTCGAGGAGGGAGACGATGCGATCGGAGAGGCGTCCGGCATGGGGCAGGTCGAGCGGAATGTCGAAATGACCCATCGGCGCCGGAATGTATCATGCGCGATCCATGCGGGGCGTGCTGTGGCTTCTCATCGCGATGCTGATCTTCGCCCCGTTCAACATCGTGACGATCTGGCAGCTCCTCCGGACGCATCCGCGAGCGCGACACTGGATCGTGACGGCCGCCGTGGCCGGCAATCTGATGTGGCCGTTCTTCCTCATGCTGCGGCAGCTCACCCCTTTCACGCGATGCCCTTCGCGCGTTTTTCTGACGCTGGGCCTCATCGGGTCGATCGCCGGCGTTTACCACGCGCTCGTGCCGCTGCGCGTCGAGCGCGTTCCTGTGGCAATCGACGGACTCCCCGCTTCAGCGGAAGGAATGCGGCTGGCGCTGTTGTCCGACCTGCACGTCGGTCTCTTCACGCGGCCGGGCCGTCTGGCCCGCATCTTCGAGACCACCTCCAGGCTCGGCCCGGACGCGGTGCTGATGGCCGGCGATCTCATCGATGACGATCCGCACTTCGTCCCGAAGCTGCTCGAGGGCACGCGCTCGCTCGATCCGGCCATCCCGCTTCTGGCGGTGCTCGGCAACCACGAGATGTACGACGACCCGCTCCGCGTGATCGCGGCGTTGCGCGGAAGCAGAGTGAGGCTGCTCGTCAACGAAGGAGCGGCCCTCGGCCCTCTCTGGATCGGCGGGATCTCGGACTACGCCGCGGAGACCAGGAGTCTGGCGCCCGATGCGGAGCGCGCCCTCGCCGCCGCGGGCAGTGCGACCCGCATTCTCCTCTCCCACCAGCCCAGGGATTCGCCGAGGCCGGTAACCGGTAACGGAGAGCCGGAAACCGGGATTTCATCTTCGGTTACCGGTTTCCGGTTTCCTGTTTCCGGCTACCGTCAGTGCACGTGCTGAATGCCGTACACCACGAGGCCGGCCACCAGGAGACCGGCCAGCGTCGAGGCCATCAGCGCGGCGCGCGGCCGCTCGTGCACATGCGGCAGCAGATCGCTGGCCCCGAGGTAGAGGAGGAAGCCGGCGAAGAAGGAGAGCTGGAAGGCGAGCAGTTTGGGCTCGATGGTGACGATGGTCGCGAACAACGCGCCGGCCACCGGCGCCAGAGCGTTGATGCCCAGAAGGACGCCGGTCCGCCAGTGGCTGTTCCGGCTGGCCAGCATGAACGTCACGGTGTTCAGGCCGTCGGCAAAGTCGTGCGCGAGCACGGCCAGCAGGACGACAAAGCCGACGTCCGTTCCGGCCTGGAAGCCGACTCCGATTGCGACGCCGTCCAGGAAGCTGTGAAACGAGAGACCGACCGCGCCGACCAGGCCGACGTTGTGATGGTGTCCCGGCGCGTCGTGCCCCTTCTCGCTGTGGATGATCGTCAGCTTCTCGAGCAGGAAGATGCCGACGAAGCCTGCGATCAGGACGATCATCAGATCGCGCACGTCGAGCGCGTTCTCCTGCGCGATCTCCACGATGGCAGGCACCAGGTCGAGAAATGCCACGCCGATCAGCAGACCGGCCGAGAACGCCATGATGTAAAGGAGAGACTGCCGGTAGCGGAACGCGAAGAGTCCGCCCGCCAGAGTCATCAGAAACGCCGACAGGGCGTAAACCGCGATCATCGGCGCGCATCATAACGGCTCGAGCCCACGCCGATCGGGCGCCGTTCATCCCGTTCCACTCCCGGTTTCCGCTTTCCGGTTACCGGCCCTACCGGCCGGCTCCTGGAGCCTATTGGCCTTTCGTGGGGCGCAAACGGAACGCCACGATGCTGTCGCGTTCTTTGTCGCGCTCGGCAGCCGAGCTGTTCGCCGCCGCCACAATGAGGTCGCCGAGGATGTCGATCTCGAACGGCTTGCGGAGGATGGAGTGGACGACCGTTCCGTCGAGCTTTCGCAGGACCGAGGTGTCGCCCGCGCTCGCCACGATGAGTGCCGGACGGGGCAGCGGCATCCCCTTGACGTATGCGATGACTGTGAATCCGTCCGCGCGCGGCATCATCAGGTCGAGGACGACCACCGAGTATTCGGCCTGCTGCAGCTTCTCGATGGCGTCGATGCCGTCGACGGCGGTCTCGACGTCCAGCCCCGACCGGCCGACGATCTTGGCCACGAGGCTGCGGATGGCCGGTTCATCATCCACCACGAGCACCGGGAGCGGAGAGGACATTGCCCGCTCTCCTGTGCAAAGACTGCACCGGGGGGGCGGGTCCATCTGAAAGCCGGGGCGCTCCACTCGACACCGTGAAGCCACGGCGCCGATCATATGATGTGCTGCATGCACCATCCTGAGCTCGAGCCGCGCTTTCGGGAGGTCTTCGACCGCGTGCAGACGCACCTCGAGAACAGCTACGAGATCCCGGTCATCATCAGCGACGTACCCAACCCGTTTACTGGCGATCTCGACGGCGCCGAGATCCGCATCGACTACGACCTCAGCGCCGAGGACTCCCTGTTCATCCTCGTTCATCTATTCGGGCACACCGTGCAGTGGAACCTGAGCGCCGCGGCGCGCGACATCGGGACCGAGGCCGCCACCGCCGTCTCCGAGGAGCGTCTCCAGGCCATCGAGCAGTACGAGCTCGAGGCCTGCGCCTACTCCCTCCAGCTCTTCCACAACCTCGGCATCCACGATCTCGATCAATGGCTTTCGGACTTCGCGACGTGCGACCTTCGCTATCTCATGCACTTCTATCGGAGCGGCGGCGAGAAACGTCCCTTCTTCGATTTCTGGCGCGAGGGATCGCCGCGCATCGAGGGGCGGCCCATCCCCCACTTCCGTCCGACGCGATGGGTATCGCGCGCAGACGGCGTCGTGGTCTGAGAACGGCGCGTGCCCTTCCTGGCCGGTGCTGGTGTCCATTGAGTCGCGAGGATGTTGCTTTAGACTCTCCCGCGATGAAGAAACTAGCCGTGCTCCTGATCCTCTTCGCCGCCTGCGCGAAGCAGAGTGAGAAACCCGCCACCTCGACCGCTCCTCCCGCCGCCTCCGTCGGCGATTCCGCGCGGGGGAAGGAACTGATGAACACCTTCGCGTGCTCCGGCTGCCACGTCATTCCGGGCATCGAGATGGGCGGAACCCTCGGCCCCTCGCTGGAAGGATGGGCCAACAAGCCGGCCATCAACCGCAAGTTCCCCAACACCGCCGACAACATGATTCAGTGGCTGCAGAACCCTCAATCGATGGATCCCCAGACGACGATGCCCGGTGTGGGCGCCAACCCGATCGACGCGCGGGACATGACGGCGTTCCTGTTCACCCTCAAATGAGTTCGCGTGTCCTTAGTCCTTAGTCCTTAGTCCTTAGGAGAACGTGCGTGAAGGCCTTAGTCCTTAGGCCTTAGTCCTTAGGAGAACGGGGGTGGGTCTCCTAACGCCTAAGGCCTAAGGACTAACGACTAAGGACTAGGGACTAACGACTAAGGACTAGGGACTAAGGACTAAGGCCTAAGGAAGGTGGCAACGTACATGCAAACCTCTCGAACGCGCCGTGACGTTTTACGTTCGCAAATCACTCGCACATGGTCCGATTCGATTCGGTGTCTCACCTCGCAAGACGGTGGAGGAGATCGATTCGGATCCGGGTCTGAGCACCGGGCCGGCTGGTGATTTTCTCCGGCGCAGCACACACGGCTATTTTCTGGCCGACACCCCCGCCATCGGCTCGCCGTCGATCCCCAGGCTTTCCAGCCTGGCGTCGACGCCGTTCCTGGCTTCCCTGAGGCCGGACGGCCCAAAGGGCTGGCTCTTCATCGGGATGATGATCCTCGGCCTGATCCTGATCCTCCTCGGACTGGGCGTGGTGGTCAACAAGGGGCCGCAGGGATGGATCCAGGTGATCATCGGCGCCGCTCTCATGGCCGCGCCGGTCGTGGCCATCGCGGCGAAGCGCCGCATCATCCGGCAGCAGGAAGAGAAGGACCGCGCCGAGCGCGAGGAGCGCGAGGAGCGCAATCAGAAAACCATGACGGCTTATGCCGACGCCCTGGCGCGGCTGCGCAGCGATCCGAGCGCGGAGAACCTCCAGGGCGTCGTTCGGGAGCGCGAGAATCTCGAGCTCTCGTACAAGATCTGGCGTCCTCTGGCCAAGCGCAGCCTCCTGCACATCGGGTTCGACGCACTAGGCCGCCTCGGCGCGGCGGGCGCGCCCGACGTTGCGCAGATGATGGAGCGCACCGGGTCGGCCATTGGCCTCGATCATCCGGACACGCACGACGTGAAGCTCGACCTCTATCAGACGGCCGTGTGGCACCTGCTCGCCGATGACCGCCTGGGCCCCGTCCAGATGGAGCAACTCGACGTCCTGCGCAACGGGTTCGGGATGAAGGACACCGACGGCGAAGACGAGCACGTCGCGATCGAGCAGTTCGACCGCCTGCGCGGGATCAAAAGGGACAGGATGCCGCAGCAGGAGTGCCCGTTCGAGCTGCAGTTCCGGGAGAACTGCATCCATGTCGCCAAGGGCCAGGTCCACCACGGCAAGGCTTCCGACGCGATGACGCTGTACCTCACGAACAAGCGCGTGATCATCGACGGCCGGCGGCGCACCGAAGTTTCGCTGTCGCGCATCGACGACGTAGAAGTCGACGTCAACGCGAACGTCATGATGATCCAGGTCGCTCGCCCCGATCCGAATCTGCGCATGACCGTCGAGCAGCCGCTGTACACGGCCGCGCTGATCGACATCGCCACGATGATCGACGAGCGGCCCAAGAGCTTCACGTGAGCGACGTGCAGGTCTCGAGCTGGCTCGAGCTGCAGGATGCGCTGTTCGACAACACGTGGCAGCCGGGACTGCTGCGCCACCGCTCCAACGTCGTCTTCCGGGGAGTGCCGCGGGTCACGCATGCGCTGGAGTCAAGCCTGCAGACTTACAGAAAGACGAACGGGCTGCTGCCCGGCCCGCTGCAGAAAGTGCTCGAAGAGAATGACGTCAACATCTTTACTACCGAGATGCTCAGCAGCGTGGCCACCTCTCTGGCCAGGTTCGACGCGCTGTCCAGGCGCGACTTCGTCCTCTTCTTCGAGCCGCCGTCCCTGGACGAGCGGATCGTCAATCAGTTCGCCCTCTTCTCGCTCCCCTCCAGCGCGGAGATGTCGCTGGAGAATCTGCTCTCGCAGCGCGAGGCCATGCACAGGCGCGTCATCATTCCCGCCGCGCTGAAGTGGGAAGTGCGCGACAAGCTCGATCAGGCCAACATCACCGAGCGCGTGCTCTTCCCCGGCCTGGACGGGCTGTCGCAGTGGCTGAAGCGGTACTTCACGACACGCCAGTAAGTCGAAATCCACCATTTCTGGCGCCCGTGCAGGAGGTCCGCGCCGGAACGCAGTGACTTCACCAGCGGTAGTGGCCGATGATCTTCCAGGCGCGCAGGACGTCTTCGTTCTGCGCGCCGAGGCCGATGTTGTGCACGACCTTGTATTCCCCGCCCGCACGCACATCCGACACGACGCCGATGTGATGCAGCCCGTTGTCGAGCCGCCACGCCACGACGTCCCCCGGTTTGTACTCGCCGTCGAGCGGCAGTGATTTGCCACTCCGATCGAAGAACTTCATGAGGTTCGGCACCCGGCGGTGGTCGATGTTGCGATCGGGTCCGCGAAGGCCCCACATCTGCGGATACTTCGCGAAGTTGCGTCGCATGTCCTCGTGAACCGCCACCTGCAGGTCGAAGCCGTTCGCGCGGAACGCGCGGATGACGACATCCGAGCAGACGCCGCGCTCCAGCGGTACGTCGCCGTTCGGATACGCGAGCCGCACGTACGAAGGATCGTACGTGCGCGTCACGCCGACCTGCGCCCTCGCCGCATCGGCGATGCTGAGCGCGGCGACGAGCAGCAGCACGTTCACTGCGTCGGCTCGAGGAGTGCCGTCACCTGCGTCGGATTGCCCGCCGTCACCGTCAGCTCGCGGCGCCATTTCTGATAACGGTCGCCGCCGATCTCGATGACGTGAACGCCGGGCGGGAGCTTCCTCCCCACCGGCGTTGTCCCGATGAACGCTCCATTGACGTACACCTCGGCCGGGTTGGGACGGGAGTTGAACGTGACGCCGACCAGTTCCGTGGCCACCGGCGCCGGTGCGGTCATGGTCGAGCCGCAGCCGGAAACGAGCGTGAGAACCGCGAGTGAGAGAAGAGCTGTGCGCATGATCCTCTGGGACGTCCACAGCCGCGCGCAGGTTCGGGGGGGGTCTGAATCTCCACTCCCTGTAGGAAAAGGCAAAAGGCAAGACCTGACCCCATCCATTGGTCAGGATCTTGCTGAGCACGCTGGGCAGGAGAATCTTTATGCGAACCATGATTCTGAGCCTGGCCGTCCTTCTGGTGATGGCTGGATGCGCGAAGCGCACGGAGACGACCGTCACCTCCGACGAGACCTCGACGATCGAAACCAGCACCAGCACGGTCTCGGCCACAGTTCCGGAAGTCAGCGTCGACACGTCGGCGACGGCCGAGGTGCGGGATGATGTCGCGGCGGCGGGCCGGGAAGTGGTGAAGGACGTGAAGGAAGCCGGACGCGCTGCCGCCCAGGCCACCGGAACCGCGCTCGAGAAGGCCGGGAAGAAAATCCAGGAGAAGGCGAAGCCCCAGCCGTAACCGCCTTTCGGAAGTCGCGCGGGCGTGGGGCACAGACCGCCGCCGGGCGTCCACACACCCATCTGCAGCCGCAGGTGGGCTATTCTTGCGTTGCACAGTCTGAAACCGGCAGGGTATGGGAGTCCACGACGACGCAACGATGAAGTTTCCGGCGGCTACGGAGACTGACAAGTTAACGGCACGAGCTGTCCGCAAGAAGCTCTTCCTTCTCTACTTCCTCGGCTCCATCACCGCTGTCAGCCTCGTTCTCGTGTTGGCCGCGCTGGGCCTCGAGTTCACCTCGAAGCAGTGGATCTACATCCTGCTGGCCTGCCCGTTCACCGTGGCCGTCTTCGTGGTCCCCGACTTCTACCTGATCAACAGCTCATTCCGGCGGATCGGGACGGCCCTGGACGAGCTCGACCGCGGGGTGCAGCCGGATCCCGAAGTGGCCAGCCAGGCCACGATCGCGGCCCTGAACCTGCCGTTCCGCGCCTTCATCCGCGTGACGGTCGTCCACGGGCCGCTGGCTGCGCTGGCCGTGGCCCTGATGCTGCTGATCGGCAACGCGCCGCTCTTCAATTACGACTTCCAGCCGTGGCAGATCCTGACTTTCTCGGTGCTCGTGCTCGTGTTCGCGTCACCCGCGCACGCGATCTTCGAGTTCTTCGGCGTCTCGAAGGCGATCGAGCCGGTCCTGGAGCGGCTGACGCGGGCCGGACGGCAGGAGGGCCTCCAGCATCTCAAGGGGCTGAAATCGACCAACATCCGCGACAAGCTGCTCTACCTGGCGATCTTCGTCAGCGCGCTGCCGCTCGGCTTCTTCGCGGTATCGGTGGTCTTCAAGGTCTATCGCCTGCTGGAAGTGATCAATGCCACGGCGGAAGCGGCCGTGATGTTCTCGCTGATCCAGTGGATCGTGGGCGTGGTGGCCGTGTGCATGTTCGGCGCGCTGCTGCTGGCGATCCTGACCGCCCGCGAAGTCTCGCGCAACGCCGCCAAGCTCGTCGACGCCATGCGCACGGTCGAGCGCGGCGACCTCGACGTGCACCTGGAAGTGACCGGCACGGACGAGTATGCGGACCTGTTCCGCGGCTTCAACCTGATGACCGAGGGGCTGCGGGAAGAGGTGCAGATCCTGGAGACGTCGCAGGCGCTGATGGGCGAGCTGAATCTGGACAGGCTGCTGCAGCGCATCATCCGCTCCACGACGAACCTGCTCGATGCCGATCGGACGACGCTTTTCATGTACGACTCGAAAACCGACGAGCTCTGGTCGCGCTTCGCGCAGGGCCTGAACAAGACGCAGGAAGTGCCTCTCTTGGCCGTGAAAGGACCCGGACAGCTCGACCGCGTGGAGATCCGCTTCCCTTCCACGCAGGGCATCGCCGGCGCCGTGTTCACGTCGGGCCAGGTGGAGAACATCGCCGATCCGCAGAGCGATCCGCGTTTCAACGCGGAGATCGACAGGAAGACGGGCTATCGCACAGAGAGCATCCTGGCCATTCCGATCACCACCAAGTACGGCGAGCGCATCGGCGTGACGCAGGTCCTGAACAAACGGGGCGGCCGGTTCACCCCGAAGGACGAGGCCCGCCTGCGCGCCTTCACCGCCCAGATCGCCGTGGCGCTGGAGAACGCCCGTCTCTTCGAAGAAACGCTGCGGATGAAGAACTACAACGAGAGCATCCTCCGCTCGACGAGCAACGGCATGATCACGCTCGACGTGGAGCGCCAGATCCAGACGGCCAACGACGCCGCTCTCAACGTCCTGAAGAGAAGGTTCGATGACGTGATGGGCATGAACGCCAACGAGCTGTTCGCGGAGAACGAGTGGGTGCTCCACAGTCTGGCCAAGGTGGAGCAGAGCGGCCAGACCGACATCTCCGTGGACTCCGATCTGGTCGTCGGCGAGATCACGGCCTCGGTCAACCTCACTGCCGTGCCGCTCATCGACGCCACCAAGGAGAACATCGGCTCGCTGCTGATCATCGAGGACATCAGCAGCGAGAAGCGTCTCAAGTCGACGATGTCGCGCTACATGTCGAAGGAGGTCGCCGACCAGCTCCTGGAAGGGGGCGAGGCGGTCCTGGGCGGCAAGGTGCAGCGCGTGTCCATCCTCTTCTCGGACATTCGCAGCTTCACCACGGTCTCGGAGTCGATCGGAGCGAAAGAGACCGTCTCGATGCTCAACGAGTACTTCGAGGAGATGGTGGATGTCATCTTCCGGAACCAGGGCATCCTCGACAAATACATCGGCGACGCGATCATGGCGCTCTTCGGCGCGCCCTTCAACACCGTGCACGACGCCGATCACGCCGTGGCCGCGGCCAACGAGATGATGGTGACCCTGCGCGAGCTCAACGTCCGGCGCGTCGCCGCCGGCAAGGACCCCATCGACATCGGCGTGGGCATCGGCACCGGCGACGTGGTGGTCGGCAACATCGGCTCGCCGAAGCGCATGGAGTACACGGCCATCGGCGACAGCGTGAACCTGGCCTCGCGCCTGGAAGGCGCCACCAAGATGTACGGCGTGAAGATCCTGGTCAGCGAGTTCACCACGCGCGACATCGCATCTTCATGGCGCATGCGCGAGATCGACATGATGCGCGTCAAGGGAAAGCTCGATGCGGTGGCGGTCTGCGAGGCGCTCGACCACTATGACGAGTCGTCGTTTCCGAACCTGGAGCGCACGATCGAGCACTACAACCGCGGACTCGGTTTCTACAGGAAGCGCGACTGGAACGCCGCGGTCAAGGCCTTCCAGGCCGCGCTGGCCGCGAACCCCAAGGACAAGCCCTCCAAGATCCACCTGGAGCGCTGCCAGCACTACGTCGTCAACCCGCCGCCGGTGGAGTGGGACGGCGTGTGGACGCTGACCGAGAAGTAGTCCCCTCACCCCACCAGCGCCATTGTGAATCCGTCGTACCCCTTGCTTCCCACGGTCTGAATCGTCGTCGCGCTCACCCGCTTCTCCGTCGACAGCACCTCGTTCAGCCGCCGCACGCCCTGGACCGCGGCGTCGCCCCCTTCGTCGATCACGGCACCGCCGCGCACGACGTTGTCGACGATGATCACGCTGCCGGAACGCGAGAGCCGCAACGCCCATTGGAAGTACTCGGGGATGCTGGCTTTGTCGGCGTCGATGAAGAAGAAGTCGAAAGGGCCTTTCAGCGACGGCAGCGTGTCCAGCGCCCGGCCCACGATGACCTCGGCGCGATCGGAGAGGCCGGCGCGGGCGATGTTGTCGCGCGCCACAGCGGCGTGCTTCGCGTCCACCTCGAGCGTGACGAGGCGGCCGCCGGCCGGGAGCGCCCGCGCCATCCAGATCGCGCTGTATCCGGCCAGCGTGCCGATCTCCAGGATCGCGCGCGCGCCGATCATCCGGGCCAGAAGATGGAGCTGCTTGCCCTGCGGCGGGGAGACGTTGATGGCCGGAAGACCGGAGGCGGCCGTGGCCCGGAGCGTCTCCTCGAGCCCGGCATCGTCGCCCAGGAGTGTTTCGGTGATGTAGCGATCGACTGCGGACCAGAGTTGTTCGGTCATGTCCAGCGATACTATCGTCTCCGTGCGCCGACCTGTCATCCTCGCCTCGCTCGTCACGTTCATCGCTTCGTTCTGCACGCTGGTCATCGAAATCGCGGCCGGACGGATCCTGGCGCCGCATGTCGGCGTGTCGCTCTACACATGGACCAGCATCATCGGGGTCGTGCTCGCCGGGATCAGCCTGGGGGCGTGGGCGGGCGGATGGCTGGCCGACCGGCGGCCGGTACCTTCGACGCTGGGATGGCTGCTGCTGGCATCGGGCATGACGGCGCTGCTGATCGCGCCGGCCGCGAGTCTGGCGGCGACGTTCGCGGTGGAGAGCACGCTGCCGGTGCGGGTCGTCCTCCTCTCCACGCTGCTCTTCTTTCTGCCTTCTTTCTTCCTGGGCATGATCTCGCCGGTGGCGGTGCGGCTGGCCGTGAGCGAGCTGCACACAGCCGGCCGCGTCGTCGGGAAGATCTATGCGTTCTCGACGCTCGGCTCCATCGCCGGGACGTTCACGACCGGCTTCTATCTCGTCGCGGAGTTCGGGACGCGGGCCACGATGTTCGGCGTCGGCGCGGTCCTCATCCTCAGCGCATTCATCTTCGGCAGCCTTCTCGGCCGCACCGGCGTGGTGGCCGGGGTGGCGTTCGCGCTGACGCTGGCCGGGCTGGTCATGTTCGGCCCGCGCACTTTCCAGCCGCCGTTTCAGAAGCAGGTCGCCACGCCGGTCGAGACGGGACCGATTCATGTCGAGGAGAGCCAGTACTACACGATCGAGGTCGCGCAGACGGTCAGCGAAGAGGACGGTCGTGCGCTGCAGGCACTGCATCTCGACCACCTCGTTCACTCGTACAGCGACCTGTATGACCCGTCGTTCCTGGCCTACAACTATCTGCAGATCTTCAACGACGCGGTCGGGTGGAAGAGGCGGCAGTACGGGACGGCGCGGCTGCTGTTCATCGGCGGCGGCGGATACACGCTCCCGCGGCTGATCGAGGCGTCCTGGCCGGGGGCGGTGATCGACGTGGTGGAGATCGATCCGGCCGTGACGCGCGTCGCGCACCGCTATTTCGGCATGTCGCCGCAGACAACGATCCGGACGATCAACGAGGATGCGCGCTGGTTCGCGATGCGGGCCACGGAGAAGTACGACCTCATCTTCATCGACGCGTTCAACGACCTGTCGGTGCCGTATCACCTGACGACGCGCCAGTTCGCGCAGCGGCTGCGCGAGCTGCTAGACTCCGACGGCGCGATTGTCGCGAACCTCATCGACAACTATGCCAAGGGGCGTTTTCTGGCGTCGTACGTCAAGACGCTGCAGTCGGTGTTCGGCGAGGGCCAGGTCGGCGTGATGATCGAGAGCGAGCTCGACACCGCCGACGTCCAGTCGACCTACGTGGTGGTGGCCTCTCCCGCACTCGACCGGATGCTCGCCAGCATCGTCCACGAGCGCGCGCTGACCGACAAACCCTCCCCCGCCGGCCGCCCGATCCCCCCCGCCCAGCTCCAGCGTTACCTTCGCGACCGCAAGGCCATTACCCTGACCGACGACTATGTGCCCGTGGATAACATGCTCGCCCATCTGTTTCGGTAGGGGGTCAGGTCTTCGGTTGTCCGGTTTCTCCACGCCTCGTAGAGATTCCGGCTGCGAACCGATGGCATTTCCCACATCACGTAGAGAAACAGAAAACCGAAGACCTGACCCCCATGTACCTCGTCTATAGCGGACTGATGTTCTTTCTGGCGACGGCGCTGCTGCTGGCCGCGATGGTCGCGCCCAGGCGCGTGGCCGGGGTGATGGCGCTGCTGGCCATCCCGCTGGCGGCGCTCGGCGGCACGCTCTCCGGCACACTGCTGCTCGCCTTCGCATACGCGTTGTGGGTGAGCCGTCGCCGGACGCTGATCTTCCCGGCCGTGATGCTCGCTCTGATCGCCGTCGCGCTCGAGGTCCCCTATCACCTCGCGCCGCGAGCGCTGCCCACGCCGTCGCGCGTGTACGTCATCGGTGACTCGCTCGCATCCGGCGGCTTCGGCGAGAAGGCCGCCTGGCCGGAGGTCCTGGAGAAGAAGATACGAGTCCCGGTCATCAACCTGGCCATGGCCTCCGGCGACACCGCAACCGCCCTGCAACGCCAGATCCCGGAGCTGCCCGCGCCTCTCGATGAGCGCGAGCTGGTCCTGATCGAGATCGGCGGGAACGACATGCTGGACGGCGTCGACCGGGCGGTTTTCTCCCGACAGCTCGATCAGCTGCTTCAGCACGCCGGGAGGGGCGGCCGCAGAGTGGTCATGTTCGAGCTGCCGCTGCTTCCGGGCCGCTGGTCCTACGGCGCAACGCAGCGCCGGCTGGCGGGAAGGCACCGCTGCACGCTCATCCCGAAACGGATCCTGGCCCGCGTCCTACTCACGCCGGGAAACACACTGGACGGCATCCACCTCACGCAACAGGGTCACGACGCGCTGGCCAGCGAGCTGGCGGGGCGATTCCGCGCTGCCGGCTCCAACAGATCGTGAACGTTGTCCAGCAGATGGGGCCGCGGAACCTTGTCGAATGCCAGCGGCTCCTCACCTCTGAGCTCGCGCGCTTTGGACGTGCGCTCCCACTTCAGGTTCCACAGATACAGTTCCGCCATGTACATCTGCTCGAGATAGATCGAGTAGCTCCACGCGCATCCGGTGTAGATGATCACCGCAACCCAGACACCGGTGGGGAGGGTGACGTCGAATGACCTCGTCAGCATGGCCAGCAGCGCCGGCGGCAGAAACAACACGATCGTCGCCAGCTCCGTGATGGCGAATCCCTCCGCGAAGCGGCCGAGCTGCGAGCGGAACACGGCCAGACCTCTCTTCGTCCCGCGGATGAAGCCCATCCGCTCCCATGCGATGGCCGGCAGGATCAGGAAGACGACCATCCTGACGGCCTTCTGCAGGGCCCGGAAAAACGCTGCGGACAGCGAGAAGCGGCCGCCTCCCATGAGCGTTCGCGCGGCATCCTCGGCGGAGAACTTCGGCCGGTCTCCCCTGTTCTTCTTCCTCGACAGCAGCGCCTGGATCACGGCGAGCACGAACCAGATCACGGTCCATACAACGACGATCGGCAGCATGTGAACGAGATTGCTCCCCATCGTGGCGCGGATGGCGCGGCCCAGACCGGGCTTCTGGTCCGACTCCACGATCTCGATGAGCTCGAGCAGCACGGAGCAGGACATGGTCAGCAGAAACGCGAACAGGAAGATCGCGCCGAGGTTGATGAGCACCGCCTCGCTCGTGGCCAGAACGTCCCAGTTCACTCCGTAACGGAGATACAGAACGGTGGGCGCGTAGATGATCCAGACCGTGAGCAGCGGCACGAGGAAAACCGGGTACCGGCGGAACACGTCGAAGGACGAACTCACGATGTTCATCGGTTGACCTCCGTCTGACAACGTAGCGCTTCTCCACGCGACCGCAGAGGGAGCGGCGGATTCGAGCGCCGCCGCGCCGTTTCCGGACTACGGCGGCGCGTCACGCGGGTGCTACTTCTTGTCTTTTTTCGGCTTCTTCGTCTCTTTGCGCTGGTTCTTGCCCTTCGCCATACCGTCCTCCTCGAGTGATCGTAAACCTTCGCTAGTGTGCCAGAGAAATCATGTCCGTGGAGCGCCGCCGACTCGGCGGCCGCCGGGTCGGCGGCGCTCCACGTGCCGGCCGCCGGCGCCGGTGAGGACACCGGCGCCCCAACGGTCTCCGAGCTACATCACCAATTCGCCACGCGTCTCGCGCTCCGCCGCACGGATCATCGTCACGCTCTGGAACCCGCGCGGGAGCTTCAGCCCGCGCTGCGCGCGCTTGCCGATGTACGTCTCCAGATCGGCGCCCTTCAGATTGGTGAAGCGCTTGCCCGCGTGCACCACCAGCGTTCCCTCCGCCGGGACGACCGCGACGCCCACGACTCTCTCCGGCGCGATGGGCGTCCGGTGAATCTTGATCGTCTGTACGCCCTTCCCCCGGGCCAGCTGCGGCAGCTCGGCGATGGGGAACAGCAGCAGCTTCCCTTCCGTGGTCGCCGCGGCGACGAAGTCGGAGTCGAAGCCGAAGACGCGCTGAGGACGCAGCAGCGCCGCGCCGTCGTTGACGTTGACCACGGCCTTCCCCGCCTTGCGGTCGGTCATCAGCTCTTCGAACCGCGCCACGAGGCCGTAGCCGTCGTCGGTGGCCAGGAGCCATAGATCGTCCGGCTCGCCCATCATCACGCCGACGAACGACGAGCCGGCCGGCGGCTGGAGCGACGAGGACAGCGGCTCTCCGTGGCCCTTGGCCGACGGCAGCTCGTGAGCGGGAAGCGAATACGTGCGGCCGGTGGAGTCGATGAAGACTACGAGCTGGTTGCTGCGCCCCCTGGCCGAGTGCAGGAAGGCGTCGCCGCCTTTGTACTGCAGCGCGCCGGGATCGAGATCGTGTCCCTTCCCCGCCCGCACCCACCCCTTCTCCGAGAGGATCACCGTCACCGGCTCCGACGGAATCAGGGCCGTGGCATCCATGGCCCGGGCCGCCTCGCGCTCGACGATCGGCGAGCGGCGCCTGTCGCCGAATTCCACGGCATCGCGCTCGAGCTCATCGCGGACCTGCCGGCGCAGCAGCTTCCTGGACCCGAGGATCTTCTCGAGGTTGGATCGCTCCTCCTGGAGGCGGGCCTGCTCGCCGCGGATCGTCATCTCCTCGAGCTTGTTCAGGTACCGCAGCTTCAGCTCCAGGATGGCCTCGGCCTGCAGGTCGGAGAGCTTGAAGCGCTTCATCAGCGCCGGCTTCGGCTCGTCCTCGCGCCGGATGATCCTGATGACCTCGTCGACGTTGAGGAAGGCGACGAGGTAGCCGTCGAGGAGGTGCAGCCGCGAGTTGACCTGGTCGTAGCGGTGCTGGAGGCGGCGCCGCACCGTCTCGATCCGGAACTCGAGCCATTCCAGCAGGAGATCCTTGAGCGCGTAGAGGCGCGGCCGGCCGTCCAGACCGATCATGTTCATGTTGACGCGATACGCGCGCTCCAGATCGGTCGTGGCGAAGAGGTGCGTCATCAGCTCGCCGGCGTCGACGCGGTTCGAGCGCGGCACGATGACGATGCGCGTCGGATTCTCGTGGTCCGACTCGTCGCGCAGGTCATCGACCATGGGCAGCTTCCTGGCCGTCATCTGCGCGGCGATCTGCTGCAGCACCTTGCTCCCCGACACCTGGAACGGCAGCGCGGTGATCACGATGTCTCCGTCCTCGGCCTCCCACCTGGCGCGCTGGCGGATGCTGCCGTTGCCGCTCTTGTACATGTCGCGCAGCTCGGAGGGCGGGGTGATGATCTCGGCGTCGGTCGGGAAATCCGGGCCTTTGATGTGCTTGGTGATCTGCGCGATCGTGGCATCGGGATTGTCGAGCAGCTCCACGCACGCGCCGACCACTTCGCGGAGGTTGTGCGGAGGGATGTCGGTGGCCATTCCGACGGCGATGCCGGACGCGCCGTTGAGCAGGACATGGGGCAGCCGGGAAGGCAGCAGCTTCGGCTCGCGCAGCGTTCCGTCGAAGTTCTGGCCCCATTCCGTCGTCCCCTGATCGAGCTCGGACAGCAGGGTCTGGGCGAAGCGCGTCAGGCGCGACTCCGTGTAACGCATCGCCGCGAACGACTTCGGCTCGTCCTGCGAGCCCCAGTTCCCCTGTCCGTCCACGAGCGGGTAGCGGAGGCTGAAGGGCTGAGCCATCAGCACCATGGCCTCGTAGCAGGCCGAGTCGCCGTGCGGATGGAACTTGCCGATGACGTCGCCGACCGTGCGGGCCGACTTCTTGAACTTCGCATTCGACGACAGGCCGAGCTCCGACATCGCGTAGACGATCCGCCGCTGCACCGGCTTGAGGCCGTCCGCGATGTTCGGCAGGGCCCGGTCGAGGATGACGTACATCGAGTAGTCGAGGTACGCCTTGCGCGCAAAGCTCGACAGCGGCTGGGTCTCGATGTCGGGAATCGTGGGAGGGGGCGGGGTCAACGACTTCCGAGCGCTCCGGGTCTTCCTGGTTGCCATAGCTCGGCGCGAAGGGTAAACCATCGGTTGGAGTTTTCGAACAATAAGCCGAATGCTCTGGCTGAGGAAGTTCTCCGACACCCTCACGGTCGACCAGATCGCGTCGCTGAGCGACGGGGACATGGTCCGCCGCCGCTTCGACACCGGAAACATCCGCTGGGTCGGAGCGCTGTCGGTCCTGGCGCTCCTGGTCGCGCTGATTCAGATGCTGACCTCGCTCCTCGGCAAGGAGATGGAGGGGCACCTCCCGCCGCTGGGCGTCGCGCACTTCGTCGTGGCAGCGGCCGGGGCGGCATTCTTCACGCAGCTCGCCCTGGCGGAGCGGCGCCGCGGAACGTGGAAGCCGCAGCTGCCTGTCCACGTGATGGCGCGCAACCTCACGCCGTGGGTCATCGCCTTTCTCCTCGTCGAGTTCTCCTTCCTCACCTTCTTTCACGAGCGCAACTCGGACGCGTGGATGGTCTGGGCGATGCTGTTCCCCTGGCTGCTGATTCCAGTGCGCCTGGACGTGTCCCGCCGGCTGGCGCTGCACATCTCCCTCATCGTCGTCGTCTTCATCAGCGTTCTGGTCCTCGGCACCAGGGAACCCAACCCGCTGCCCGGCTACGCCGGCGTCACCTTCATCAGCTCGATCACCTTCCTGATCGGGGCCATGACGAGCCGCCGCATCCGCCGCGACACCGTCGAGGAGTGGAGCGAGCGGCGCAAGCACGCCCGCGAGCAGCTGCGCATGCGCGAGGAGCTGCAGTACGCGCGCGAGGTGCAGCTCAGCATGCTGCCCGAGACTTCGCCCGTGATCGAGTGGGTGGAGGTGGCTGGGACATCTCTGCCGGCGACCGAGGTCGGCGGGGACTACTACGACTACTTCGTGGAGGGAGGAGCGATTGCCGTCGTCTGCGGAGACGTGGCCGGTCACGGCCTGGCCAGCGCGATCGTGCTCGCCTCGCTGCGCGGCGGCTTCATGCTCCTGCGCGACTCGCTGCACGACCCCGCCTCCGTTCTGCAGCGGCTGAACGACCTCGTGGCACAGACCAGCCGGCGGCGCATGCTGGCGACGGCGGCCGTCGTCCGCCTCGATCGCGCGGCGGGCCGCGCCATCATCGCCAGCGCCGGACACCCGCCGGTCATCGTCCGCCGTTCCGGCGCCATCGAGACGATCGAGCTCTTCGCGCCGCCTCTCGGCGTCCGCCTTCCCTACCGGGTTCCGTCTCGCGAAATGACGTTCGCCCGCGGTGATCTGTTCGTGCTCCACTCCGATGGCGTCTACGAGTCGCAGAACGCCGCCGGCGAGGCTTACGGCCTGGAGCGGCTGGCGTCCATCGTGTCATCGCTCGATGGCGCATCGGCTGCCGCGGTGCGCGATGCCATCATTCGCGACATCGAGGCGTTCCGCGGCGGCAGCGTGCAGCAGGACGACGTGACGGTCGTGGTGGCGCGGGTGGTGTAGGTGGAGCGCCGCCGACTCGGCGGCCGCCGGGTCGCCGGCGCTCCACTCACTCCAGGATCTCGGCCTTGTCGCCTTCCTCGGTCAGCCACTGCTTCCGGTCCGCGGCGCGGTTCTTCGCCAGGAGCATGTCGATGGTGGAGAACGCGTCCTCCCCCTCCGCGAGCGTGAGCTGGACCAGCCGCCGCGTGTTGGGATCCATCGTCGTCTCCCGAAGCTGCAGCGGATTCATCTCGCCGAGGCCTTTGAAGCGCTGGATGTTGACCTTGCCCTTGATGCCCTCGGCGTCGATGCGCGCCAGGATGCCGTCGCGCTCGTGGTCATCGAGCGCATAGAAGACGCTCTTGCCGATGTCGATGCGGTACAGCGGCGGCATCGCCACGTGCACGCGCCCGGTCTCGACGAGCTTTCGGAAATGCTTCACGAAGAGGGCGCACAGCAGCGTGGCGATGTGCGCGCCATCCGAGTCGGCGTCGGCGAGGATGCAGACCTTGCCGTAGCGGAGCCCTTCCTGGCTCGGCGATCCCGGATCGACACCCAGGGCCACGGCGATGTCGTGCACTTCCTGCGACGAAAGCACTTCGGCCGACTCGACTTCCCACGTGTTCAGGATCTTGCCGCGGAGGGGCATGATGGCCTGGAACTCGCGGTCGCGGGCCTGCTTGGCCGAGCCGCCGGCGGAGTCTCCTTCGACGAGAAAGAGCTCGGTGCGCCCGAGGTCCTGGCTGGTGCAGTCGGCGAGCTTGCCGGGGAGAGCCGGGCCGCTCGTCAGCTTCTTGCGCTCGACCTTCTTTCCCTGCCGCAGCCGCACCATGGCCTGGTCGATGGCCACCCTGGCGATCCTCTCCGCGTCGGCCGTGTTCTGGTTCAGCCAGAGGGAGAAGGCGTCCTGCGTGACTCCGGAGACGAACGCCGAGGCCTCGCGCGAGGAGAGGCGGTCCTTGGTCTGTCCGGTGAACTGGGGATCGCTCATGCGCACCGAGAGGATGTAGCTGCAGCGCGCCCAGACGTCTTCCGGGGTGAGCTTCACGCCGCGCGGCAGCAGGTTGCGGAACTCGCAGAACTCGCGGATGCCGTCGGTGAGGCCGGTGCGGAATCCGTTGACGTGCGTCCCCCCCTGCGTCGTCGGAATGAGGTTCACGTAGCTCTCGCCGATGACGTCGGTGTCATCCGGCAGCCAGACCACGGCCCAGTCGACCTCGTGATCGTGGCCCTTGAAATGCCCGAGGAAGGGGCGTTCCGGAATGGTCGGCGCGCCGTCGAGCTCCGAGACCAGATAGTCGGTCAGCCCGTCCTCGAAGTACCACTCCTCGTTGTCGGCCTTGTCGATCTCGCTGAAGAAGCGCATGCGCAGGCCCGGGGCGAGGACCGCCTTGGCGCGCATGACGTGCTTGAGCCGCGGCACGCTGAACTTCACGGTGTCGAAGAACTTCTCGTCGGGCCAGAAGCGGACGGTCGTGCCTGTGTTGCGTTTGCCGACCTGCCCGACGACTTTCAGCTCGGACTTCTTCTTCCCGTCCGCGAACCACATCGAGTATTCGTTGCCGTCGCGGCGGACCCAGACCTGCAGCTTCTTCGAGAGCGCGTTGACGACCGAGACCCCGACGCCGTGCAGTCCGCCCGAGAAGCGGTAGTTCTTGTCGGTGAACTTCGCGCCGGCGTGCAGCCGGGTGAGGATGACCTCGACGCCGGAGACGCCTTCCCGGGCGTGTCTGTCGACCGGCATGCCACGCCCGTCGTCGGTCACCGAGAGCGAGCCGTCGTCGTGCAGCGTGACGTCGATCTGGCTGCAGTGTCCGGCGATGGCCTCGTCCGCGGAGTTGTCGATCACTTCCTGGGCCAGGTGGTTGGGACGCTCGGTGGTGGTGTACATGCCGGGGCGCTTGCGCACCGGCTCGAGCCCGGTGAGGACTTCGATTGCGGAGGAGTCGTAGGTTGTCATCTCGGTCTGGTGGAGCGCCGGCATTCTGGCCTCAAGTTCGCCGCCAGGAATGGCGGCGCTCCCCGGAATCATAGCGTCAACGCTTCGTGGCGTGACTCGTCGTCTCGATCGATTGCACGACACCGACCTTCCCATCCGCGTAGACGCGATCCGGATTCACGATGCGCGAAGGGGTATTCGTGATCCAGGTCTCGAGTTGCTGCGGCGACAGATCGGGACGGTCGGAGAGCAGACGCGCGGCAATCCCGGCGATGATGGGCGACGCGAAGGAAGTCCCGGAGCGATGATTGGGACGGCGCCCGCGATAGTGATCGGTGCCGGTGATCGTGGCGCTGAAGATCGACTGCGCCGGCGCCAGCACCTCCACGGCGTCGCCGCGGCATCCGCCGGTCCACCAGCGGTTGCCCAGGGTGATGCCTCCGACGGTGATCATCCCGTCGATCTGACTGCCGAGGGTTGCCGGGAAGCGGTCCACGATGCCGGCCAGGCCGCAGCCGCCGTCGAGGTTGTTGGCGGCGACGACGAAGAGGAAGCGCTTTCCGTCCGGATCGACCCTCCCTCCGGCGTCGACGCCCGCGATCATGTCGCGGATTCTCCGCTCCACCACCGCGAACGGCACGACCTTCCCGGGAGCATCGTCGGACGAGAGCCGCTCCACGACCCATCCGCTGATATTGATGATCGCAGTGCGGAAATGCGGCGCATCCGCGCTCCAGGCATGGCGGATGATGGCGTCGAGGCCATCGAGGTAAGTGCGGGTAGTGGCCAGTCCGCGCTCGTTCATCACGCGAATACTGACCAGCGACGCGGCGGGAGCGACCCCGACGTTGCTCCCGGCGATGATCGACGCGACGGCGGTTCCATGAGACGACGCCGCCAGCTCCTCGAGGTTCTGTATGCACGGCGCGAGCGCCTTGTCGCTGCTGCGGCAGCTCGAAGAGCCGATGGCGATGCTGCTGCCGAGGTCGAAGCCGGCGATCACGCGGGAAGTGCCGGGGGCGCCGAATTCGGCGTGTGAGGCCAGAACGCCGGTGTCCATGACGTAGACGACGCTGCCGACGCCGCCGCCGCGGCGGTCGAAGAGGCCGTCGAGCTGGCCGTCGATCTGATCGACGCGGTCGAGGTGCCACAGCAGATCGTCGGGATATCCTTCGCCGCAGCCCGCCAGAAGGGCTACGGAGTGGCGTCCGTCGAGAGGGAGCTCGACTTCGCGGCAGCGAGTGGAGACGAGCGAGGGACCGGCGGCCTGCGCGACTGCGCAGATGGCAAGGTAAAGAACTGCTGCGAGTCGGTATGCGAACCGCGGCAACGGGATCCCCTGATTGGACGACGATTGGACGACTCCAGAGTGAGGCAAGCCGCCGCCGAAGGCAAGCGATTCCGGCTCCGCGGCCGGCTCTCGGACGCCCTGGCTGTCTTCCTCGGCGCCCTTTTCCTCCGCCTCGGCGGCAACACCCCGCCGTTCGACGACGTCTACCACCTGAAGAGGATCGCCTGGTCGGCCGCGAATTTCCCGCGCGTGCTCGGGTTCGATCCCGATCGTGGCGAGGGAGGGGCATTCTGTCCGTGGCCTCCGCTTTACGACTTCACCCTGGGGGTGGTCAGCCACATGGTGAACGTCCAGTGGGTGCCGCCGATCGTCTTCGCACTGTTCGCGGCGGGCGTGACGCTGGTGATGTCGCGGTATGGATGGCTGGCCGGGGTGACGGCCGGGGCGACGGTCGCGCTCGCGCCGTATCTGCTGAGCGTCTCGATGCGCGGCCACGTCGATCATCACTATGTCGAGCCGCTGCTGATGCTCCTGATCCTCGGCGCAACGGTTCAGCGGCGCTGGATCGCGCTCGGTCTGGTGATCGCGGCGGGCCTCCTGGTGCAGCCGGCGCTGCTGATCGCCGCGGCGATCGCATTCGCGCTGATCTTCTTCACGGTGGAGGACAGGCAATCCTGCCTGTCCTTTCTGATTGCCGCCGCGATCGTGCTGGCCTACCGCTGGACGCGCCCGGACGGCTATCCCGACAGCGCCTGGTTCCTCGGGTATCCGCATGCCGGTGCGCTGACCGGGGCGGCGGTGGCGCTGATGATTCGTGGAGCGCGCGGCACGGGCACCGCTCCATCCCTTCTGGCCGGCCTTCTCACGATGTTCGCCTTCCCGGCGGCGGCGGCGTCGCTGTTCACCGGCGTCGGGTTCTTCGGCTCCGATCCGTGGCTGAGCTCCATCGTCGAGTTTCAGCCGATGTTCCGCAATCGGGCCAGCATCGGCACCGACCTGGCGAACCTGGGCGGCGGGGCGGCACTGGCATTCGTCATCTGGAAGCGGCATCGGGAAGTGTCGGTGTTCGCGATCGTCTATCTCGTGCTCTCGATCTCCAGCCGCCGCTTTCTGGTACCCGGCATTCCCCTGTTCGCCATCGCCGGTGCGCTGGCGCTGGCGGATGCGAAGAAGCGCTCCTGGCAGATCGCGTTTGCAGCAGCGACCCTGTTGCCTCCTCTCCTCTATCTCCTCCATGCAGGGCTGCCGCAGCGGAGGTGGCCCTTGATCGAGAAGCTGACGCAGGACATCCGGGCATTGCCGCCGGGTCGCGTGCTCGCTCCGTGGTCGCTCGGGCACGCCATCGACGTCCTGGGACGCCATCCCGTGATCGTCGACAACTTCGGATCGATGCCCGGCCAGGCCGTGTTCGACAACGCCAACGACGCGATGCTCACAACCCACGAGTCGACGCTGCTGCGTTACTGCCGCTCGCGGAACGTGCGATATCTCGTGCTCACGCTGCCCGACTCCGGGCTGCCGTCCGGGGCGGCGAACCTCGGCGTCGATCCGAAGCTCTACCAGGGCACGCCTCTGGCCGAGCGAACGGTCTGGTGGCGGCTCTACCGAAACGGCGAGACGATTCCGGGCTTCCGGCTCGTGGGCGACGGAATGATCCGAATCTGGGAGATCGAATGAACCACCTCGCCCATCTCTTCCTCGGCGGCACCACTGCGGAGTCGCTCCTGGGCAACATCGCCGGCGACTTCGTCAAGGGTCCGCTGCGCGACCGGTTCTCCCAGTCGATCCGGGCCGGGATCATGCAGCACCGGCACATCGACGAGTTCACGGACACCCACCCCGACGTCGCTTCCTTCCGCCGGGTCATGACGGCCGAATGGGGACACTACTCGCGCGTGATCGCCGACGTCTTCTTCGATCACTTCCTGGCAGGCGACTTCGAGCTGTACGCCGGCGAGCCGCTCGATGCGTTCCTGGTCCGCACCTACGCCCTGCTCGATCCGCACGTCGAGAGGATGCCGGGGCGGCTCCGCCTCGTCTATCCGCGGATGCGGGACGAGGGATGGCTGCTGTCGTACCGGCGGCTGGAGGGAGTTCACGCGGCGCTGTATCACATGTCGCGGCGGTTCTCCCGCCAGCCTCGTCTGGAGCGGGCCACCGCGTATCTGACACATTCCCGCAGCGAGCTGCACGGGCACTTCGCGTCGTTTCTGCCCGACGTCATCGCGTTCGCGCGATCGCT
>DATKCA010000284.1:0-23391 GCA_035544675.1 Thermoanaerobaculia bacterium | reverse complement strand
ACGACGGGCCACTGGGAGATGATGGGTCTCATCGTCCAGGACCCTTTCCGCACCTATCCGCACGGTTTTCCGCCGGAGGTCATCCGCGAATACGAGAAGCGCATCGGGCGGAAGACGCTCGGCAACAAGCCGGCGTCGGGGACGGTCATCCTCGACGAGCTGGGCGAGGAGCACATGCAGAGTGGCGCGCCGATCGTCTACACGTCGGGCGACTCGGTGTTCCAGGTCGCGGCGCACGAGGACGTGATCGCGGTCGAAGAGCTGTGGCGGATCTGCGCGATCGCGCGCGAGCTCATGCGCGGCGAGCACAACATCGGGCGCATCATCGCCCGGCCGTTCACCGGCCCGGGCCAGGGACACTTCAAGCGGACTGCCAACCGGAAGGACTTCTCCGTGAGGCCGACCGGCGAGACCGTCGTCGAGCGTGCCACCAAGGCCGGGAAGCATGTCATCGGCCTCGGCAAGATCGCCGACATCTTCGACAGAGTGGGGATCGGAACGGAGATCCGCACGGAGTCGAACTCGGACGGCATGCGCAAGACGATCGATCTGGTCCGCCAGTCCGATGCGGACTTCATCTTCACGAATCTGGTCGACTTCGACTCCAAGTACGGACACCGCAACGACGCCCCGGGCTATGCGCGCGCGCTGGAGTCATTCGACGGCGAGCTGCCCGGGCTGCTCGAGTCGATGCGCAGGGACGACCTCCTCTTCATCACCGCCGATCACGGATGCGATCCGACGGACGTCTCCACCGATCACACGCGCGAGTACGTTCCGCTCCTCATCGCCGGACCTCGCGTGACGACGACGGCGCTCGGCACGAGGAAGACGTTTGCCGATCTCGGCGCTACCATCTGTGAATACCTCGGCCTCAGCCGCGAGCGGCTGCCGGGGACAAGCGCCCTCGGCGACCTCGGAGTGTGATGATGAAATGGATTGCAGTGGTGGCGGCGGTCGTGGTGACAACGACGGCGGTGGCGGAAGTTCCCGTGCAGCGTGTGGCCGACGACGCGAGAGTGATCGACCGTGTCGCCCAGATCAGCAAGCGCGACCTGCCTGGGGATCTGCTCAAGCGCCTGGTCAACGAAGACATCGAGCTGCTTCGCGGCAAACGCGCCGATGGCAGCTACGAATACGCCACGCACGAGCGACTCGAGCAAGGCCGCACCGCCCAGGACTTCTCGCTGCAGCCGAAAAAGGACGAGGAGCTTCAGAGGATCGAGATCAAGGGCTCGTTCGTGTACCGCCTCATCGTGTCGTCGCCCACGCGGCGGCTGCTGGTGGCCCGGAATCGGCGGGTATGGGTCGATCGGATCGACATCGAGTACATCGCCACCGGCACGCTGCCGACGCGGAATCAGAGTGTGAAGGTCGAGGAGTGGATGTCGCCAGGCGATGTGAAGCCGATCGATCTGCCGGAGGTGGCCAGGCAGGCCACGGTTCGGGTGTATGGACGGGGGGACAGGGAGGCCGGCTACGGCAACCTCGTGCTGACGCTCGTGGAAGCGAAGGTCGTGGATAACGCCGACAGCCCTTATGCCGAGGCCGTGGCCAGCGCCCGGGCCATCCTGCGGGCCATCGACAAGGGAGAGGTGCCCTCGATTCGCGCGATGGCCGCGCGGATGTACGACAGCCTGGCTTCGAAGCTCGAACAGGCGCCGCGGCCGGCAGCGACGGCGGTGGAGGTCATCGCGCCAGGGGTGGAGGAGAGTTCTACGCCCGGTAGCGAAATGCACGCGGAGCTGCAGGAAATCGAGGATCTTCTGACCGGAAGCGAGAGCGAGCGCCGGGAGGGGTTGGACCGGCTTCACCAGCTCGTCCGGCAGCTTCGCCCCCGGTAGCTGGAGCCGCGCGTCGAGAGGTGGCCGGCAGGCCGCCGCATCGCCCAGAACGGGCCGTAAACGTATGTGACGGTAGTCACTTGCGAGTGCGCACAGTTGAGCGCGCCGCTATCAAATCTCTCTCTACGGAAGTTTGACCGTCTCAGGGTCGTAGCGTAGAATACGCGTCCCTCAATGAGCCGTCAGCTTTCCGAAAGGAGTCTTCACTTGTCGTCACTGAAAATCAGTAGTTTCAAGGTCGGCGAAAAACTCGTCTATCCGAACCACGGGGTCACCGTTGTCGAGAACATCGGGATGTCACCCGTCATGGGCACGGATGACACGTATTACCACCTCAGGCTTCTGGCGAATAATTCGCGCCTGATGGTGCCGATCGGGAACACGGACCGCATCGGTCTGCGCCGTCTGTATCAGCAGAAAGAGATTCGAGGTCTGCTGAGCCTCCTCGAGGAGCGCGTACAGAAGTCGCATACCGACTGGAAAGGTCGCTACCGCGAGAACCTCGAGAAGATGAAAACGGGCCGCCTCGAGGACGTGGCCGCCGTTCTGAAGAATCTGAACGAAGTCTCCAAGAAGAAGAGCCTCTCCTTCCGGGAGAAGAAGATGTACGACCGCGCCAAGTACCTGATCGTCTCGGAAGTGGCGATCGTCAAGGGAATCACCGAGATCGAAGCCGAGAAGGTGATCGAGAAGGCGCTGGACAAGTCCCTCGGCGGACACTGAGACAACACGCCCACCCGTAAGGAGACGCCGCCCGCCCGGGCGGCGTTTCCTTTTGTGGGGCGCAGGATAAACTGCTGGCATGACCCAGGCGCGACTCCCGGAGTGGATCCGCGAGAAAAAGCTCAACCTCGAGAACCTTCGCGACATCAAGACGCTGCTCCGGGAGAAGTCGCTGCACTCGGTCTGCGAGTCGCTGGTCTGCCCGAACCGCTCCGAGTGCTTCTCCCGCGGCACCGCCACCTTCATGATCCTCGGCGACGTCTGCACGCGGTCGTGCGGCTTCTGCAATGTCACGACGGGCCGGCCGTACGGGCAGCCCGCGGCGGACGAGCCGCGATCGGTGGCGGAAGCGGCGAAGAGGATGAACCTCCAGCACGTGGTCGTGACGTGCGTGACGCGGGACGACCTGCCCGACGGCGGCGCGGGGCAGTTCGCCGAGACGATTCATGAGCTTCGCCGCGCCCTGCCCCACGCGGCGGTCGAGGTGCTGACGTCAGACTTCCGGGGGAACCTCGAGGCGGTGCGCACCGTGGTCGAGGCGCGGCCGGATTACTTCAACCACAACGTCGAGACGGTGCCGCGGCTGTACGACGTGGTCCGCCCCGGCTCACGGTTCGAGCGGTCGCTGGGCGTCCTGCGGGGCGCGAAGGCGATCGACCCGGCCATCACGACCAAGTCCGGCCTCATGCTCGGACTGGGCGAGCGGCGGGAGGAGGTCATCGCGGTGCTGCAACGACTTCGAGAGGCGGCAGTGGAGATCGTGACGATCGGCCAGTACCTCCAGCCGAAGCGCGAGAAGCTGGACGTCGTCGAATACGTTCACCCGTCCGTGTTCGACGAATACCGTGTCATCGGCGAGGGGCTGGGCTTTGCCGCCGTCTTCTCCGGCCCGTTCGTTCGCAGCTCGTACATGGCGGACAGGGTGGCGATGTCATCCCGAGCGTCCATGTCATCCCCAGCGTAGCGAGGGATCCCTGCCGCCCGGATTCCTCGCTACGCTCGGAATGACAACGAAGAAACCCCGCTCCATCGACAAGGACGCGCCCGAGTCGACGCCGTTCTTCACCACCTACCTGCCGGTGTTCCTCGACTACCTGACAGTGGAGAAGGGGCTGGCCAGGAACTCGCTGGCCGCGTACGCGAACGACCTCCGTCACTTTGGCCATCACCTCGCGGCGAAGGAGATCGACCTCGCGGATGTCGACCGGCTGCAGATCGTCCGCTACTTCCAGACACTGCGCTCGGCCGGGATCTCGTCGCGCTCGGTGGCGCGCGCGCTCGCGGCGATCCGGGGCCTGTTCCGCTTCCTCGTCGCCGAACGCCACTTGAAGGGCGATCCGACGGAGAACCTGGAGAATCCGCGGGTCTGGACCTCGCTGCCGAAGAGCCTTCAGCCGGACGAGGTCGAAGCGCTGCTGCGCGCGCCCGACCGCGAGACGCCGCAGGGGCTCCGGGACCGCGCCATGCTGGAACTGCTCTATGCGACCGGGCTGCGCGTCTCGGAGCTGATCCACGTGAAGGTCGACGACGTCGTCATGGACGCCGGGTTCCTGCGCACGATGGGGAAGGGCTCCAAAGAGCGGATCGTGCCGTTCGGCGACGCCGCGCGCGACGCCATCGTCGAGTACGCCGAGAAGGGCCGGCAGCACTTCGACAAGCGCGGCGACGTGCACCTCTTCCTCTCCAACCGCGGCCGGGCCATGTCGCGGCAGTCCTTCTGGATGAAGATCGTCCGCTACGCCCGCCAGGCCGGGATCACCACCCATATCTCACCCCACATGCTGCGCCACTCGTTCGCCACGCATCTGTTGGAGAACGGGGCCGATCTCCGTTCCGTTCAGATGATGCTCGGGCACTCGGACATCTCCACCACCCAGATCTACACCCACGTATCGAGGGCCCGGCTGCAGAAGATGTACGAGCGGTATCATCCACGGGCATAACCGTCGAGCGGCAACCGTTCACCGTAGACCGAGCCAATGATCCAGCGCGTCCTGCTCACTCTCACCTTCCTTCTGTTCGCCGATGTGGCGAGCGCGAGCATTGCCCTGTACACGGACGGGCGGAGCTCGAAGATCACCGCCTACAGCGTGGAGGACCAAGTCATCCACTTGACGCTGACCAGCGGCGGAGTGATCTCCGTGCCTCTGTCACGCATCGACCGCATCGTCGACGACGAGGTGGTGACTCCGGAAGTGGTGGCCGAGGTGAAGAAGATCGAGGAGGACGGGGTCTTCCCGAAGCGGTCGTGGCGCTATCAGGAGACCCGCGCTCCGCTGTTCAAGTCGCGGTTCAACGAGATCATCGTGAAGGCGGCCCGCCACTTCGACGTCGACGCCGCGCTGGTCTCGGCGGTGATCAAAGCCGAGTCCGATTACAACCCGAAGACCGTATCTCACAAGGGCGCGCGCGGTCTCATGCAGCTCATGCCGGCCACGGCGAAGCGGTTCGGTGTCACGGACTCGTTCGATCCGACCGCCAATATCTACGCCGGCACGCGTTACCTCCGCTGGCTGCTGAACACGTTCGAGGGGAACGCCGATCTCGCCGTCGCCGCGTACAACGCCGGCGAGGGCAACGTGTGGAAGTACAAGGGCGTGCCGCCGTTCCGCGAGACGGTGACGTACATCCGACGGATCGCCTCTCACCTGCACAAGATCGAGCCCGGCGCTGTTTCTGCCGTCGCGGCCAGCCGGTAACCGGTGGAGCGCCGCCGACCCGGCGGCGTGCGACGGCGGAAGGCGCCGCCGAGTCGGCGGCGCTCCACTACACCACCGCCGCTTCCTCGGGCACCGGCGCTGCCGCCACCGCGATGCGGTACTGCTCGAACCGGAGCACCATCACGGTGCGGTCGTCGTCGGCCGGGCGGGTGCCGGAGTGGCGGGCCACGGCGTCGAGGATGGTGTCGCGGATCGACGACGGGGAGCGGTCGGGCTGCTGTGTCAGAAGCAGCTCCAGCTGGTCGAAGCCGAACGGGTCGCCCTCGACGTTCTGCGCCTCGATGATGCCGTCGGACAGATAGACGATCGTGTCGCCCTCGCGCAGGTCGAGCTCGACGGTTCTGGCCACGTGGTCGCTGCGGACGCCGAGGGGGAGGGAAGGGGACTCGATCGCCAGCGGCGCCGCTTCGCCCTCCCGCAGCAGGTATGGGTAGAGATGGCCTGCGTTCGTATGGCGGATGCGGCTGCGGTCGAGGTCGAAGATGGTGAACGCGAGGGTCATGAAGGCGCGGCGCTCGGTGGAGCGGTGCACGAGGTCGTTGAGGCGGTGGAAGATCGACTCCTCCGCCGCCCCTTCCTCGACCAGGGTCGAGATCGCGGCTTTGACCATGGCCATGACCAGGCCGGTGGAGAGGCCATGGCCCGAGACGTCTCCGATGGCCACAGCCAGTCGCGACTTGTCGAGATTGAACACGTCGTAGTAGTCGCCGCCGATCGACGCCGTCGGCTCGAAGTGCGCGGAGAACGAGACGCCGCGGAAGCGCGGGCCCTCTTTCGGGAGGAGGTTGCGCTGGATGGACGCGGCGATGGCGATCTCGCTCTGCAGGCGCTCCTTCTCCGCCACGCCGGCCAGGAGCGAGCCGATCGACTCGGTCATGCGGTCGAACGACTGCGCCATCTCGCCGAGCTGGTTGTGCGGCTTCATCCTGATCCGGTAGGAGAAGTCGCCGCGCTCGACGGCCTTCGTCCCTTTCTCGATGCGGTTCACGGCACGGGAGATCGAGAAGATGAGCATGGCCGCGAACAGCGCGGCGAAGAAGTACATCATCGCCAGCATCACCGCGAGCGCGACGATGGCCCCCTGCAGGAACCGCATGTAGCCGCCCGATGACGCGCCGAAATAGAACTGGAACAGGTTGCGGACAGGCGTGGAGATGAACGTCACGAGCTGGTGCTTCTGATTCGTGACGCCGCTCTCCCACGCCGTCAGGGCGGTCGGATCGGCCCAGATCACGCGGTTGAACGCGAAGCCGCGCCGCAGAATCTGCTCCCACGCCTTGTCCGTCTCGATCTTGTAGTCCTCGGAACTGGTGGGGGTGTTCACCGTCGCGGTGGAGCTTCTGAACCCCTCTCCGCGGTCGTAGGTGATGATCATCCCGCCCTTCTCTTCGAGCTGCTCGGCCCACTGCTCGTCGAGCGGCTGAACGAAGACGATGCTGCGGCGGTCGCCTTCTTCGGTGAACTGCCGTGACGTCACCATGGCCGGCTGTCCGTCGCGCCAGACCATCCCGCTGAACGACTTCTCGCGAAGCCACGCCGGCAGTGAGTCTCCCGATCTGCCGGCGGTGTCGTAGATCTCGAGCGAGGTGAGGTTGTCCACGGGACGCCGTCCGGTGAGCCCGTATTCGAGCGACCACGACTCCATCTGTCCGAGCGTGGCCTGCCGCTCGCCGCGCAGGGCAGCGTGACTCATCACGCCCGCGATCATGTATCCGACCGCCAGCAGGAGAATCGTCATCAGGATGAACGGCAACAGCCCGACCATGACGTAGCTGAGCAGAAGCCGCCGTCCCACACGCCAGAACAGCCTTCGCAGCGTCCATCGGATGGCGACCGCGATCCAGTACAGCGTGATGGCGATGACGATCAGGTAGCCGAAGAAGGCCAGGAAGCTGAGTACGCCCGTGTTGATGCCCAGCCGGTCACAGATGGGCTTGATGAATTGCTGGTACCCGATGAGGGCGCCCACGGCCACGACCCAGACGACGAAGCTCCGCCGCCCGACGTGATGCTCCACCGGCTGCGGATCTCCTGCGGTCATTTCTTCGTTATCCGTCAGACATATACGCAGATTCAACCCCGCGGTTCAAGCTCGAGAAATAGTCAGGGCATCCTTCCCGTTGCGGCCGAAGCCATGCCTCGCCTCTCAGCCCTCGTGTCAGCGCTCGTGATCTGCGTCCTCCTCGCGGCGGACGCCTCCGCCGAGTGCGTCAACCGTTTCACCCGCCGCACCGACGGTCCACGGCAGATCGTCACGCTCCTCACCGGGAAGTTGACGTTTCAGGAGGCGCAGGCGTTATCCACCGCGATTCAGGAGCGCCGGGCTGAGCCGCTCGGGTGGGTCGACGACAACGGCCGGGTCCTGGGCAAGCAGTACGGCGAGTTGAAGGTCATCCGCCCCATGCCGGTGGCCTGCGACGACAAGCAGTCCGGCGTGATCATGATCGTCACGTTCGCGACGATCCAGGTGCCCGTCCGGCGCATCAACGTGCGGCTGACGGCCGACACGGTCGTGGCCTTCGAAGAGCAGCAGTAGCGTCTCACTGCAGCGGCCTGCTGCGTCTGACGCGCTCCAACTCTTCCTCGCTGGTCAGGTCGAGCCGCAGCGGTGTCATCGACACGAATCCGTTCTCCACAGCCCAGCGATCCGTTCCCTCTTCCGCCTCCTCGATCGGCCGCACCGTGAACCAGTAAATGGCCCGTCCCAACGGATCCGCCGACGGCACCACGTGACCGGCGTAATGGCGCACGGACTGGCGCGTCCACCGAATGGCCCGCGGGACCTCGGGGAAGTTCACGTTGACCAGGGTCAGCCCCGGCTCGTCGATGAGAATCCGCAGGACCTCCAGGACATACGGCCTGAGAAGCTTGAAGTCGGCCGGCTCGTCGTGCGCGACGGGCGCGCTGAACGCGATTCCGCGATAGCCGAGAAGCGTGGCCTGCTTGGCGGCGGCGAGCGTGCCGGAGTGCCAGGCGCTGTTCCCGAGGTTGCTTCCCAGGTTGATGCCGGACAGCACGAGGCTGACCTCGTCCCATTGCGACGTTCCGAGGGCGACGCAATCCGCGGGGGTACCGTTCACCCGGTAGGCGTCGAAGTCTCCGATGGGGGTGCGGCGATAGGTGAGCGGGCGCGACGCCGTGATGGCGTGACCCATCGACGACTGTTCCACGTCAGGGGCGACGATGCGGACGTCGCCGAACTCGCGGGCTGCCTCCGCCAGGGCAAGGAGGCCGGGGCTGTAGACGCCGTCGTCGTTCGAAATGAGGATGCGCATGGAATCGGCAAGTAAGCACAACCGCTACCAGATGCGCGTCACGCTCGTTATGAATCCGGATGCCGGCGATGGCGATCACGACCGTGACGACATGCTGGCCGCCCTTCGACGGCGTGGAGACGATGTCGACGCGGTCTGGTCCGATGATGTCGGCCAGTCGCTGAGCGATCCGGGGGAGCTGGTCGTCGTCGCCGGCGGCGACGGGACGGTCTCGAAAGTGGTCCGTGCTCTCATCGGCCGCAACGTGCCGGTTCTCGTCGCGCCGACCGGAACCTCCAACAACATCGCCCGGTCCCTCAGGATCAAGAAGATGCAGCTCGATCTCGAGAAGATCCGCCGCGACTGGCACGTCATACCGATCGACGCGGCGGTCTGCGACGACGAGCTCATCATCGAGTCGGCCGGCTGCGGAGCGATCGCCCATCTGATCAGAACGGCACCCGACACTAACCGCAAGGGACCGAAACGGGAAGCCAGGAGCCTCGCAGAGGACCTCGATGCGGTTCCGGCGTTCGACTACCGCATCACCGCCGGCGAGCGGGAGCTGACCGGCCAGGCGATCCTCATCGAGGTCATGATCATGCCCAAGATCGGGCCGAACCTCGAATTCGGCCCCGATATCGATCCCGGAGACGGTCTGCTCGACCTCGTCGTGGCTGAGGAAGATCATCGCGCCGCGTTCAGACGTTATCTCGACAGCGGCGCACGCCGGCGGCCACCGGACCTCCGGCTGATGCGAGGCACCTCGTTCACGGTCGCGTGCGATGCACCGTGGCACATCGACGACGAGCCGGTCCTGCGCCGCACGCGCACGATCTCACTGCAGCGCGCGGCATGGCAGGCGGTGGTGCCGCGGCGCCGCGGCGAGGCCGGCCTCACCGCCCCCGCCACACCGCCTTGCGCTTCTCCATGAACGCGCTCAATCCCTCCGCGGCGTCGGCCGTGCGCATCAGCTCCTCCAGGTAGAGCTTCTCGACGGTGGCGAGTCGCTCTTCGAAGTCAGAGGCCTGGGCGAGGCGAAACGCTTTCCTGGCCATTCGCAGCGTCGAGGAGCTCTGTCTGGTCAATCGCGTCAGCCATTTCTCCGCCTCGGCGTCGAAGTCTGCCGCGGGAAAGACGGCGTTGGCGAGGCCGAGAGCCTGCGCTTCCTGCGCGGTCAGGGGATCGCCGGTCAGCAGCATTTCCAGGCCTTTGCGGGGGGCGAGCTGCCGCGAGAGCTGATAGGCGGCCACGGGCGGGAAGACGCCGAGGTTGATCTCGGGCTGGCCGAATCGGGCGCGGTCGGAGGCGAGGACGAAATCGCAGGCCAGGGCGAGCTCGCAGCCGCCGCCGAGGGCTGCGCCGCGAACGAAGGCGACGGTGACGGTGTCGAGCCTGGAGAGGATTCGGAAGCAGTCGTGAAACAGCGCCAGCATCGTCACGACCCGATCCCCCACGTGGTCCTGCACGCTCGCGCCGGCTGAGAAGGCTTTGTCACCGGTCGAGTCGATGACGAGGCAATGCCTGTCCGGCCCGAGGCCCCTCAGCGCGGCCAGCAACTGCTCGAGCATGGCGATGTCGAGAATGTGGAGGGGCGGATCGCTCAGCGTGAGGCGATGCGAATGCGCATCCGTGGTGAGGGTGACTTTGCTCATCGCAGGCGGATGATATCCGCCGCCAGGAATGGCGGCGATCCACACTAGCGGGCGGCGCGGCGGCGGTTGGGCGTCGGAGCGGCGGTGCGCGACAGGATCTCGAGCATGTAGTCCGTCAGCAGGAACAGGCGTCCGCCGGCGGCGGCCATGGACCGGAGGCTGCCCGGCAGCGTGGCCGGGCCGGACGGCAGCGAGACCAGAATGCAGTTCGCGTCGACGAGGATGTCCGGCGTCCCGCGGATCGTCGTCGCCGGCGAAGCCTCGACGGACGTCTGCAATGTGAGCGGGTCGAGCACCAACAGCTTCCCGGCGAGCACGAGCACGGTGCCTGCCGCGGAGGCAATGGCCGCGGAGCCTGGCTCGCTCGTGCGCGAGGCGATGGGTGACGGATGCAGCGGATCGGCGGTGTCATACGCGCGCGTCTCGTCCGGCAGATCGAAGATCGCGTACGTCCGCGTTCCCGATGTGGTTACGTCGACCACGCCGCCCGTGAGCGTGGCGGTCTGCGTCAGCGTGACGGGATCGAGCACCAGAGTGCGTTTCTCGCAGCCGGTGGTCAGGCAGCCGGTGGAGATCGAGACCCATGGCGCGCCGGCTGCTGTGGCGATCGACAGCGGCTGGACATCGGGGCCCTGGCTGACCGTCGCCGAGCGAATGGGCTGTCCGCCGGGCGAGAGCTGCGTGACGGTCCCGGTGTTCGACAGCGTGTACAGGTGCTCGCCTGACGCCGCGATATCGATGACACCGGGAAGAGTGACCGCGGCGAGGAATTGGGGTGTACCGGCGAAGTACGTATCGAAGACGTCGATCGACGCGCCGTCGAAGAAGTACAGGCGATGGCGTCCGGCCGCGGCCTTGCGGTAATACTCGTTGCCGGCGATGGTCGCAACGGCGGAGGGTTGCAGCGAAGAGGCGCGGGGGTTCAGGGCCACGACTCCTTCGCTCGTCGCGACGGCGGCGTTTCCTTGTGCCGTCGCATCGACGCCAGAGGCTTCAGCCGGCAGCAGAAACGTTCTTTCGAGACGGCCGCTGGCCAGGTCGTAGATCCTCGCGGTCTGCGACGACACGGCCACCAGATCGGATCCGGCGATGACCAGGCCGGTGACGATGGCGGTCTTCGAGTCCTCGAGAACCGACACGCGCTCCGGCGTCGCCGAGAAGTCGATCACGATGATGCCGGCGAACGTGAACAGAGCAACGCGCGACGCATCCACGGCCAGCGTCGTCGCCGCTCCGGCCACGCTCACCGTGGCTGGTGCCGTCGCGGGGTCGCCATTGCCGTAGAAGCGGATGATCGTGGTCCCGTCATCGGCGACTTCCGCGCTCGCGATCGAGTCGCCGGCGCCGGCGAGCAAGCGGAGGCGGCCGCCTCCCGCGGCGGTGACCTGAGCCGGCGTGGGGGTCTGTGCGGCGAGATCCGCGCTCCACAGCGTCCCGTCGTCGAGGAGGGCGTACGCCGCCAACCCGCGCCGCACGGCCGCGCGAACAGGCGCTCTGAAAGTCGCGGTGGATACGGCAGTTGCGGACGGCAGGGCCCAGTAGGTGAGAGCCGTGCCCGATGAGCTGAGCAGGAATCGGTCTCTGGCCTGATGGAGCAGGTGGACGCTCTCCATCGCCCAGGACCTCTCCAGCAGGAGGCCGCCGTTCGACGAGCGGCGGAGTCCGCTGATTCCGCCCGCCGCATAGGCGACGAACACGGTCTCTTCGTCCGTGGCGACCGATGTCGCCGCGCCGGTTCGATAGGCGAGAAGCGGGAAGGGGGCGGTGAAGCCGGCCAGGTCGAGGATGCCGAGACCGGCATCGCCGCCGGCGACGTAGAGCCGGTCGCCCGCGACAGCCAGTGCCGACACGCGGTTGATCGATCCGCCCGTGGGAATCAGCTCGCTCTCGAACAGCTCCACCGGTGTCTCGACCACGCGCAGATCGAGCGCGCGCACTTCGCGGTCGTTCCCGGCGACGAACACCACGTCACCGCTCATGGCGGCCACCGAGGTGATGCCGTACGGAATCGTTCCACCGCGCGCGAGGGTGGCGCCGAGGAATACGTCCGTGGACCGGCCATCGGAGGCGAGCAGTCTGCCGTTCACGGCGGCGACCGACGTCGCGCGCACGGATGAAGTGAGTGCCGGAAGGGCAGTGTCTGCCACGTACGACTCGATCGTCGTGTCGCCGTCGGCGGCGTAAATGACATCGCCGATCGTCGCGATCGAGAAGACATTGCGGCCCAACGGGATGAGTTGAGACCTGCCGGTCGCGTCGAACGAGATGATTCCGGACGTCGTCGCGGCGACGATCGAGCTTCCCGTGACCTCGAGGTCGTTGATGGTGGCGCCGGCGTCGTGTGTGCGTACGACTTCCAATGTGGAGCCGTTCCGGCGGAGGACGTGAATCGTGCTGTTCGACGCGGCGTACGCCAGACCGTCCAGGATGCGCACGAAACGCGTCACGCCGGGCAGCAGGATCGTGCCGATCACCGCGGGGCGTTCCGCAGTACGTTCGAAGAGCCGGACGCCGTAGCCTGTGGCGGCCCATAACTCCGGCCCGGAGACCGCCAGGTCGAGATACGAGGCGCGGTACGCGCCGCTGTGCTCACGCTGGTAACTGCATTGAGGGAAGGCCGGTGCAGCGACGAGAAGAGAGAGAAACAGAGTGGCTGTCACCCGCCCGCACATTAAGAGTGATTGTAGCCGAAGGTCCTGACGAATTTCAGAGACCGGGCATGGCCACCAGTCGCAGGGCTTTCGCCACGTATGAAGGATGGGGAACATCGGCCATGCGGGCCGGATCGATCCACGCGTATTCGCCGCGCCCGTCACGGATCGACTCGCCAAGGTCGGCCGCGAAGATCTGAAACTCGATGCGACGCGTCGTGATGGTGTGGTGGAAGGTTCCGATGAGCGTCCTCGTCGTCGCCTCCAGCGGCCGCTCGGAGAAGAGCGATGTGTTGCCGTGCGGAAGGTGGTACATCGCGTTCATCAGCTTCCCGCTCTCGCGGCGCATGAGAAGGCGGCCGGCGCGGTCGCTGATCACGAGCAACGGGATCGTCATCGCCGTCGATGCCCGCTCCACCCTTCTCTTCGGCAACTCTCCGGTGCGGCCGCTCTGCCGGGCCAGACAGTGCGCGCTCAGCGGGCACACGTGGCACGCGGGGCGCTGCGGCCGGCAGACGAGTGCGCCGATCTCCATCAGCCCCTGATTGAAATCGCGCGGAGCCGACGAGGTCCGGACCAGATCCGCCGCATGCTTCCACGAGGCGCGCATCAGCGCCGGCGAGGCCACCGGCTCTTCGATCGCGAAGAGACGGGAGATGATCCGCGCGACGTTCCCGTCCACGATCGGCGCGCGCTCGTTGAAGGCGATCGAGGAGATCGCGCCGGCCGTGTATGGCCCGATCCCGGGAATCGTCCGCAGCTCCGCTACGGTGTCAGGCAGCGATCCTCCGAAACGGCTGACCACCTCCCGCGCGCCCGCCAGGAGCATTCGCGCGCGACGGTAGTATCCGAGTCCGGACCAGGCCGCCAGCACCTCCTCTTCGCGCGAGGACGCCAGCGTGCGCACGTCCGGGAAGTGATCGATGAAGCGCTCGAAGTACCGCAGGACCACCTCCATCCTGGTCTGCTGCAGCATCACCTCGGAGACCCAGACCATGTAAGGGTCATAGCCGAGGCGCCACGGGAGCGGGCGTTGAGCCTCGCGAAACCACGACTCCGTGACGCCGCTGATCCTGCGATGGACGGAAAATGGCAACGCCCTTGTATTGTAGTATTTCGACTGGAGAGGGGTCCCGCGTGATGAGCGATCAGTTGCAGACGCAGCAGCCCGATTCAGAACAGGGCAAATACGTCTACTGCATCATCAAGACCGGCACCCCGCGCAACTTCGGGGCGGTGGGCATCGGCGGTCGCGGCGACAAAGTTCACACGGTCCACTTTCAGGAATTCGCGGCGGTGGTCTCGAACTGCCCTCTGGTCGTCTTCGACCCCACTCGCGAGAACGCCCTCGCTCACGAGCACGTGAACGAGCTGGTGATGAAGGAGTTCACGGTGCTGCCGATGAGCTTCGGCACCGTGTTCCGGACCGAGGACGACATCAAGGCGTTCCTGCGCGGGACGTACGAGGCGCTGAGCGACGTCCTTCAGAAGATGGAGGGGAAGATCGAGTTTGGACTCAAGGTGAACTGGGACAAGGACCAGGTCATCCGGGAGATCGAGTCGGAGAACGAGGAGATCCGCCGGCTGAAGGACGAGATCGCGTCGAACACCACGACGTCGACTTACTTCTCACGCATGCAGCTTGGCCGCGTCGTCGAGTCGGCGCTGCAGGCGAAGGCGGACGCTTACGTCGGCGAGATTTACGAGGCGTTGCGCGATGCCGCGATCGCCTCCCGCTCCAACAAGCCGATCGGCGACAAGATGATCATGAACGCCGCCTTCCTCGTCGAGCGCGAGAAGACCAGAGCGTTCGACGACCAGATCTCCGACATCGCCAGGAAATACGAGCAGAAGCTCTCATTCCTCTACACCGGCCCCTGGCCGCCATACAACTTCGTGAACATCCGCTTGAAGCTGGAGCGCGCCGAACGATAGGGCTCAGGGGTCAGGGCTCAGGGCTCAGGGGACCAGGCCCCTGCGCCAGAGCCCGGATCCCAGAGCCCGGAGCCCCGATATGGCATTCCTCTTAGACGATCTCCTGCTCCTCCCGCTCCGTCTGCCGGTGGCCGGATTCACCTGGGTCATGAAGCAGATTCAGACGATGGCGGACGAAGAACTGCTCAACGATCAGCCCTGGAAGGAGCGGCTCATCGAGCTGCAGATGATGCTCGAGGTCGGCGAGATCAGCGAAGAGGACTACGGGCGGGAGGAGGCGCAGGTGTTCCAGGCTCTGCGCGACATCCGCGCGCGGCGCGAGGAGATGGCGCGGGCGGCGGGCGGGGGGGAGGACGAGGGGATCGGGGTGTATACGGGATACGGGAAAGGATGAAGGATGAAGGATGAAGCTCCCCAGCCAAATTCATCCCTCGTCCTTCATCCTTCATCCTTTCCAGATGCGCTTCGCAGTCTCTCCTCGCGCCAGGTCCTCCTCTTCTCCGGCAAGGGCGGTGTAGGCAAGACGACGCTCTCCGCCGCGGCGGCGCTGCACTTCGCGAAGACGGGGAGGACGATTCTCTTCAGCACCGATCCGGCCTCGAACCTCGGCGACCTGTTCGAAGAGCAGCCTGCCAACGTGCGCATCGAGTCGCTCGATGCGAACGCGCTGTACGCCCGGTTCCTCGAGAAGAACCTCGGCAGCTTCCTCGAGATCGGGGATCGTGGCACGTACCTGGACCGCGATGAGCTGAGGCGGTTCTTCGAGCTCTCGCTGCCGGGCGTGGATGAGATCATGGCCTGGATGCGCATCGGCGAGCTGGCGGAGGAGGACGCCGGCGCCATGCTCGTCGTGGACACCGCGCCGACCGGTCACACCATTCGACTTCTCGGCGCGGCCGAGCATTTCCGGCAGTTCGCCCTCGCGCTCGACGCGATGGCGGCCAAACACCGCGAGCTGGTCCGGCAGTTCACGCGCCGCAACGTGCGCGATGCCGTCGACGAGTTCATCGAGCGTTTCGACCAGGAGGCACGCCGCCGCCGCGAGCTGCTCACCGATGCCAGGCGAACGGCATTCCTGCCGGTGATGCTGTCCGAGCCCTGGGTCGTGGAGCAGACCAGACGACTGATCGCGGAGGTGCGCGAAGTGGGCATCGACGTGCCGTTCGCGATCCTGAATCGCGCGGTCGTCGACCCCGACTGCGATCGCGATCGCGAGCGGCAAAAGGCGGATGCTGCCGCGGACGCAGGGGTTCCGACGGTCGTCGCGCCACGTTCGTGCGTGCCCCTCGACTCGCGGAAGGCACTGGAGGGATGGCTGAGTGGAGCGCCGCCGAGTGGAGCGCCGCCGAGTGGAGCGCCGCCGACCCGGCGGCCTCCCGCGCAGAAAGTCGCCGCCAGGAATCGCGGCGCTCTACTCAAGCCCTCCAGGCTCACTTTCCTGGCCGGTAAGGGCGGGGTCGGCAAGACCACGATCGCCACATCGATCGCGCTGCAGCTCGCGCAAGCGAACCCGTCCGGGCAGTACACCATCATCTCGGTCGACCCCGCTCACGCCCTGCGCGACGTCTTCGCCACGGAGAAGCCGCCCGCCAACCTGGCGGTGGAGATCGTCGACACGCGCGCGAAATGGCGCCGCTTCCGTGAGACGCTGGGAAACGAGATCGATCGCGCTGTCGCCGCGCTGGCTCCGAGCGGGGTTCATGTCGCGTACGAGACCGAGTCGCTCCGGAAGCTGATCGAGGTCGCGCCACCCGGCGCCGACGAGCTGTTCGCGATCAACCGCCTCTCTGAGCTGGCGGCGGACGAGACGCGCGCCGCCGTCATCATCGACACCGCGCCCACCGGCCACTTCCTCAGGCTCATCGAGCTGCCGGAGACGGCCGCGGAGTGGGTGCGCGAGTTCATGCGCATCCTGCTCCGTTACCGCGAGGTCATCCGCCCCGGCTCACTCGGCGAAGAGCTCGTGGAGGCCTCACGCGCGCTGAAGCTGCTGGACGAGACGCTGCACTCCGCGCGTGCCGCGGTGATCGTGGTGACCAGGCCGGAACGCGTCGTCGTCGCCGAGACGAAACGTCTCCTTGCTACCCTCGAGCAGCGGGGCATCGCCGTTGGGGCGGTCGTCGCGAACTACGTCACGCCCCCGTCCGAATGCCGGTGCGATCAGTCGATGATGGCCGCGGAGATGGACTCGCTCTCCCGCCTCGGAAGCGACGTCATCCTCGTCGCACGTCACGACGGGCCAGTGACGCGCCTCGCCGATCTTGCAGGTCTCGTCACCGTTACGGCAGACTGACCGGCGCGACATGACTCCGATCCTCTACGTCTACGCGATTACGCGCGAGCCGGTCGAGCCGCAGAGCGAGGCCGTGGACATGAGCCGGAACTTCGGCTCGATCTCCGCGGCCGGTGTGGCCGCGGTCTACACGCCGGTCGACGGCGCCGATTTCTCGCAGGAAGCGATCGACAGCAGGGCCGGCGACCTGGAGTGGCTCGGCGCGATCGGCTACCGCCATCAGGGCGTGGTCACCGATCTGATGAAGCGCACGGCGATCATCCCCCTTCGCGCGTTCACGCTCTTCAGCTCCGCGGAAACGCTGCGCCGATATCTCACTGAGAGCTCCCCGGCCCTGGCCCGCATGCTGGAGCGCCTGGACGGGAAACAGGAGTGGACGCTGCGGATCGAGTTCGAGCCGCAGCGGTGGAGCGACGCCGTCACCTCGCGCGTGGACTCACTGCGCCAGCTTGCTTCGCAGATCGAAGGCGCCCCGCCCGGCAAGGCGTTCCTGCTCCGCAAGAAGCTCGACGAGGAGAAGAAGCGCGCCACGAAGGACGCGGAGCTGCAGGTGGTCGGAGAGATCGAGCGCACCGTCCTGGACAAGCTGCGCTGCGAGACCGTGGCCGAGTCCCGCCAGCAGCGCGAGGGCGCCTTCCCGCAGATCAACGTCCTGATCAATCGCGACGAGGAAGCGGTGCTCCATGAGCTCCACGGCGAGCTGATGGACCGTTACGCGCCGGAAGGCATCGCCTTCTCGGTGAGCGGCCCCTGGCCGCCTTACACGTTTGCGGGCGCGCAATGAGCGAACACGACAACACGGAGCTTGCTCTCGTCGATGCGCTCGACCACCTGCTCGACCGCGGCGTCGTCATCGCCGGCGAGGCCGTGATCTCCATCGGCGGCGTCGACCTGCTCTACCTGGGGCTCAACGTCGTGCTGGCCAACGTCGACGCCCTGGTCCGGGTCAAAGACCGCGATCGATGAAGTCGATCGCCATCGGCGTCCATCTCCGGAGCGAAGACATCGAGCCGCTGGCCGCGGCGACGCCGGCCGGCGCTCTCTTCGTCAGCGCGGTTCCTGTTCCCGAAGACCAGTCCCTGAGCGACCGCGATCTGCTCGTTCGCATCTCCGGGGTTCGCGCCGCGCTGCTGGAGCGAGCCACGTTCATCGCCATCCGCTACGGCTTCGCCTTCCGGTCGGCCGCCGAGGCGGAGGCGAAGTGCGCGCAATACGCGGCGAAGTGGAAGAAGCTGCTGGAGGAGCATCGCCACCGCGTGGAGTTGACGCTGAGGGTCGCCGCGGCAGGATCGGCGCGGCCGCAGCGGCGCGATTTCCAGAGCGGCGCGGAGTTTCTGCGCGCCTTGCACTCCTCTGCCAGGTCGGCCAGAGTCGATGACGCGTTTCGCGCCGCCGTCGAAGAGTTGATTGCCCCGCTGTGCGTGAAGAGCCACTGGGCGCCCCGCGACGAGAAGTCGATCGAGCTGTGCGGTCTCATCGAGCGCTCCCGTCTCCCCAATCTCAGCCGGGCCGGCCAGGCGCTCAAGGCACGTTGTCCGCACGTTCCGTTTCTCCTCTCGGCGCCCTGGCCGCTGGAGGTCTTTACCGATGCTGATCACGAATGACGACGAGCGGCTTCGCGAGAGTCTGACTCTGACCGAGTCGGCGATCCCCGACCGCATCTCCGCCGATCCGGAAATCGTCGAGAACGGGCTGGCCCGCCTCGTCCTGGCCATCGTCGAGCTCGTGCGCCGTCTTCTCGAGAAGCAGGCGCTGCGCAGAATGGACGGCGGCAACCTCAGCGAAGAGGAGATCGAGAGCCTCGGAAGCGCGCTGATGAAGCTCGAGGACAAGATGACCGAGCTCAAAGGCGTGTTCGGATTGTCCGATGACGACCTCAACCTTTCTCTCGGACCCATCAAGACACTCGACTAAGGACTAAGGACTAAGGTCGTGATAGCCTTCGCCGCCATGCCGACGGATGATCGCGGACTCATGCGCCAGCCACAGGGACTCGTCGACATCCTCGACAAGATCCTGGACAAGGGGCTGGTCGTGGCTGGCGATGTGAAGGTCTCCCTGGCGAACGTCGAGCTGCTCACGATCCAGCTCCGGCTGGTCATCTGTTCCATCGACAAGGCCGAGGCGATCGGCATCAACTGGTGGCGTTCCGACCGGTTCTACTCCGCGGAGGCAGCCAACCGTGCCCTGCCGAGCGCCGACGAGTACGCGACTTTGAAAAACCGCATCCAGCAACTCGAAAATCAAATGCAGACGCGCGGCGCGCCCTCGGGCAGACCGCCGGAGAGGAAAGGGAGGTAGAAGATGGCTGTTGAGCGCGCACCTGGCGGATCGAGTCTCATCGATGTACTCGACCGGATCCTCGACAAGGGCATTGTCGTCGACGCGTGGGTCAGAATCTCCCTCGTTGGCATCGACCTGATCACGGTCGAAGCTCGCGTCGTCATCGCTTCGATCGACACCTACCTCAAGTACGCCGAAGCAGTCGGAATCACGCCGACGGTCTCCCGCCCCGCGCTTGGCCCCGGCGGCGGCAGCTTCAGCAGCGGCTCCTCGGAACCGGCCAAGGAGCCGGCCGGAGGAACCAGGCGATAGCGCTGATCACTTCAGGAACCGGTCGAACCAGCCCAGCACCGTCTCGTGCCACACCTTCGAGTTCTGTGGCTTGAGCACCCAATGACCTTCGTCCGGGAAGTAGAGCAGCCGTGACGGAACGCCGCGGCGCTGCAGTGCCGTGAAGAGCTGGAACCCTTCTCCGATGGGCACGCGGAAGTCGAGCTCGCCGTGTGCCACGAGCGTCGGTGTCTTGAAGTTCTTCGCGAAGCGGTGCGGGGACCATCGCTGGTAGAGCTCGGGGTTGTCCCACGGATTGCCGCCGAACTCCCACTCCGGGAACCACAGCTCCTCGGTCACGCCGTACATCGACTCGAGGTTGTAGACGCCGGCGTGGGACACGAGCGCCTTGAAGCGGTCGCTGTGTCCGAGGATCCAGTTGACCATGTAACCGCCGTACGATCCGCCCGCGGCGCCGAGGCGGGAGGCGTCGACGTAGGGGTAGGCGGCGAGCATGTCCACGCCGTTCATGATGTCGGTGTAGACCCTGCCGGCCCAGTCACGAGAGATCTCCTCGACGAACTTCTGCCCGAAGCCGGTCGAGCCGCGCGGGTTCGGCATGAGGATCACGTAGCCGCGCGCGGCGAACATCTGCGGGTTCCACCGATACGACCAGGCGTCTCCCCAGGCGCCCTGCGGGCCGCCGTGAATGAGAACGATGGCCGGATACTTCTTCGATGCATCGAAGCGCGGAGGCTTGACCAGCCATCCCTGAATCTGCGCTCCTTCCGCGCCCGGCCAGGTGATGCTGCTGACCTCGCCCATGTCCATCGTGCCCAGGAGAGCGTCGTTCTCGCGGGTGAGCTGAGTGAGCGCGCCGCCGCGCTTCAGCGAGTAGATCTCGTTGGGCCGGGTCAGCGAGTCGCGCTGGAAATAGATCGTTCTGCCGTCGGGCCCGATCGTCACCGAGTGCGCGGAGCCCTGGTCATGGATCTTCGTGTACCTGCCGGCCAGAGTGACTTCGTAGATCGGAGTCCGGCCCCGCTCAGGCGCTGTGATGAACAGCGTCCTGCTGTCCGGCGCCCAGGTGACTGACGAGATCCAGTTGGGGAAATCGGCCGCGATGCGTGATGCGGTGCCGGTGCCGCGGTTGTAGAGCCAGAGCTCCCAGAGATCGGACTCGTAACCTGCCCGGGCCTGTGAGCGGTACGCGAGCCACTTCCCGTCGGGCGAGTACTTCGGAGCGGTGTCGGCGCCGCGCCGCGTCGTGATCCGGCGCGCTTCGCCGCCTCCGTGGGGCACGATGAAGATGTCCGAGTTGGTGGAGAGCTCGGGGCGCTCGTCGGTGATCCGCGCGAATGCGACCTCCTTTCCGTCCGGGGAGACGTCGAACGCGCCGCCGCCGCCGATGGAGAACGGCGGCGCGTCGAATGCTCCCGGTGTGAGGTCTCGCGGGGAGCCGTTCAGCGGATGGAGAATGAGATGAGCGCGGGTCTTCTCCTGCCAGACGTTCCAGTGCCGGAACAGCAGGCTGTCGATGATCCGGGCCCGGCTCGGGGCCTTCTCAGCCGCCTCCACGTTGCGCTTGACGCACTCCGGCTCGACCCCGCAGTCGGGGTAGACATCGGAGACCAGCAGCACGGCCGAGCTGTCCGGCATCCACTTCACCGATCCCGCTCCGCCGTTGAGGCTCGTGAGCTTGCGCGTCGTTCCGGCGGCGACGTCGAACAGATACACCTGTTTCGACGCCCCGTCGCGGTTCGAGACATACGCGATGAGTTTTCCGTCCGGCGACCAGGCCGGTCCCTCGTCCTGTTTCGCGCCGTCGCTGATCCTGCGCGCCGCGCCGCCGCCGGCGGGCATCAGATAGACCGCCGACTTGCGAACGTTCGCCGCCATGTCGATCGTGCTGAGGTCGTACGCGATCCACTTGCCGTCCGGCGATACCTTCGGCGCGCCAACGCGACGCATCGACTGGAGCGCATCGAAGGTGATGGGCGACTGGGCCAGGATCGGGAGGGGGAGGAGGAGTACCAGCACGACGAATGTGAGTCTCTTCATGACAGCTCCTTTGAACGAAGGATGAAGGATGAATGCCTTCACTTCACTGTATGTACCCCAGCGACCGCAGGCTCTCGTAATACTCCTGATCGAGCTTCGTCGCGCCCTCCCGGCCCGCCCGCGTTCCGTAGCTGGCGATGCGCGGCTCTCCGGCTCTTCCCGCGAGCGAACGGCCGGGCATCTCGTTTGACGCCGGAAAGCCCATGGTCTCGAGAATCGTCGGCGCCACGTCGTACAGCGTGGACGCGTCTCTCAGCTGCAGCGAGGCGGCGATGACGCCGTGCCCGGTTTGACCCGGGCCCGGCGCGCCGGCCACGATGACCTCGTACCCGCGTTTCCTCGTCTCCGCGATCGCGGCTGCGACGCCATCGAGTGCACGCAGCGACAATGCCAGCTCCTCGGCGCGCCCGCGGTCGAGTCTGTTGAGCACCACGTCGAGCGCCGGCAGGTACATGGTCGCGAATCGCGGCCGGATGCCATCGATCGAGGAGAAGAAGCTTCCCACCGCCGCCGAATCGACTCGAAGGGGATCGTTGGCAGCTCCGGCGAAGATCACCGACTGCGGTACCGAGCTGAGCGATGTCGTCCGTGACTCTTCGCTGGTCCACCAGTTCACGGCGGCGGCAGGCACGTTGCGGGAGGCGAGGATCTCCCAGACGAAGTCGCGGCGCCGGACCGTCGGAGGCAGCGGCTGGGGCTGCGCGACGCGCAGCGCGGGCGCGATGACCATCAGGGCATAGTCCCACCGCGAGATGCTCTGCAGCACGCTGCGGCCGCCGGCGAGCCGGATTCCGGCAACGGCCCTCACTCCGTGGAGAGTGGCGGGGACTCCCGTTCCGACCGAGGCCCACCGCTCGCTGGGCGAGCGGGCCGGAATCGTGGCGGCGCGCGTGATGGTCACGAATTGCTCCGTCAGGTCCTGCCGCGACCGCACGATCTCCTCGGTCAGCCCGTCGACGGCGATGAGAGCGATGCGGCTCGTCGTCGGCGCCGTGGCAACCTGCGGCGGCGCGCTGCCTTTCGCGTCCGGCGTTGCGTAGGCGAGGACGAGCAGCCCGGCCACGAGCACCGCCGCGGCCGCGGCCACGGGCATCGTGCGGGGCTTCTGGTGGATGGTGGGAATGCGCTGCAGCTCGTGAATCGAGAACGAGAGAAGTGCCGCGGAGACGACGATCGTCCCGACGATGAAAAGCAGCGTGGCCATCGCCACTGCCAGGGCCACTTCGAGCAGGGAAGGATCCTGTCCGAAGCCGTACCACCAGATCGCCAGGAGCGCGACGAGCATCGTGGACGCCGCCATGCCGATGCCGAGGAGCGCGCGGGGCGTCTCGATGGCCAGCTCCGGCCGGACTTTGAGCAGCAGACCGACCAGCATCACCAGAGCCAGCGTTGCCGCGGCCATGGCGGCGGCGTAGATGACGAAGAGCTGCAGCGTCTCGAGCAGGCCGAGCGGGAAGTTGCGGATCAGCATGACGCCGGCCGCCGTCAGCGCGCCGAAGGGCGCGATCAACAACGCCGCTTTCAGAGCCACCACCAGCAGCTCCACCCAGAACGTGCGCGACCTCCACGGATCGAGCGCGAACCAGCGCTCGATGCCATGGCTGAGGTAGCCTCGGTTCCGAAGCTGCTCGCGCAACGACTCCACGGACTGGTCCGGCACGGCGCGCAAGTGTATGCGTTCAGGTGAAATATCGTTAGCGGC
>DATKCA010000283.1:0-67182 GCA_035544675.1 Thermoanaerobaculia bacterium | reverse complement strand
GCCGCGAGTGCAAAAGACGCTTTTCGCATATCGTTTCCCTCCTGAACGTGGCAGAACGCAAGGATCGAGCCCTTTGAACGACGAACGACGGCCACCCTGGTTCGCCCCCACTCTCGCTGCCATCCTCTATTTCTCCCAGGGATTTCCGTTCGGCATCGTGAACGAGCTGTTGCCGCTGTACATGCGGACGCAGAACGTGTCGCTCACGCAAATCGGGCTCATCAGTGCGGTCAGCTCTGCGTGGACATGGAAGTTCCTCTGGTCGCCGGCCGTAGACCGCTTCGGGACCTATCGCCGCTGGATGGCCGGCTCCCTGTTCGTTCTGGTGGGGACGATGATCGCGTTCGCGATCGTGCCGCCGCAAGCCACGGGGGTGTTCTTCGCCATCGTGGCCGTTCTGGCCTTCGCTTCGGCCACCCAGGACATCGCCATCGATGCCACGGCCGTTCGCATCACGCCGCTCCATCAGCTGGGCTACGTGAACTCCATCCGCGTGACGGCCTACCGCGGCGCGATGATCGTGGCGGGAGGCGCGCTGGCCGCGTTGACGACATTCGTGGGCTGGCGCGGCGCCTTCATGACCGCGGCGATCATCACCGGCCTCATTCTCGTGATCACGATGCTGGTCGTGCCGGGCATGACGTCGCTGGCGCCCAGGAAACAGAGCCCCTTCGCCGGCGTGGCGAAATGGCTCAAACGCCCCCACGCCCCCGTGTTCCTGGCCATCGCATTCATTTACCGGCTGGGCGACGCCGCCCTCGTGCCGATGGTCAAGCCATTCTGGGTCGACAAGGGATTCTCGACCGCGGAGATCGGCACCGTGACCACGGTGATCGGGATCTCGTTTCTCATTGCCGGAGCGTTCACTGGCGGCGCATTCATCTCGCGCTTCGGGATCTGGCGCGCGCTCCTCGTCCTGGGCGTGCTGCAGGTGGTGTCCAACGCCGGCTACGCGCTCGCCGCCGCCAGCGCGGCGAGCCAGCCGGTGTTCTACGCCGTCGTCATCATCGAGAACTTCGCCGGCGGCCTGGGCACGGCCGCGTTCCTGGCCTTCCTCATGGCCATCTGCGATCGCGAATACGCCGCCACGCATTACGCGCTGCTCAGCGCCGCGTTCGCGTTCACGCGTTTCGGCATCGGCTCCGTGAGCGGCCTCCTCGCCGAGGGCATGGGCTACACGGGCTACTTCTGGCTGACGCTGGTGCTCGGCGTTCCCGGCCTGCTCCTGGTCCCGGCCATCCGCGGCGAGAAGCTGCTCGCGCCGCGCCGCGCCGACATCGTGGCGGAGGCATAAGGCGTGCGGCACCGCATCTTCGTGACGGGTCCCATCCTGCCGGCGACGGAGGTCGTCGTGGGCGGCGAGGAGTTCCACCATGCCGTTCGCGTGGCACGGGTGCGGGAAGGGGAAGAGGTCGAGCTGTTCGACGGGCGTGGCGCCCTGGCATCGGGCAAGGTGCGCCTGGTTGGACGCGACCACGTCACGGTCATGGTGGAGCAGGAGCTGCCGTCGCGGGAGGCGCGCATCGCCGTGCACCTGGCCGTGGCAATCATCCAGCTGGAGAAGTTCGAGCTGGTCCTGCAGAAGGCGACCGAGCTGGGAGTGCGCTCCATCATCCCTCTCATCACCGATCGAGTGGAGATCCGTCCGGAGCGTTACCGCGGCAGAGCCGGGCGATGGGAGAAGATCGTGTTCGAGGCGGCCAAGCAGTGCGGCCGGGCGGTCGTTCCGCCTGTGGAGCCGGCCACGACGTTCGGGGAGGCGGTCAAGGCCGGCATGACCAGGATCGTCTTCGATGCCGATGCCGCAGCGGATCCGGCACCGGCCGCGCTCACGGAAGTGACGCTGCTGGTCGGTCCGGAAGGGGGCTGGAGCGAAGAGGAGATCGCGCTGGCGCGCCGCAGCGGCTGCGTGTTCCAGCGACTCGGCCCGCGACGCCTTCGCGCCGAGACCGCGGCCATCGCAGCGACGGCCATCATCGCTGCACGCCATGGCGACATCTGATAGATTTACGCGCCCGCGGAGGTAGCCACTTGGCCAGCGATACGCTCACCATCACCGACAACCGAACGGGGAAGACCTACGAGCTGCCGATCAGCGAGGGCACCGTCAAGGCCATCGATCTGCGGAAGATCAAGGTCGACGCGGACGACTTCGGCCTGATGACGTACGACCCGGCGTTCATGAACACGGCCGCCTGCCGCAGCGCCATCACATTCATCGACGGCGACAAGGGCATCCTGGAGTACCGCGGCTATCCCATCGAGCAGCTCGCCGAGAAGAGCACGTACCTCGAAACCTCCTATCTGCTGATGTACGGCGAGCTTCCCGGCAGGACCGAGCTCGACTCCTGGACGCACGAGATCACGCACCACACGATCCTGAACGAGAAGCTGAAGAGCCTCCTGGACGCCTTCCGCTACAACGCCCATCCCATGGGACGCCTGATCTCGACGATCAGCGCGCTGGGAACGTTCTATCCGGAGTCATCCGACATCTTCAACGTGGAAGGGCGCCAGAAGCAGGTCATCCGGCTCATCGCCAAGGTGATCACCATCGCGGCCTTCAACTACCGCCATCGCATCGGGATGCCGTACGCGTATCCCGACAACGACCTCAGCTACCCGGGCAACTTTCTGAACATGATGTTCCGGATGACGGAGCACAAGTACGAGCCGAGCCCGGCGCTGGAGCGTGCGCTGGATGTGCTGTTCATCCTCCACGCCGATCACGAGCAGAACTGCTCGACGAACGCGATGCGGGCCGTGGGCAGCTCGCACGTCGATCCCTATTCGGCCGTGGCCGCGGCCGCCGCCGCGCTTTACGGCCCGCTGCACGGCGGCGCCAACGAAGCAGTCATTCACATGCTCGATGAGATCGGGTCCGTGAAGAACGTGCCCGACTTCATCAAGAAGGTGAAAGCCGGCGATGGCGTGAGGCTCATGGGCTTCGGTCACCGGGTCTACAAGAACTACGACCCGCGCGCCACGATCATCAAGAAGGTCGCTGACGAGGTCTTCGACGTCACCGGCCGCAATCCCCTCCTGGACATCGCCCTGGAGCTCGAGCGCATCGCTCTGGAAGACGACTACTTCGCGAAACGGAAGCTGTATCCCAACGTCGACTTCTACTCCGGTCTCATCTACCAGGCCATGCGGATCCCGATGGAGATGTTCACCGTGCTCTTCGCCATCCCGCGCGTCTCGGGGTGGCTGGCGCAGTGGCAGGAGATGCTCGAGGACGCCGACCAGAAGATCGCGCGCCCGCGCCAGATCTACACCGGGGCCGTCCGGCGCCAGTACACCGACATCAAGAAGCGCTCGTGATCGCGATCCTCCTGGCCGCGCTGCTCAGTGGAGCGCCGCCATTCCTGGCGGCGGACAACGCTCCATCAAAGCGCGCCGTCGCCTTCACCTTCGACGACGTTCCGCACGGCTGCTCCGCGGCCACGAACCGCGACCTGGTGGCCGCCATCAAAAGGAACCGCATTCCCGCCCTCGGCCTGGCGGTGGGGACACGCTGCTCCGCTCTCTACCGTATCTGGACCGATGCAGGCATCGAGCTCGGAAACCACACTGCCTCGCACCGAGACTTCAACGTGGTGCCTCTGGAACAGTTTCAAGAGGACGTCATCGCGCTGGAGAAGGCGCTGCCGGCGAAGCCGCGCTACTTCCGCTTTCCGTTCCTGCGCAGTGGCACCGAGCTGGCGAAGAAACGCGCGTTCGAGCGGTTTCTGACAGAGCGCGGTTACACGAATGCCGTCGTGACGATCGACAACGACGAGTACATCTACGCCGCCGTCTACGCGGGCGCGGATGAGGCACTGGCCGTGCGGATCCGCGCCGACTACCTCCGCTACATGGAGTCGATCTTCGCCTTCTACGAGCAGCTGTCGCGCGACACCCTCGGGTACGAGCTGCCGCAGATCCTGCTGCTGCATGACAACCGGCTCAACGCCGACGCGCTCGATTCACTGGCAGCGATGGCCCGGCGTCGCGGCTACAGGTTCGTCAGCATCGACGAAGCTCTCGAGGACCCGGCCTACCGGCGCAACGACGCGTACGTGGGGCGCCGCGGCCTGTCGTGGCTGCATCGCTGGGCCCTCGACGATGGGAAGAAGCCGCCCGCGCAACCCGATGTGCCGGATTGGGTCATGAAGCTGTACCGCGCCAGGTAGTGGAGCGCCGCCGACTCGGCGGCGCTCCAAAGAGGAAGGCTTACAGCGTTGCTCTGACGGCCTGCAGCTTCTGCGCGAACCTGGCCGGGTCGTAGTCGTCGCGGCTTTCCAGCTCTTCGAAGAGCGCGTCGATGGCGCGGGTCATGGTCGAGCGCAGCAGCCTGCGGTCGCGGCGGGTCAGCGTCGTGGAAAGGCTCTGCAGGGACAGCGCGGCCTGCTCGGCGGCGTGAACGTCGGAGGCCAGGATGAACTCGCGGTCGTCGGCGATGGCGCGCATCATCGTGCGCACGTCGGCGTCATTCCAGGAGATGGCCTCGGCCCTGGCCACGAGCGGCTCGACGAGGCGGCGGGCCCGCTGAGCGCTGGTCACGATGGCATCACGGTTGTTCATCCGCGCCACGGCGATGGAGAGGTCGCGGACGACCGGGTCCAGCTCGTTGCGCACCTGCGGCGAGATCCTCGCGATCAGGATGCGCAGGGCCGCCCAGTGCTGCGGGCTCCAGGCCGGGAGGCCGGGACGATCCGGCCAGCCGCGCTCCTGCCTCCACGTGCTGGCCTTCAGCCCGTGATGGCAGTTGTAACAGCTCATGTCCGCGAACTCCGGCCACTTGTCGCCGCGGGCGTGTCGAGCCACGTTGTCGAGGGAGTCACGGAACTTCACGACCTGTCCGACGGCCCAGGCCCGGAGTCCGTGGGACTCGCGGCCCGCGGTCCAATGCGGCGGCATCGACTCGGTGTAGTTGTCGAGCTCGAAGGCCAGGATGGGATGCCCGGCCGCGATGAGGTCGTGGTCGACTTCCTTGCTGGCATTACCGAGGTGGCAGGTGAGGCACTGCTCGCCGCGGCGGGAGACGTCGCGGAGATCGTTCAGACCGCGCCGGACCGAGTCTGCGTGCGTCCATCCGAGCTGGGTGTGCTCGTCGCGCCAGCCGCTGGCCGGCCCGTGACAGGCCTCGCACTGCACGCCGTCCTCGGGGTCGATGTTGCCGACGACCTGGCTGGCAGCAACGTTGGTGGTATGGCAGTCCAGGCACATCTTCTCTTCATACGCCCTTCTGCGAAGACGCATGTTCTTGGCGATGCGCGCCGAAACGTTGTTGAACAGGACGTTGTACGCCTGCGCGTGACGGTCGTTGTTCAACCACGTGTAGTACTCGTTCTGAAGCGCCCGAGTCTGGTTGAGCGGCTCGGTGCTGCCGTGGCAGCCGGAGTTCACACACGAGGCCACGCCGACGTACTTGCCGACCGTTCCTGCCGGTGGAGTGGCGGTGGGCGCGGGCGGAGGAGTGGTGGCTGGCTGCTGAGCGGCCACGGAAGCTATCAACAGGAGAGCTACGACCGCACCCGGAATGAGTCTCTTCATCGCTATCACCTCGTCACCGGCTTCGTGGCAGGTTTCTGGACCACTGGTACCTGCGGCTTGGTCGCAGGGTTCTCAGTGACCGTCGTGCTTCCCTGTGGTCGCGTGGAAGGTCTATCGCTGACCGTGTAGATGCGGCCGTCGCGCATGTACAGCCGCTGCAGTTCCGGGGTCGTCATCGGCCGTGACCCGATGCGGTTGAAGATCGAGACCTGGTTGCCGCTCTCATCGACGGCGCGGTCGCGGTCCATTCCCTTGGAGATGGACACGGCCTTGCCGTGCGTATGCCGCTTGGCGATCAGCTGCGGCATCGGCCGCGGACTGAAGCCGGCGTAGTTCGGGCCCCACTCCGGTGAGGAGAGCTGCAGGACTTTGATGCCGTGCTCACCGTCGGCGACGTATGCATACGTGCTGGCATTCGTAGAGGCCACCTTGACGTCGTACACGTCGTGCAGCTCGCCGTCGGCGTTGTAGATCTGATCGATCTTCGGCGCCTCCGGGCGCTCGATGTCCACGATGATCACACCCTGTTTCCCACCCGCCACATATGCGTAGGTCCGGGCCACGTAGACATTGCGCGCTTCCTCCAGAGGGAGGGACGCGGTCAGACGCGGCCGTGTCGGATCGGTGACGTTGATTGTGTGAATGGCCTGGCCGTCGGTCACGAAGGCATACCGGAACTGCACCGCGATGCCGGTGGCCTTCTTGATCTCGGGCATGTAGGCCACGAGCTTCGGAGCCAGGGGCTGATCGACGTCGACGATGGCCAGCCCCTTCTCCGTGCCGATGTACACCCACCGCCCGGCCACGTGAATCGACTGCGCGCCGTGCAGCCGGTCTTCCGGATTCCACGTCAGCGCGCGCGTGAAGAAGTTGTTCAGAGGATCGCCGTCGGTCAGCGTCGTGACGTCGACGAGGATGAGACCCTCATACTTGTCGGCGATGTACGCATAGCGGTACAGCGGATGCCACGGCTGTTCCTGGTTCTCGGGGATCGATGTCGTCTCGCGCGTCGGGTCGATGGGCATGTTCGTCGGCAGCGAGAACGCCGCGGCGTACTTCGACTTGATGAACGTGCGCTGCCCGATCGGCGACGACGGCGCCGAGATCATGCGCTCGGAGAAGTCCTTGTTGTCGACGTTGGCGACGTCGTAGGCCTCGAAGCCTCTGTCGCCGTTCGCGGCATACAGATACTCGCCCCGCAACTGCACCATCTTGGCGTGGCCATGATGGTGATATCCCTCGGCCAGCTCCTTCTTGCGCTTCTGATGGTTCGCGTACCAGTCGGGATAGGCCAGCTTGTGCAGATACGACCCGATGACCGCCTGCGGCTCCTCCCACTCCGTCACCGCAATCGCTTCGAACCCGTCGTCACCCGTGGCCACCCAGGCGAACCGGCCGACGAAGTTGACGAAGTTCGTTCCCTGCAGATATGTCTGGGCCAGCCAGGCATTGTTGTCGTTCGCCTCGCTGATGTGGCACGAGCTGCAGGCCTGCGTCTCCTTGCTGCGCACCGTATGGGGAACGTGCGGGTTGAAGGCCTGGCTGCTGTAGCCCGGCGCGGAGATCGGAGCCTGCTGGATGTAGATGCGCTGCCGGTTCGGGTTGATCGAGCTGAGCGTCAGGGCGCTCGATGAGCGCACCGGAGCGATCTTGGCTCCCTTGAGCGGGCTGTTCACGCCGAGCATGAACACATCCGTGCGGAGAACCTGGGGGTTGTAAGAGGCGTAGTTGCGCGTCTCCGTCCCTTCGTAGTGCAGGGCGTTCGACCTGGCATTCTGCTCCTGCGGGAGATGGCAGCCGAAGCACGACGTCATCCACGAGGAGTGGCAGGCGTAACACGTGATCTTGTCTTCGCTGTGAGCGACGTTGCTGGTGTTGCCCCACCCGGCGCCGCCGCGCTGCACCGTCTTCGCGTAATGCGACTTGTCGTTGTAGTGCTGGTGACCCCGCGTGACGGTGTCCCTGACCTGGCGCACCACCCACTCCATGCCCGGGTTCACCATCGAGCGCTGATAGAGGATCCCGTTGGACCAGATGAAGCGACGCTGGCCGAACGGCGTGGTCCCCAGACGGAGGTCCGTTCCTCCCGGCGGCGCGAGCGGCCCGGAGGTCCGCAGGTTGGTGTTGCGATCGAGCCGCCCGTGGCAGTCCTGGCACTCGATCTCGATGTTCGTTCCGTACTCGCTGTACAACTGGCCGTCGCCGTGCTCGTCCCGCGAGAAGTGGCAGTCGGAGCAGTGCATGCCGCGCTCGAGATGGATGTCACGCAGGTGCACGGCCTTCTTGAACTTCTCGGGGTCGTCCTTCGACACGATCGTGTCGTTGGCGTCGAGGAAGTTGCCCTTCTTGTCGCGCTTGAACACGGCCATGAAGTTCCAGCCGTGGCCGTGGTAGTCGGCGAACTGCGTGTTCTTGGCCTGCGGGTTCAGGCTGCTGACGCGCTCCAGGAAGTCGATGTCCGTCCAGAGTCCGCGGACCGCGGCGCCCTCCGGGTTGTGATCGAGGCTCTTCCGGCGCTCGTCGGGAGTCGGGTACTTCTGCTCCTTCGGCCACATCAGCTCGCCGTCGCTCTCGTAGTCCCACATCAGGTAGCCGAGGTACGTGTTCACGAACGAGTTCGGCTGGTGCATGTGACAGCTCATGCACTGAGACGTCGGCACGGCGCGCGTGAACTGATGCTTGATGGGATGACCCTTCTCGTCTTTCGGGATCGTCTTGTCGCCGGTCTGCGACAGGCCGACGTGCCCGTACTTCGCCCACTGTCCGGAGTGAAGCGGATCACGGTCGTTCGCGTACACCACGTGGCATGCCGTGCAGCCGCTGGAGCGATAGTCGCCGGGATGCTCATTGGTCCCGAGGAATGAGAGGTGCGGATCGTTGAGACGGGTCTTCTGCAGGTTGATCAGGCCCGGCGAGACACGGCTTCCCGTGCCGCGGCCGCGGTTGCTGACGCGGATGTCCGGCTTCCCTGCTTCGTCGCCCAGCAGCGGATTCGGATTGCCGACTTCCGGCGGAATGGTGTTGTTCAGGAGACCGCCTCGCTCGAACGCGCGGAAGTACTCCCCTGGCTGGAAGATCTCCCAACGAGGCAGAGGGACGACGAGCGGCAGCGCGCCTTTGGCAATCTGTTCGGGCGTGGGCGGCACGGCCGGGCGGAGGATCTGTGGATTCCCTTCCCGGTTGTAACTCTCGCCGAGCAGGCCGGGCTTCTTGCTGATCAGGCCGTTCGCATAGGAGACGGCCGCCCAGAAGACGGCGGCGGTGGACATCGTGCTTCGCGGCACGGCCGCCACCTGCTGCGGATGGCAATCGCCGCACGTTTCCTTCGACACGCGCAGATCGCCCGGGTTCATGAACTTCACGAACTCGGCAGACTCCTTCAGCAGGGCCGTGTACGTTCCCACGGGATTCCTGGACGTCTTCCAGATCTCCTTGTTCCGGGGCAGGATGTGGGCGCGGTTCTTGGCGTCCTCGTCGTCGATGCGACTGGCCATGACCCCCGCGTTCCCGCCGTGGCAGTCCGTGCATCCGAGCTTCACCGCCGCGGATGCGTGCATCGGCTCGATGCCTTCATGACACGAAAGACAGCCGCTGCTCTTCTCGTCCGCCTGGGCCTGGGTTTGGCCCATGAGCGGCGAGGTCTGAGGCGCGCGGACGGGCTCACCCTGCTGAGTGGCGGCAAACAACGTCGCCGCAACCGCCGCCGCAATGAGCACTACGAAGAACGTCTTCTTCATCTAAGCCTCGTCCCTCAGAACTGCAAAATGATGTTGGAGAACACGTGATAGAGCGGGTTGTCGCTCTCGTAAATGTCTTTGAAGCCCCGTCCCGGAATGAATCCGGCGATGCCGCCCACCACGATCCACTGCTGAGTGAAGAACGGCCGGTACCGCAGGCCGACGCTCAGATCAGCGCCCAGCTCGTTGTCGATGTCCCCCTGGAACAGAAGCTCCTCGACCGCAGCCGTGCTGTCCATCCTGATGTAGTTCGCGGTCAGGATGGCCTTGAGCCGCAGCGTGACCTCGATGTCCAGCCCCAGGCTGACGAGCTGCACGCCCGGGTTGACGAAGTTCGACTGCCCCTCGTCCTTGCTGCTGCGCAGCGAGGTGATGAGGCTGCCGCGATCCACGAGCGCGACGCCGGTCTGCGACAGACGGATGCCCAGGCGGTTGAAGAAGCTGAAGCCGCCGCCGGCAAAGGCGGGACCGTCGAAGATCGAGTCGAAGCCGGTGCCCGTACGGTCGCGCGGCTTGCTGTCGCCGGACGCGTAGAACAACGCGAAGCGCGGCCGGAGCCAGTCGCGGTCGTACGACAGCTCGACCGCCGCCATCCCCGCGCTGATGTCGATCTCGTCGCCTCGCCGCAGCTCCGGATCGGGCCCGGCGATCGGATTGTGGCTGTCTTTGCCAAACACGTAGTACAGCGCGTGATCCACATTCAGCCGGCCGAAGTGTCCGAACCCGGCCTGGCCGACGTACGTCGCGTCGATGTCGTGCGGGGTGAACGAGCCGATCGGAGCGGGACGTACCAGGATCCCGTTGCGATCGAAGTGCAGCTTTTCGCCCGGCCGGTCCCGCTGATGAGTGATCGAGAAGCTCTGCGTGTACCCCTTCCGGATGAAGTCCTGGATGTAGACGTTGGCCACGCCCACCTGCTGTTCGCGGAAAACGAAGTTTCGATTCAGGCCGCTGTTCGTGTCCTTCTCCAGCCGCTCGAAGGCGGCCAGGTTGTACTGATAGCGGTTCGAGCCGTAGTTGCCGAAGAGGCGCACGCCCAGGTTCGTGTCCGAGAAGACGAAGCCGCGGAAGTCGCTGGAGAACTGCTGCGAGCCGGCCCGGACCGACACGAAGTCGAAGTAAGGGCTGAGGTCGGCGAGCTTGCGCTCGTAGAAGAACTCCTGCACCGAAAGGCGGCCGTCGTTTCGCTCGGTGCCACGCCGCACGTCCGGCTTCACCACCGAGTTCTCGGCGACGTTCAGGTGGGTATAGTTCCCGATTGCCGTGACTCTGAAGCGCTGCCGTACCGGCTGGAACGTGGTCAGCCCCTGATAGAGATCGGCCGTGAGGATCAGGTTCTGGATCACCATGCCCTGATCGTTGTCGCCGAAGAACGTGAAGCTGTCCACCCGGGCGGCGCTGGGACCGGAAGGCGTCGGCAGAGACCGCGACTCGATGGTGGTGTCGGAGATTCCCGTCAGCACGAGGAACGTGTCCTTGCCGCGGATGGGGTAATCGCCTTTGAGCAGGTTCTTGTTGTACGGATCGAGCGTCGCGCCACGGTCGCCGATCTTCCGCCCCCGCGGCGGCTCGTCGAGCTCGTACGGAGGCGGCACGATCCGCCACCGGTCCGTCAGCTCCGTGTTCTCATCCATGTCGTAAACGCGCGGGATGGCGAAACGCGGCTCTTCGACGATCTGGGGCTGCCGGGCCACGTTGCCTTCCAGTTGCACGCGCAGGTCCTGCGTCGACGTCGCGCCGCCCGCCGTCACGGTAATCCCGTACACGCCGGTCCGCAGCGGCTGCGTCCAGAGCACGCTCCACGAGCCGTCCGGACCCGCCGCCGTCGTCACCGGCTGCAGGCCCGGAGAGTCGACCGTGATCGTCACGACCGAGTTCGGCGGAGCGGTGCCCCAGAGCGTGAAGGGGACTTCGCCGGTGAAGACGGCGCGGTCACGATTGATCGTGACCTGGGCGCTGATGGTGAGGGCTGTGAGAAGGAGGAGGAGGGCGACGAGGGAGACTCTCAGTCGCACGGTCCACCTCCACATTCTGTGACGCCTTCCGGTTGTCTTGGGAACTTGTACTGCGGCAGCCGGACCTTATCAATGATGATGCGGTCCGCCCACCGCTCCCGGGGCGGCAGGAACTCTCCCGCGCCGAGGAACGTCACGTAGTCGTCCTGCTCGATGCCGTCGCCGGATACTCCCAGGCCGCCGATCATCTCGTTGCCGCGGAACAGCGGCGTCGAGCCGGCGAAGAAGACGATGCCGCTCTGATTGGCGTTGGCCGGCTGCAGTCCCTGGGAGCAGGGATTGTTGAGATCGCGCACGAAGATCGACTCGAAGAAGGGACCGGGGCGGGGCTTGAAGTTGCGCCCGTCGATGCCCGGCGGGAAGAAGGGGTGGCTGCCGAACGCGATGGATCGGTTGGTGACCGCGGTTCCCGCCGGCACGCCCGCCAGATCGGTCGAAGTGCTGAAGTGGACGACGTTGCGCGCCTTGGCCACAGATACGTCGGTGGAGAAGATCGTCGCATCCGGCATCCGGTAGACGGCCAGGAGCGTCCCGTCCAGGTCGGCCACCGCGATGGCCATCCGCGCGTAGCGATTGAGCGGGAGGCGGATCGCCGCGCGGGTTCTCTTGGCGGCGGAGTCGGCGCGGCGAACGATCGCGTCGACTTCAGCGGCCGTCAGTCTCGAGCCGGCCAGAGGCCCGACCAGGTAGCCGTTCGCGGCGCATCCGCCGTTGCGCGGCGCGATCGCGTATTCGCCGGCATCGGTGCCAGCCTGGATCCCCGCCAGCAGCACGCCAGTCGGCAGACCGTCCTCGTTGAACCGCAGCGTGATGTCGCGGCCGAGGAAGGGGAGGCGGATGCCGTCGATGAAGACGTTACCCGGCTTCGGCAGGGGAAACTGGGGCACGGGGACGATGGCCCCGACGCCGGCGTTGAGAGCGCCGAACGCCCCCGTCGCCGCGGCGTATTCGGTGATCTGCGGATCTTCCTCTCTGGGATCCTCGGAGATGCCGACGACGCCGATGCCGCCGATCATCTTTCCTTCGGAGACGCGACCCTGGTCGGCCTCGGTCAGATTCAGGATGCGGAACAGCGGGATGCCGCCCGCGTTCACCGACTGCTGGATCTCGTCACCCGGGAAGATCTTGCCGGTGACGATTCCCTGTCCGCACCCGCTCGTGTCGAAGGCATTGCAGGGGCGTCCGTTGAGGCTGCGCGCGCGGGGCGTGCACTTGCCTTCGTTGAACACGACGTTGAAGTCGCAGCCGCGGTTGGTGTTGTCGATGCCATACAGCGCCGCGCTGTTGGTGTTGGTGACCCCGGTGGGAAAATGGATCGCGCTGATGAACCGGACGGTGCGCGAGGACAGCGGGGCCTGGTTGTGGCTGAAGAACGCCGTGGTCCTGGCCACGCCCACGGCCTTGTCGTCGTTCTCGGGATCGGCGTTGGGCTGGCGGAAGAGAGCCAGCGGACGGCCGGCCCGGTCGACCACGGCGATGGTGAGGTCGGTGCGGTTGGTTGCGCTCGCCGCGGCCTTCACGATGGCGTCGATCTCGGCCGGGTTGAGCGAGTCGAACTCCTCTCCTCCACCCTCGGCCTCCGAACAGCGGGCCACCGCGCTCAGGGGCGCGCTGCACGATTCCGGTTCGGGGTTCGGCACCTGAGCGCCGGCCAGGGAGGCAAGAAGGATCGCCGCAGAAGTAGTCAAGAATGCACGCATCGATATCCCTCAGATCTGATACACGAATGTGGCAGCGTTGTCGGCCAGAATCAGAGTGTCCCCGCGCTTGAGCTGGTGTTCGGTGATGCGCTGCCCGCCCGCGGTGAGGAACGTGCCGTTCGTCGATCCTTCATCGATGGCGAACACCTTCCCGTTTCGCGGCTGGATCTTCACGTGCCTCTTCGACACGCGCCCGTCGTTGATCACGACTTTCGACATCGTCGAATCGCGGCCGATGTAGAAGCCGTCCTCCTCGATGATGAAATTCTGCCCGTCCAGCGGGCCGGAAGTGCATCGGAGCATTCCGTACCACTGCAGCATCTCCGTCGCACCGCCCGCTACGGGGCCCGAGGCCGGAGGCTTGATGGCGTCGAGATTGAGCATCTGTGTGGGCGCGGCCTCGGCCGGCGGACGGGGAGCGGATGCGCGCTGCGGCGGCTCGGCCGGAGCCGAAGGGGCCTGCATGGGCGGAGCGGACATCGGCGGTACCTTCACCGTGGGTCCCTTGGCCGGAGCGGCTCCTCGCGGAGTGGCCGTGCGCGACGGTTTCAGACGCTGATAAAGCGCGGCGCCGAGCGGGATGAAGACCACGAAGAGCAGGACAATGATTGCTGCGATGAGAATGGTCTGAAGCATTCGCCCTCCGCTGGCGGGATCGAGCAGTGCGCCCGCCGGCCCTGCCGTGCCCGCGAGTCCCGCTGCCAATACTATCGGTTTGGTCTGATCAGTCCGCAAATGATAGTCGTGACAGGCCACGCATGCACTCGATGTCTGCTTGACACCGGGCGCGGCCTTCGTCCCGTGGCATTCCGTGCAGTCCTCGCGCGTCGGCATGTGCACGTCGCTGGTGGGGACGCTCTGGCGGACCTTGTCGTGGCACTGCTCGCAGCTGATCTGCTTGTGGGCGCCGTGCTCGAAGTCGGAGGCGGCGAACCACGTGGTGGGGATCTTCGGCGGCACGGCGGCAAGCTGATTGTTGGGGCCGCGCCGTTCCAGGTCATGGCACTTGTCGCATTTGGTCTTGATGACCTGCTCGGCATTGAGCAGCGCGCGCTGATCGGGTGCCACCACCTGCCGCTGGGACAAGAGGCGCCGCACCTCGACGGCGGACTTGCCCGCCAGCTCGGTGTTCCCCGCGTACGTGGCCAGAACGAATCCGTACACCAGCCCCGGATCGCCACCGTGCGGCGCCTCGGCCCGCGGGAAGCGCGGGTCGAACGTCAGTTTGTGGCAACGCTGGCAGTGAGTATCGAACTGGAGCTGGACCGGATCGACCTTGCCGCGGACGTCCACCAGGTTATGGCAGTCGTTACAGGCCAGGACTTCGCGCCGCCCCGTGGCGTTGAAGACGCCGTTCGGGGCGAGGTGCAGCTTGTGGTTGAACTTGAGCGTGTTCGTATCGGCCGGGAAGACGAACTCGGGATGCACGTCGCCGAATGCGTTGATCTTCTGGATCTCCGCGAAGCTGTAACGGCCATCCGCGAAACGCAGCTTGGCCAGCTCGTCCGGGCTCGTCTTGACGTGCTTGCTGAGGTCCTTGTGGCACTCGTTGCAGCGCACGTCGGGAATGGCCGCCAGCCTGGCCAGCCCGCGATGCTCGGAGTGGCAGGTGAAGCATGCCGGCGCCTTCAGCTCGTGCGTGGCATGCGGCGCCATGGCGTGGCACTGTGCGCACTTGTCGTCGGTGATGCTCTTCCACGGAGTGTGACAGGCGGCGCATCGCTCGGCGATGCTATTGCCCTGGGCGTCGCGGGCGCGCGAGTGCGCCGACGAGACGCCGCCGGGCATGAACACGCTCTGCTTGTCCTCCTGCGTGACCTCGCCGACCACGCCCAGGGCGATGATCAGGAGGATCGATGCGACGGTCGACTTGTGCAGCCAGGGACGCCGCAGCGCGTAGGCATCGACGTAGTCGACCTTCTCGGCTGCGATCGTGCCGGTTCCTGCTTCAGCCTGATACCCGGAACCGGTGTCCTCGCCAACGTCTGCATATCCGGGCGCCGCGGCCTGCCGGCGCGAAGAGAGCTGGCGGAGAAAGAGCGGCTTGGTGGTGTCCGCAACCTGAACTTCGATGCGCAGGTCACCGACCTCGATGACGTCGCCCTTGCCGAGGCGCTGCTGCTCCACGGGCTTGCGGTTGACGTAGGTGCCGGTGATGCTGCCCTTGTCGATGATCGTGTAGTACCCGCCGGAATCCTTCTCGATGATGGCGTGCTCGAACGCGACGGCAGGATTGTCCGAGCGGACGTCGGCATTGGTTCCGCGTCCGATGCGGAGCACGTCAGCACGAACCTGCGTGAGCTTGAGGGCCCGGCCCTGGACGAGCTGGATGACGTAACTCATGCGCTCACCACCTCACGCTCCCGTAATAGAAAACGGCCGCGACGTGCAGAGCCGAGAAGACGAGCAACGCGATCGTGAACGGAACATGGATGTAGAGCCACGCCTCGAGGATGTTCTTGTAGCGCTGCTGATACATCAGGCGAAGCAGCAGCTCCTTCCGCTGACGCGAGGTCACCAGAAGGGACCGGAGCTCGTCCTGCTCCTCTTTCGGCACGAGCCGCAGCAGATTCGCCCAGTCCGACGAGGTCTGCCCCTTCTTTCGAGCGCTGTAGATGACCAGGCGCCAGCCGGCCAGCCACCCCGGGCGCGTCTCGTAGATCAGCTCATCGTAGATGCGCTGGAACGGAGCCGACTTGCCGGAGGCGGTGCGCGCCATCTGCCGCGCCAGCTGGTTGGCGTTGTCCGAGATCTCCTCGATGGTGAGGTTGCTCTCCACCTCGGTCAGCATCCGGGGGACCGTCACATAGAGGATCGCTCCCAGAATCCCGGAGAGGACCACCGCTCCGACGAGGATGAACGTCGTCACGGCGATCTGGTCGTTGAACCTTCCGCCGGTGTGCAGCAGCAGGATCACGAACACGAGGATGCCGAGGTAGATGTGGGACTGCATCCACTGTTCGAGCGTGCCGAAGGTGGAGCGGTAGGAGCGCTTCCGGATCCCGAAGTACGCGAGCAGGAGAATGAGCAGCAGCCCGATGATGCCGAGGGTCAGACCGATCTTCGTCCCGCCGTGCGGAAACTCATCGCGCGCGTAGTACGCGTACGAGACCGCCACGGCAAAAAGCAGCACGGCGAAAATGCGACGCCAAGTGGGTCCGGATCGTGGGACTGCCATCGTTCTTTGGGCTCGGGGCGCCCTTCTCCTACCTCTCCCCTCGCGAAATGACCAGCTCTTCCAGGGTCTCCCGATACTGCTCCGGTGTCAGTCGGATTGCCGCTCCGGTCGGACAGCCGCGGACACATGCGGGGCCGCCGGAGATACCACGGCAGAGATCGCACTTGACGGCGAAGGTCTGCTCGATCGCGTCCTCGTGCTTGCCTTTTCCGAAGATCGATTTGATCCAGCCGGTGATCGACTTCTTCGGCTCTTTGTGGACCATGAAGATGTTGCCGTAGGGGCAGTTGCGCTCGCAGTTGCCGCAGCCGATGCAGTTGCTCTTGATGTAGACCTCGCCGCGCGGATCGCGGGAGATGGCGTCGGGCGGGCAGTCCAGCATGCACATCGGGTTCTCGCACTGCCAGCACGAGTTCGGCGCCAGGAGGTTGTAGAACTTGATGCCGGTGAGGGAGATGCGGGCCTGACCGTCGTCGTGCACGCCCTCGCAGGAGCGGACGCAGTTCCCGCATCGCACGCAGCGGTGCTCGTCGATGACCAGGGTCTGCGTTCCCATGACCACTTCCTCGCGGATGAGGTCGGAGAGGATGTTGCCGGATCCCGGCGTGGCCTCGGCGATGAGGCCGGCGATGCGGCGCTCCTCGAGCTTGCGCAGCGGGAGCTCGCGCAGCTCGGGACGGATGCCCAGGAAGTTGTCGAAGTCTTTCTTGGAGAGCTTCACCAGCTCGGCCGGGAAGATCGCGCTGACGGTAGCGGTGCGCTCGGCATCGGAGAAGAGCGCGGCCTCGCCGAAGAAGTTGCCGGCCACCAGGTACGAGAGCACGACTTCCTTGTCGCCCGACTGCTTGGCGATCTTCATCATGCCGCTGCGGATCAGGTAGAACGCTTCCGCTGCATCGCCTTCCTTGAACACCACCGCGTCTTTGCCGATGTTCTCGACGACGGCCTTCTCGACCAGCTCGCCGAGCGCCCCCTCGGCGATGCCGGGGAAGAGGTAGCCGCCGAACGCGCGGAGCAGGAAGGCCTGGTCCATGAGCGCTTTCGCCTTCGGCGAGGACGCCAGAAGACGCAGCATGGCCTTGCGCGGGATCTCGATCACGCGCGTGTTCCCCATGGCCTTGGCCGTGGCCGTACGGCGGCGTCCGGAGATGAGGCTCATCTCGCCGAAGAAGTTGCCGGCGGTGATCTCGGCGACTTTCACGTCGGCGTTTGTTTTTTCGGGCCGGCGATAGAGCTCGACGCGCCCCGAGGCCACGATGAGGAAGTCGTTGGTGTAGTCGTTCTGACGGATGATGATCTCGCCGTTCTTGTACTCGCGAACGCGAGCGGACAGGAACGTGTCGCGGAGCTGCTGTTCGTCCGCGGCGGCGAGCAGCGGCGCGCGGGACCGAATCGCGGCGATGCGCTCGCGGACCGTGCCTTCCCAGAACGGCAGCCGCTCCCTGAGCACTGCTTCGTCGGCCGGCTCGACCTCGCGGCCCATCAGGTGCTCGACGACTTCATAGCCCTGGTTCATGCCGAGCTTGATGAGGTCGCGGCCGCTCGCCGCGCCGATGAGGAACAGCTTCGGCACGGTCGTCTCGTGCACCGGGCTCAGCATGGCCCGGGCGTCGGCACCCGGTCCGCTGTACTTGATCCCGATTTTCTCGAGGAACTTGCGCGGCGCGTCGGCGCCCAGCTTGAGGAAGATCAGCTCATTGGGGATGCGCGTGGTGTCCCCGCGCACGTTGAGATCGACGTAGCCCTCGCCGACTTCCTTCACCGTCGTGTTGAAGTAGATGGTCATGCGGCCGCTGGCCTGCCGCGACAGCGCGTCGCGCGTCAGCACCTCGTTCGCGCGCGTGATCTCCGCGCCGCGCACGACCAGGCCGACTCGGTTCTCATCCGAGAGGGCGGCCGCGATCTCCAGCGCGGAGTCGCCCGCGCCGACCACGAGGATGTCCTGCTCCTGGTGTTCCTTCGCGTCGTTCAGGCGGTAGCGGATGTTAGGCAAATCCTCGCCGGTCACGCCGAGTTTTCTCGGGTTCCCCTGCGTACCCATCCCCAGTACCACGGCCGCGGTCTCGTACTTGTTGCCGGCCTTCGTGGCGACGACGAATCCGTCCGCGGTCTTCTCGACCGAGTTCACCTCGGCCTTCAGCTCGATGTTCACCTGGCGGTCCGCGGCGTGCCTGTCCCAGGCTTCGAGGATGGACTCGCGCGATCCCGCCTCGAACGGGACGTCGCCGCGCGCCGGGATCATCATCGGCTCGGCCATGACGTACTTGCGAGCCTGATATTGATAGATCGTGTCCGACAGGTGATCGACGCGCTCGAGCAGCACGTACTTCATCCCGTTGGTGTGAGCGTGAGACGCGGCGGCGAGACCGGCCGGGCCGGACCCGACAATCACTAGATCAAATTTCATTGTCTTTTTTGAACGTTTGGCCGCTATTTCGACTCGACGACGGTCTGGTCCGAGCTGCTGTCCTGCGCCATATGGAAGGTCATGATCACTTTGCCGAAGCGGACCAGGTCGCCGTTCGACAGAAGTCGCTTGTCCGTCACCTTCTCGCCGTTGACGAAGGTCCCGTTGCGGCTTCCGAGGTCTTCGACCCAGAAGCCCTGTTCATTCCTGAGGAGACGGGCGTGTTTCGACGAGATGCTGCCGTCGGGCACGGGGATGCTGTTCGTGTCGTCGCGGCCGATCGTGTACTCGTTGTCGACCAGCGGCCAGGTATCGCCGCTGTCGGGCGTGAGCGATCCGAACAGGTTCTTCGGGTCGCCGAGGATCGGAGGGGGAGGCGCGGATGCCACGGGCGGCACGGGAACCTCGCCGGCCTGCGTCTTCTCGGTGGCCAGGGGAGCCGGGATCTCGTCAGTGGGCTGGCGAGGGGGAGGGGGAGGCGGTGTGAACTGCGTCGCGTCCGCCATATCCACTTTCGGGGCGAAGACCGTTTTCTCGACTCCCTCGGCGGGCGCTTGGGCGCGTGGACGCCGCTCTTCACGGCCCTTCGGCCGCGGGGTCTCGGCGGTGTTCTGCGACGCGCCGGGTATCATGCTCGGTGCAGCCTGGTCGACGCGCAGCACGAGACCGGCTTTCTCGAGAATCTTCAGCTTCGCGCCGGTGGCGCGGCGGGTCGCGCCCGGCTCGCTCACCAGGTCGCCGAACGTCTTTCCCATGCCGATCTTGAAGAGCAGCGTGAATTCCTCCGGCGCGATCGTGATCTTCTCCTGCGCGGCGGGATTGTCGATCACCCGGAACATCGCGTAGTCGGCATACCCTCCCTCGGCGCGCTTGGCCGCCTCCGCGACGATCGACTCCACGTCGAGCGTCACGCGCGTGGCCTTGTCCGGGAGCGACATGCCGTCAAGGAACGTGAACTGCGCGTCCGGCCACTCGAACGTGCGGACGACAGCCTCACCGGCATTGCCCGCCGTGCCATCGCTCGACTCGGCGAAGATCACCTTTCCGCCGTCGATGAAAACGCGCGCACGGCTCGCACCAGACTCGATGTCGAGCGTGCCGCTGTGCGAATGCTCACTCAACAGCGTGAGCAACTGCGAGAGCGGGAATTTCGTGAGGTTCCCTTGGAGGACGACCTGCATGCTGTGCGCGATAGTTCAGTACATTTATGATGGTTTTGCAAGTCATTTTCTCCGCGGCACGAACGCGCCGCACCACCACTGGCCCTTCTCATCGTCGCGAAATAATTCTAGATCGTGCCTCGAGGCGGCTTCCACGACCTCGTCGCGGCGTGACGTCAGAATTCCGCTGAGAACGAGTGTTCCCTTCTCGCCCAGGCGAGCTGCCACGCTGCGCAGAAGCGGCAAGATCACCTCGGGGATGATGTTCATCGTGATGACGTCGAACGCTCCGCCGCGCAGCGACTCCACTCCCCCGATGAACAGCGCCAGGGCCTCTTCCCCGATGCCGTTCCGAAAACGATTGTCGCGGAGCGCGCCGTAGGCATCGGCGTCGTTGTCGAACGCCACGACCTTCGTCGCGCCGAGGCGGATCATGGCCATGGCCAGGATGCCACTCCCTGCTCCGACGTCCAGCCCTCGCGCGCCGGCGGGATCGACCTTCTCCAGCATCTCGATGCAGAGCGCCGTCGTCTCGTGCGACCCCGTGCCGAAGGCCTGTTCCTGCGGCACGACGATGGGCAGGCGCGTCCGGTCGCCGGCGATGAGCGCCCCGTCGGGAGCGACGATGAACCGCTCGCCGATCAGGATCGGCTGCAGCGACTGCTGATACAGATCGAGCCAGTCGGCGCGCTGCCCCTCTCTCGCGGTGACCGCCACGTCGAGATCGCGGAGATCTTCCGCGGCAGCGTCCCGCTCCGCGACCGAGCCGAACCAGGCGCTGATCGTGGCCCTGCCGGCGGCCTCGACGGCCGCGCTGCCGCTGCTGCCGGTGAGAAAAAGGCGCGTCAGAATCTCTTCTTCCAGCGCGGCGTCCCCGGCGTCGAAGGAGATCTCGAGGAGGTAGTCGATCATGATGTCAGGGGCCCCTAGGGAACCTCGATCCTACCGATGCTCTCCCGAATTGATGGGGATCACAGCGGATCCCTGAGCGGCGACCAACTTTGCCAGCGGTAGAATCCATCGTTCACGAACTAAGGAGAGCACATGCACGCAATCTTTCTGGCCGTAGTGCTGTCGGCAGCATCGACTCAGGGAGCCTGGTATGACCACTACGAGCGCGGGGTCCGCCTGATTCAGGAAGGGCAGGCCGCGGCGGCGATTCCACATCTCCAGAGCGCGTTGGCGGAACGGCCGCGCGAGGGGGTGCAGGTCCCGGCGCGTCCTCAGCAGTACACCGATTACCTCCCGCATCTCTACCTGGCGATCGCCCATCAGATGAGCGGGAACATCGAAAAGGCGCGCCAGCAGCTCGCTCTCGCGGAGACGTCCGGAGTCGCGGCCAGGAGCGAGGTCGGCCGGCCGCTGCTGGTCGCCTACCAGCTCCTGCTGCGGGGGGACGCGAATGCGCGCTACGGCCGTCCGGCCTTCGCCACGTATTCGGACAAGCCGCCCGTGCTGACCGAGGCGGAGTTCAACCTGCTTCGGAACGACGTGCTGTCGCGGTGCGACCTGCCGGCCGATACGAATCTTCGGAATGCGCCGTGGTACGCGAACTACGAGCTCGGCCTGCAGCTGGAGCGCAAGGGCGACTATCCGCGGGCACTGACGCATTTCATCGACGCCGTGGCCACCCGCCCCAACCCGCAGAAGCAGGCCCGCATGTACGGGATGTGGCTGATCGACTACTACCCGTACTTCCACATTGCCCGGTCGCACATGCGGCTGCAGAACTGGGAATGCGCCAAGAATGCACTCGAGATCTCGCAGCGCGTGAACGAGCTGCCGCGCAACGCGCCGGAAATGAGCGAGTACCTCTCCCTTCAGCGCGAGGCAGAGCGGCAACTCTCGGCCACGACCACGAGCAAGAAGTAATCGAATGGGGCCTCGGGCCTGGGGCCCGAGGCCCGAGGCCTGCCACACGCTAGGTGGTGAAGAAGTCCTTGACCTTGTCCAGCACTCCACGCTCCGGCGGATTCTCGCCGTCGAGCCTGGCCAGCTCCTCGTAGAGGCTGCGCTGCTGGTCCGACAACGAGGGCGGCACTCGCACGGTCACGTGCACGTAGTGATCGCCGCGTCCGCTGCCGTCGAGGAACTGCACCCCTTTCCCGCGCAGGCGGAACACCTGGTTGGGTTGGGTGCCTGCGGGAATCTTCAGCGTCTCTTCTCCGTCGATCGTGGAGGTCTTCACGTCCGCTCCGAGCGTGGCCTGGGTGACGCTCAGGCTCTGCTCGGAATGAATGTCGTAGTCGCGACGAGTGAACTTCGGATGCTCCCCGACCGTGATGAACACGTACAGGTCGCCGGCCGGCCCGCCGTTGTAGCCCGACTCCCCTTCGCCGGCGACTCGCAGTCTCGACCCGTCGTCGACGCCGGCGGGGATCTTGACGGAGATCTTCTTCTCCTCGCGGACGCGTCCGGCGCCGGAGCAGGCCGCGCAGGGATCCTTGATGACCTTCCCCGCTCCGCCGCACTGCGGGCACGTGCGCGCCACCGCGAAGAAGCCTTGTGAGAAGCGGATCTGGCCGCGCCCCGCGCACCCGCCGCACGTCACCGGCTGCGTCCCCGGTTTGGCGCCCGAGCCGTCGCACGCAACGCACGTGATGACGCGCGGGACGTCGAGCGTCACTTCCCTGCCGAAAGCGGCGTCCTCGAACGCGAGCTCGAGGTCGTAGCGCAGGTCATTCCCACGGGCCGGACGATTGGAGCGGCGGCGTCCCGCTCCAAAGAAGTCTCCGAAGCCGAACAGGTCGCCGAGGATGTCGCCGAAGTCGGCGAACTGGTTGGGATCGAATCCGCCCATGCCGCCGAGGCCGGAGTGGCCGAACCGGTCGTATCGTGAGCGCTTCTCCTCGTCGGAGAGGACGCCGTACGCCTCGGCGGCCTCCTTGAATCTCTCCTCGGCGGTGGGATCGTTGGGGTTCTTGTCAGGGTGGAACCTGACTGCGAGCTTGCGGTAAGCCTTCTTGATGTCGTCGAGGCTCGAGCCCCGTTCCACACCGAGTACTTCGTAGTAATCGCGCTTTTCGACTGTGGCCATGGACTTTCTCCGTTACAGGCCACTAGGAGGGATCGGTCGGCGCGCCCATCTTCACGGGGTTGTAAAGCATGACGCTGGTCAGGATGCGGGACGCGTTCTGCAGATTGAAGATTGCGTCGCTGAGCACCTGCTTCTCCTCGGAGTTGACCAGCTCCTTGGCGCGCGCGATCGCGCTGCCGACTCTGTCGCGGTCGGCCTCGCTGAGAAGCTTGCCGAACTCGCGAAAGACTTTCTCGTTGGTGTAGATCATGCCCTCGAGCTTGTTCTGCACGACCCGGATGTCGCGGCGTGCCGCGTCCGTGCGGGAATGCTCGGTGGCCTCGTTGATGATGCGATCGATCTCGTCTTTGCTGAGGCCGCCGGCCGGGTTGATCTGCACGCCCTGCGACTGCCCGGTGGCCTGATCGCGCGCAGTGACGTTGACGATGCCGTTGGAATCGAGCGCGAAGGTGACCTCGATCTGGGGCACGCCGCGCGGGGCGGGGGGGATGCCGACCATGTCGAACTTGCCGAGGGAGTTGTTCTCGCGTGCGAACTCGCGTTCACCCTGCAGCACGTGAACCTGCACCTTGCTCTGGTTGTCGGCGACCGTGGTGAAGATCAGCGAGTTCTTGGTGGGAATCGTGGCGTTGCGCTCGATCAGCTTGGTGAAGAGGCCGCCGTGCGTCTCGATGCCGAGCGACAGAGGCGTGATGTCGAGCAGGACCATGTCCTTGATGTCGCCGCGCAGAATGCCGCCCTGGATCGCCGCGCCCACCGCCACCACCTCGTCCGGGTTGATGTTGCGGTTCGGCTCCTTGCCGAACACGGCCTGCACGGCCTCGATGACCTTGGGCATGCGGGTCTGTCCGCCTACCAGCACCACCTCGTCGACCTGTCCGGGCTTCAGCCCGGCCTGCTTGAGAGCGTCGTTGACCGGGTCGATCGTCTTCTGGATCAGGTCAGCGACCATCCGCTCGAAGTCGTGACGGGTCAGGACGTTGTTCAGATGCTTCGGTCCCGAGGCGTCGGCGGAGATGAACGGGAGCGTGATGCGGCTCTCGGCGGTGATGGACAGCTCGCACTTGGCCCGCTCCGACGCCTCCTTGAGGCGCTGCAACGCCATCCGGTCTTCGGTGAGGTCGATGCCGGTGTCGCGCTTGAACCCTTCGATCAGCCAATCCATGATCCGCTTGTCGAAGTCTTCGCCGCCCAGGTACGTGTCGCCGGAGGTGGAGAGCACTTCGAAGAGGCCCTCCTCCAGCTTGAGGATGGAGATGTCGAACGTGCCGCCCCCCAGGTCGTACACGGCGATGATCTGGTTCTGGCGGTTGTCCAGCCCGTACGCCAGCGCGGCGGCGGTCGGCTCGTTGATGATGCGCAGCACTTCCAGACCTGCGATCTTGCCCGCGTCACGCGTGGCCTGGCGCTGCGAGTCGCTGAAGTAGGCCGGCACCGTGATGATCGCCTCGGTGATCTCCTCGCCCAGGAACTCCTCGGCAAAGGACTTGATCTCCATCAGCACGAACGCGGAGACCTCTTCCGGCGAATAATCGCGGTCGCGGATCTTTACCTTGACGTCGCCGTTGGTGGCCGGGACGATCTGGTACGGCAGGATCTTCTTGGCGTGGGCGACCTCGTCTGAATCGAACTTCCGCCCGATGAGCCGCTTGATCGCGAAGACGGTATTGAACGGGTTCGTGATGGCCTGGCGCTTGGCGATCTGGCCGACCAGACGCTCGCCGTCTTCGGTGAAGCCGACCACGGACGGAGTCGTGCGGCTGCCCTCCCGGTTGGGGATGACCTGCGGCGTCGTCACGTCGACGACGGCCACGCACGAATTCGTCGTGCCGAGATCGATTCCGAGGATTTTCGGCATTGGGCTTGGCTAACAGCTGGGCGTTCTGTTTGTTCCGTTACTGTACATCATCGCGCCGTTCCGGACCGCCCACGGCCACCTTCACCAGGGCTGGCCGCAGCACGCGGTCGTGGATGAAGTAGCCCTTCTGCATCACCGCGGTGACGGTATGGCTCGGTACCGAAGGATCCTCCTCCCGGACGACCGCCTCATGGACGTTCGGATCGAAGGGAACCCCCGACTCCTCGATCGGGCGGAGGCCGGAACGCTGCAGGACATCCCAGAGCTGCTTGTAGATCATCAGCACGCCCTTGTGGAAGTCGTCACCCTCCTCGGCGTGATCGAGGGCCCGGTCGAAGTTGTCGAGAATGGGAAGGAGATCCTTCATCGTCCCGGCCAGCGCGTAACGGAAGAAGTCGGTTTTCTCGCGCTCGGTCCGCTTGCGGAAGTTCTCGAAGTCCGCCAGCGTGCGGACGTAGCGGTTCTTCCACTGGTCCGGCTCCTGGGGTGTTCCCGGCGGCGCGGCAGTCTCCTCCGCGACGGGGCTCCGGCTCAGCGTATCGTCGGCCTCCTGCGCGGCCATCTCCATTTCGTGCTCGATCTCCTCGACGGTGTCGCCCGTGTCTTCGATCACGTAGCTGTCGTCGTCCGGGTTCGGCGTGCTCTTTTGGTCTGCCATCAGTTCTTGTACTCCTGTTCCTCCTCGATCTTGCGACTGAGCGCGCGGCCGAGATAATCGACGAGCGGTGCCATGCGCGCGTACTCCATGCGCATCGGCCCGATGATACCGACCATGCCCAGTGGTGCAGAGGCGGTTCCATAACGGCGGGCCACGATGCTGAAGTTGTGCACCTGCGTGAAGTCGCTCTCCGAGCCGATGAGGATCTGCAGCCCGTCCTCCTCGAGAAACCGCTCGAGGACGTGAATCAGCTTCTCTTTCTCCTGCAGCGCAAGGAACGTCTTGCGGAGCGAGCTGGCGTCGGCGAACTCCGGCTTGGTCAGGATCGACTCCGCGCCCTCCACGTACAGCTCGTGCTCCACGGGCACGACGTCGTTGACGGCCTCGATGCCGAGGGAAATCGTCTTCTGCAGCATCGCATCATGCTGGGCGCGCTCGTCTTCCGTCAGGCGGATCAGCCGCCGGCGGATCGCATCCAGCGTCATCCCGCTGAACTCCAAGGTGATGAAGCGGCTGATCTTCTCGAGCTCGTCCCGCGTGAACGGCATCCGCGTGTCGATGAGCTTGTTCACCACCACGCCGTTCGAGCCGACGATGATGCACATGATCTTCGTCTCGGTGACCAGGACGAAGTCGATGCTGCGGATGGCGAACTGGAGCAGCGTGGGCATGAAGACCAGGCCGACCTGGTCGCTCATCTTCGACAGCAGGCGCGAGGCCAGCTGCATCACGTCCTCGATCTGGCTGGCGTGGCTGACCTGCTCATCGATGGCGCTCCGCTCCTCCATCGTGAGGAAGCGCTCCTTCATCAGATAGTCGATGAAGAAGCGGTAGCCGCGGTCGGTGGGCACCCGTCCTGCCGAGGTGTGCGGCTGCTGGAGGTATCCGAGATCCTCGAGGTCGGCCATGACGTTGCGCAGACTGGCCGGCGAGAGGTGAAAACGGCCACACCTGGCCAGCGAGCGCGAGCTGATCGCCTCGCCGCTCGCGATATGCTGCAGGATGATCTCTCGCAGCACCTCGCGAGCGCGATTGTCGAGACCATCGTCGTGAAGCTCCAGTTTTCGAACCATTCGGTCAGTCGTTAGCAGTCTGGCGGCGGGAGCGCCAAGTCCAGAGTAGAAATTGCACTCGAGAGTGTCAAGGTTAACGATTTCAATGAGAAAGCTGTTCCTCGGAATGCTCTCGCTGCTGCTCGCCCAGGCGAGCTCTGGCGTGACGGTCGATCGCATCGCGGCCATCATCGACCGGCAGGTATTGACCGTGTCCGAGGTGTCGCAGATGGTCGAGCTGCGCTTCTTCCCGCGGAGCAGCGCGGATGAGGACGATCATCGACGCGACGTCCTCGACCTCCTCATCGCCCAGCTCCTGCGGTTCCGCGACGTGGAGCGGTTCGGCGCGCAGGACATCCCCCGCGACTCGATCGAGGCGCGCCTCACCGAGATTCAGGGTCGCTTCGCCTCGGCCGAGGAGTTCGACGCGGCACTCACCCGCGCCGAGCTCGCTCTGGACGAGCTGCGCGCCCTGATCAAGCGGCAGCTCCAGGTCGAGGCGTACATCCAGGAGCGGTTTGCGCCGCTGATCTTCATCCCGAACGAGGAGATCGAGGCGTATTACGCCGGCCCATGGACACGGCAGCGTCGCCAGCGCGGTCTCTCCGTCCCGCCTCTCGGCCAGGTCCGCGAGGAGATCCGGACGCTGATGCGCTCGACAAAGCTGCAGGACGACATTGCGCGCTGGACGGACCAGCTCCGGCAACGTGCGAACGTGGACGTCTACGCCTGGCGGTAACGGGGCCTCGGGCCTCGGGCCTCGGGGGGACGCACTCAGGCCTCGAGCATGGCGACGAGCTCGTCTTCCGACAACACAGGGACGCCCAGGGACCTGGCCTTTTCCAGCTTCGACCCGGCCGCCTCGCCGGCGACGAGGTAGGCCGTCTTCGAGGAGACCGATCCCGACGGTTTCCCACCCTCCCGCTCGATCAGCCGGTGAATCTCGTCGCGAGAGAAACGCGAGAGCGTCCCCGTGACGACGACACTCTTCCCTGCGAGCCGGTCGCCGGTGGCGGTGGCGACGTGCGCCGGCGAGAGACCGAGGCGCTTCATCTTCTCCACGCGCTCGCGGTTGGCCGGTACGGAGAAGTAAAACGTGATCGACTCGGCGACCTTCGGCCCGATCTCGCGGATTCCGACCAGCTCCTCGGTCGTGGCGTTCATCAGTCCGTCGATGGAGCGGAAATGCTCGGCGAGAATCTTCGCGGCGCGCTCGCCGACGAAGCGGATGCCCAGCGCGAAGATCAGCCGCCACAGCTCGTTGGTCTTGGACTTCTCGATCTGCTCGATGAGCTTGCGGGCCGACTTCTCACCTTTGCGATCGAGCGCCGCCACCCGCTCCCCGGTCAGCTCGTAGACCGACGCGTAGTCGGACAGCAGTGAAGCCTCCAGCAGCGCGGCGACGGTCTGGTCGCCGAGACCCTCGATGTCCATGGCCTTCCGGCTGCCGAAGTGGGTAATCGACTGTCGCACGATGGCCGGACACCCCTGGTTGATGCAGCGCACGGCCACCTCACCCTCGAAGCGGTGCAGCGGCTGGCCGCAGACCGGGCAGGAAACGGGAGGTTTGATCGCTCTCGCGCCGCGAGGCCGCGCGGCGGTGAGAACTTCGACGACCTTGGGGATGATGTCGCCGCCCTTCTCGACGACGATCGCGTCGCCGATGCGGACGTCCTTCCGCGCCAGCTCGTCGAAGTTGTGGAGCGAGGCGTTGACGACCCTGGTCCCGCCCAGGCGCACCGGGTCGAACTCGGCCACCGGTGTGACCGTCCCGGTTCGTCCGACATACATGTTGATCGCGCGCACCACCGTCCTGGCCGCCTCGGGCGGATACTTGAAGGCGATCACCCACCGCGGCGCCTTCGACGTCGCGCCGAGCTCGAGCTGCTCCTCGCGGCGATTCACCTTGACCACGATGCCGTCGATCTCGAAGTCGAGCGAATGCCGTTCCTCGTGCCACTTCGCGATGAACGCCTCGACGTCGGCCAGACTCGGACAGAGCGCTCGCTGCGGATTGGCCGGCAGGCCGAGTTTCTCCAGCAGCTCGTAGGCCGCGGTCTGCGAGGCGATGCGCCGATCGTCCGCGGCGACGAGGTGATAGACGTAGCCGCTGAGCCTGCGCTGGGCGACGAGCCGCGGGTCTTTCTGCCGCAGCGATCCGGCGGCGGCGTTGCGCGGATTGGCGAGCGCCTCTTCTCCCGCTTCCTCCATCTCCTCATTCAGCCTCGCGAAATCCCGCTTGGAGATGAAGAGCTCGCCGCGTACCTCCAGCCGTTTGACCTTCGATCCGGAGAGCTTGAGAGGGAGATTGCGGACCGTGCGGACGTTCGGCGTGACGTCGTCGCCGCGCACCCCGTCGCCGCGAGTGGCGCCGCGCTTGAGGACGCCATCCTCGTAGAGCAGGGCGATCGAAACGCCGTCGATTTTCAGCTCGGCCTCGTATTCGACTGCGTCCACGCCCAGGCCACGGCGCACGCGGGCGTCCCACTCGCGCAGTTCGTCGAGCGAATACGCGTTCTCGATCGAGAGCATCGGTGGATCGTGGATCACCGTCCTCCACTCGTCGATCAGCACTCCGCCGACGCGCGCCGTCGGCGAGTTCGGATCATGAAGCTCGGGATGCCGACCCTCCAGCTCCTGCAGGCGGCGCAGGCGCAGGTCGAATTCGTGGTCGCTGATCTCCGGCCTGCCCTCGTAGTAGAGCCGATTGTGCCGTTCCAGCTCCGCGCGGAGTCTCTCGATCTCCTTCTTCGCGCTCATGCCGGCCTGGAAAGATACCGCGATCGCTCGACCACGCGTTCCACGAACCCCATTCCGCGAAGCCGCTCGTCGAGCAGTTGCAGGAAGTCGCGCCGTCCCTTCACCAGATTGAGATTGAGAGCGACGAACCGCATGCCCCGCGAGGTGGCGTGATAGACGATCAACCGGTCGCCGCCGGTCATCTGCTCGGTCCCCAGAACGTCGGTCCAGCGGATGGTCGTCCGCCGCAGCTGATGGATCGGCCGCAGAACGATTCCCCACTGCCCGAACGTCGCGATCGGGCCGAATGAGCCGGCGAACACCTTCAGCCCGCCGATCCACAGCACGCCGATGTACGCCCAGACGAACGGCTCGCGCGCCCACCCGAAGCCCGCGGAGGGACGGATGGCCACCAACAGCACGACCAGAATGCTTACGGCCGCCGCAACGAGCACGATGGACAGACCGGCCCGCCGGACCCACGGCCGGAAGCCGAATTCAGTCTGCAAAGTGCCCATTGCCTGTTGCACTCCAATTTCGTAATCTGGCATCGGCAGGAGACGAGTGCTTCAGCCCGGCACGATTTTCGCCTCCTGCAGGTCGGTCACGGTCTCAATATGCCCGGAACGAAGATTGACGGCAAAGGGCGGCGCATCCTCGTCATCGACGACGATCTGGCCATTCGCGTGCTTCTGCAGGCCGTGCTCAAGCGAATGAAGTTCGACGTCGAGCTCGCCGAGGATGGCGCGGCCGGTCTGGAACGGGTGCGTCAGAACGGCACCTTCGACCTGATCCTCCTCGACCTCATGATGCCGCGCCTCAACGGCTACGAGTTCATCGACAGGATCGCGGAGACGTTTCCCGCGGATCGCCCGCACATGGTCGTGTTCACCGCCGCCGGCAAGCGGGGCGTGGAGAAGATCCCGCAGGCCGCGGTGTGCAACTCCATCCTCAAGCCGTTCGACCTGGACACCTTCATCGAGATCATCAGCGACTGCCTTCAGAAGAACCACTCGACTTCCCCCCGCCCCACCACTCCAATTGCCGAATGATCCCGAGGAGGATCGTGACCTCGCGCGCATCCAGCCGGGCGCGGCCCAGCATGGCCCGGACGTCGTCGTAGATGCGGTCGGGATTGTCGGGGTGGAGAAATCCCGCCTCCAGCAGCAGCGACTCCAGTCTCTCGTGCAGCCGTTCGACGTGCGCCGCCGGAGCGAGGTCGCGCTCTGCTTCCCGGCGCTCCACCGATGACAGCTCCCAGGCGAACACGCCGACCGACTGCGCGAGGTTCATCGTGGGAAACGACTCGCTGGTTGGAATGGACGCGGTGCGCCCACAGAGCATCAGCTCTTCGCGGGTCAGCCCGCTGTCTTCGCGGCCGAAGACGAGCGCCAGCGTCTCCCCGCCGGCCAGGGTGGCCAGCTCCCGCCCCACCTCGGACGGCGTGAGACCGGCGGGCCTGGTCCGGCCGCGCGAGGACGTGGTGGCAATCGTGAGATGCGCGTCGGCGATGGCCTCGTGCAGAGTGGGGGTGAACACGATCCTCTGCAGAAGGTCGTCCGCGCCGCTCGCCCACCAGCCGGCCACGGGGAAGAGCTCCGGATGCGACCCGGCCACGTACAGCTCCTCGAACCCGAAGTTCTTCATCACCCGCGCCGCAGCGCCGACGTTCCCGGCCTCCTGCGGCTCGACGAGAACCACGCGCAGCCTGGCCATCAGCTCGCGTCGTCGAGCGGCGTGATCGGGTTGTACGCGTCGATCACGAACGCCCACGCCTGCAGGTACTGATCCCGCGGCACCCTGAAGAACATCTCGAACTCCTCGGCATGAGGCTCGTCGCCCTGCAGCACATAGACGAAGCCTCCATGTTCGAAGATCTGGATGCGCCACGCCTCGTCGGAGTCGCCGTAGGGCTCGTCGATGCTCCCGATCGGCACGTCGTACGGCGTGAAGTGGCGCAGGTCACGGTCCGCGTGATCCCACGCCGGGAAGCGCGCCAGCTCCTCCCCGCCGGCCGAGCGGACGAAGTGAACGTGAAGCCCGCCGTCGACGGCTTCGCGGAGCTCGACCGCGAAGCCGGCCTCGACCGGAAAGTCGGGGAGGTCATCGATCTCGGGATAGTTCACGCGGCGCAGTGTAATCGGGCTCCGGGCTCAGGGCTCAGGGCGACCAGTCGTTCCCCCGAGCCGCTGGCCCCGAGCCCGGAGCCCCGCGCGAGGTCAATGCGGTGAAACGATCGTCACCTGATTGGTCTCGTTGTTCGTGATCGAGACCATGCCCCACAGCGAGCGCGAGGTCGGCTCCGCGAGCGGGGCGATGTCGATGCGGAGCGGCCCGCGGCCGGCCAGCTGCGGATGGACGCCGACGAGATCGCCGATCATGAACGTGGCCGCGCCGCTATCGAGGTTCGGCGAGAGCTGCACCACCTCGTCGACGAAAGGCGTCTCGGTATTCACCTTGTGGATGCGCAGCCGGACCGAGCTCGGTCCGGCGGTGTCGTACACACGCAGGGAGATGCGGTAGCGGCGGTCCACCGGAATGTTGGAGATGGCGAAGGCGCGATCGTAGAGGTCGTCTTCCCGGAGCACCGGGACCTCGCTCCCCAGGTTCAGGTCGCCGCGGGAGAGATCACGGACGTTGATGTTGAAGTTCAGCCGCGGCATGGCCTGCCGCGGGAAATACTCGATCCGGCCGTCCGGACGATGCTGACCGAGCACGATGATGCTGCTCCGCGGAGCCGGCCGCGGGTCGCAGCCGGGGAAGCAGAACGTCGTGAAGATGTTTCCCGGCGCCGTGACGAAGTAGTCGTTCGCGTTGTGGAGCGTCACCTCCGTGTCCCACTGGGCGCCGAACGGTCCGGCACCGTTGAAAATGACGGGGAACATGACTGGCTCGAAGAACGCGGGATCGCGCTCGCCGCTCCGATCGAAGAACTGGAACGCCGCCCGTGACGTGGATGTCGCGGCGCCGCTGTTCACCGTCACATCGACGATTCCCGGCCCCCGCGGCGGCAGGCGCGCGACGATCTCGTTTGCCGAGACGATGCTCGTCACCGTGCCCATCGAGTCCCCGAATCGGACCACCGGCGCGCCGGTTCCGACGTTCACTCCGACGATGCGGACCTCCTCCACGCCGTCCCCGGACGCAACATCGGGGATGACCCGGAACGCCGGAGCGGCCTCCCGGACCGTGATGGAGGTCAGCGCGACGGGGGGGGCGTTCAGCTGGCTCGGATAGAACACCTCGTACCGCCCAGCCGGAAGCGGACCGGCCGACACCTCGAACGAGAACGGCGTCGGCACTGCCCCCCCTACGCCGCCCCCGCACGTGGTGATCACATGGATCCGCGATCCGATGACCGTCACCTGGGGACAGCCGGGCACAGCCGTGGTCGGGTTGACGTCGCTGACGCGAATGGAGATCGGCTGCGCGTCGGTGGGAGCCGCCGGCGTGAAGGAGACTCTGGCCTGGGCGAAGAGTGACGAAGAGACGAGAAGCGTGAGAAGGGAAACGAGCAAACGCAAGTGGATCCTCCTGAGGAAAGCGATCGGTTGAGTTCTGGGGCGCTCAGCGATGATGAGGGACGGGACGCAAATAAGTCCTGAGCGCATGCGATGGCACAGTATGGCGCCATAGCATATATGTCAAGCGCGGCCGTGTGAATTCGTGGAAACTCAGTCGGTCGACTCGATCCGGTAGTTCGGCGCTTCCTTCGTGACCACCACGTCGTGCGCATGCGACTCCCGGAGCCCTGCAGCCGTGATCCGCACGAACTGCGACTTGGTCCGCAGATCGTCGATCGTCGTCGAGCCGGTCAGCCCCATGCCGGAACGGAGCCCTCCGATCAGCTGGGGGATCATCGCCGAAAGCGAACCCTTGTACGGGACCTTCCCCTCGATCCCCTCGGGCACGAGCTTCGACGCGTCGGCGTCCTCCTGGAAGTAGCGGTCCTTCGATCCCGACTGCATTGCCGCGATGGATCCCATACCGCGGTACGCCTTGAACGTCCGCCCCTGGTACAGGATCGTCTCGCCCGGCGCCTCATCGGTCCCCGCGAACAGCGAGCCGATCATGACCGAATGCGCACCTGCAGCGAGCGCCTTGGTGACGTCGCCCGAGTACTTGATGCCGCCGTCGCTGATGACCGGGATGTCGTACTTCTCTGCCGCTCGCGCACACTCCAGGACCGCGGTGATCTGCGGAACGCCGGCGCCGGCGATCACGCGTGTGGTGCAGATGGAGCCGGGACCGATGCCGACCTTGATCGCGTCGACGCCGAGCTCGATCAGCTCCTGGGCACCTTCGTACGTGGCGACGTTGCCGGCGATGAGCGGCGTGTCGGGGAAGAGCTTTTTGAACTGGCGGATGACTTCCATGACGCCCGTGGAATGCGCGTGCGCGGAGTCGATGACCACCACGTCCACCTTCGCGTCGATGAGGGCGCGGGCGCGGTCGAGGCCCTCTTTCCCCACCCCGATCGCCGCGCCGCAGCGGAGACGGCCGAGAGGGTCTTTCGCGGCCAGCGGATAGCGGCGCGCTTTCTGGATGTCCTTGACGGTGATGAGGCCCTTGAGGTCGCCGTTGCCGTCGACGACGAGCAGCTTCTCGATGCGGTGCTGATGCAGCACTTCGCGCGCCTGCTCGAGCGTCGTGCCCACCGGCACGGTCACCAGGTCCTCTTTGGTCATGCGCTCGGAGATCGGAAGGTCGAACCGGGTCTCGAAGCGGAGATCGCGGTTGGTGAGGATGCCGACGAGCTTCCCGTTGGCGTCGGTCACCGGCACGCCGGAGATCTTGTACTTCTCCATCACATGCATCGCCTCGGAGATGCTCTGCCAGGGACGCATGGTGACCGGGTCGACGATCATGCCCGCTTCCGAGCGCTTGACCTTGTCGACCTCCTCGGCCTGCCGGTCGATAGGCATGTTCTTGTGGATGACGCCCAGTCCGCCATGCTGGGCCATGGCGATGGCCAGCCGCGCCTCGGTCACCGTGTCCATGGCGGCGGAGAGGATGGGGATGTTGAGGCGGATGTCGCGGGTGAGGCGGGTGGAGATGTCGACGAAGTTGGGATGCATCTCGGACCGGGCCGGCTTGAGCAGCACGTCGTCGAACGTCAGGCCGAGGGCGATGGCCTCGGCGAAGCGTTCCGAGGGGAGAGGCTCGGCCCGCTCGATCTCGCGCAGGTCGATGCGGCCGATCACCGGAATCTCGTCTCGAAGGGTTCGTTCATCGCTCATACGCGGCCTCGCAGATCAGTATAAAACAGAGGTTCATGCATCGGAATTGCACGCCCACCGCCAGGCGATGCGGTTCACCATCGAGCAGAGGCATCTCACCGACGACGACGGCAAGCCCGTACGCGACCCGAATCTGGTCGCCTATCACGCCTTCGACGCCGAGAGCGTGGACGACGTGGTCCGGCTCTTCGTGAAGAAAGAGGGCGCGGAAGTGATCGGCGCAATCCTGAAGTTCCCCGGCTATCAGGCGGTGGCGACCGTGCGGAGCACGAGCGGTGTGTACACGCTGCAGGTCTCGCCGTCGAGTGGCAAGCTCGTCGGGCGCTGAGCCCCCTCGTTCACGGTGCAGCCGAGCAATCCGGAGGGAGAGGTGCCGCGAGGGAGTTGCATCGCGTCCTCCCGAGGCCCGAGGCCTGAGGCCCGAGGCCCCCATGCCACCTCACCCTTTGTCGATGATCTCTTTCAGCATCTCGTCCTGCAGCCGGTAGACGGCGTACACGCCGACGCGGTAGCGGTTGAACAGGAAGGAGAACGCGTACACCTTGCCGCTGCTCGAGTGGACGTATCCCGACAGACCGACCACTCCGGCGATGTAGCCGGTCTTGGCGTAGACCTGCCGGGCGTAAGGGGGCGTCTTGAGCCGGTTTCCGAACTTCGAGTCGGGATCGCCCGTGTAAGGCATGGAGCTGACGAAGTCCTCGCGCCACTTGCTCTTCCACATGTAGCGCAGGAGCATGATGAAGGAGCTCGCGGACGCGCGATTGTCGCGCGACATCCCGGAGCCGTCGGCCATCGAAAACTCCGATGCGGGCACGCCGACCTTCGAGGTCAGCCACTCCGTCACGACCAGACCGCCGCCCTGCCAGCTGCCGTCCTTCCCGATCTCGGCGCCGAGGATCTTGAGAACCTGCTCGGCGTAGTGGTTCTGGCTCCTCTTGTTGACGACGTAGATGAGGATGTTCAGCGGCGTGCGATGTTCGGAGACGGCTTTCCAGCCGGGCCGGTCGTCACGCGGCGTGATCACGATATGGCCTTTGATCTCCAGGCCGGCCCGCGCAAACGTCTCGTTGGTCACCGCCGCAAAGTAGTGATTCGGATTCTCCACCGTCACGAACACCTCGGTCGCGCCGGAGCGCACCGGCACGCCCCCTCGCACGATGATCGTGTTCGAGTTCATGTGGCGCGTGATGAACGGCAGGCCCCTTCCGGTGACGCACGTGTTCGCGGCGGTCACGTACGCCGTGGGCGGCTCGAACTGCACCACGCACGGCTGTCCGGCCTTGCCGGGGAGCACGCGGACCTGAACACAGCCCTCCTGCATCGAGAACGCCGCCACCGGCGCCTCGTACCAGTTCACGAGCTGATCGGCCGGCCAGGTGGGATGCACGTATTCGGTATCGAAGTAGCCGTATTCGAACACGAGGTTTCCGGCGATGGTCTTGATGCCGGCGCGCTTCAGATCGGTGGCCCATTCCTGGATGACGGCCGTGGACTGGCCGTCGTGAAAGCGGCCGCTGATGGTCGGATCGCCGCGGCCCACGATCTTCACGTCGCCGCCGAGAGTCCCGGACGCGTCGACCTCGCCGCGCACGAACACGGTCGTCTTCACCTCGAAGTCCGGCCGGAGCAGATCCGCCGCGGCGCCGGTCGTGAAGAGCTTCATGTTCGACGCCGGCGTGACGGCCATGTTGGGATTGCGCTGGGCGACCACCCGGCCCGAGTCCACCTCCACGATCTGGATGCTCGCCTCGGAGCTGGACGCGGTCCGGCCGTTCACCAGAGAGGCAAGCCGCTCCTGGAGCGTGTTCCCGGTCGCGGTCTCCGGCTTGGGCGCAGGGGCGGACTTGCGCGCGGGCTTCTTCGCGGGCGTCTTCTTCTTCTTTTTCGCCTGCGCATCGGCCGCCACAGGGAGGAAGAGGAGGAGTAGGAGGAGAACTACGAATCGTCTGGCCGGGGACACCTGCATCAATAGAGATTGCCCTTTCTCACGCGACCAACGTGCAATTCCGGTGCTACAGAAGCGTGAAGGGTTGCGGCAGCGCCAGTCGGATGCGGTCGCGCAGCCGCTGCGGGCAGCGGCGCCGGATGGTATCGCGAATCGTCTGGCGGGAATATCGGCGGCTGAAGTGCGTCAGCACGATGAGCTGGTTCTCGAATGCTTCGGCGAAGGCGGCGATGTCGTCGAAGTGGATGTGCCGGTAACGGGCGGCCCGTTCCTGGTGGCCGTCCTCGACGAACGAGCACTCGATCATGAGCACCTCCGCGAGGAACAGCCTCTCGTTCTCCTCGAGGATGCCGCGATCCGAGTCCCCGGTATAAAACAGGAGCGGGTGGAGCGCCTCCCCGGCCACCTCCGTTCCGGCCCGGCGCAGCGCGGCCAGGCGGGGGCCGTCCAGATCGGCAAACTCGCTCTTCAGATGGCGGCGGACCTCCAGAAACTCGTATGCGCGCGCCGGCACGCGATGCGTTGCGCGATGGGCCCGGACCACGTGCGTGCGGCCCAGGCGGAAGGTCTGACCAGGCTCGGCGCCGACGATCTCGATCCCGTAGCCGGTCCCTTCGAGCTTCTCGTGAAGGCGCATCAGCTCGCGGAAATCGTCCGCGGTCTCGGAGGGTACATAGACCGAGCCGCCGGCGATGCGCTGCAGGTGCCGCTGCCCGGCGTAGAAAGGGATGCCCAGAGCGTGGTCGAGATGGGCGTGGGTGATGAAGACGCGAGGCATGCTGATGATCGCATCGGGACAGCGGCCGATGTCGAGCGCCGCGCCGAGCTCGCGGATGCGGAACCAGGTCTCATGACCGGCGCGAGACCGGCCCTCGATCGTGAAGTGCCGGGTGGCGAGAGAGAAGAACTCCTTGTCCATACAGGATGAAGGATGAAGGATCCCTCATCCTTCATCCTTCATCCTCTCATCGACGAGCGCAACGACGTCCCTCAATCTCGTGACCCGCGCAAACGGTACGACCTCCTCCCCCGCCTCCACGTGCGGAGCGACTGCGGTGCCCCGCACGGGAGGGTCGAAGTGGATCGCTCTCATGCCGGCGCGCTGCGCTCCGTAGACGTCGACGTAGGTGTTGTCGCCCACGAAGAGCATCTCGCTGAAGGAGGTGCCGAGGCCGCGGCGAAGCTCGTCGAAGATGGAAGTCTGCGGCTTGCAGACGCCGTGCTCGTTGGAGAAGACCATCACGTCGATGAATTGCGCGAGGCCGGCCTGCGCGAGAATCTCCCGCAGCGCGGAGCCGGGCGTGCGGCCGGTATTGCTGACCAGGCCGATCCCCAGCCCGCGATCCTTCAGCGCGGCCAGGGCGCCGGCGGCCCCGTCCACGACGGCGGGGGGGATCTCGACCGCCGCCGTGGCGTAGGCGTCTTCGAGCGCCGACAGCGCGCTCTCACTCAGCGATCGCGGATCGAGCCCGAGCTCTTCGAGCAGGTGCTCGATCTGGCGGCGGCAGGGGATGTCCTCGTCCCGCGACCAGTACAGATCGTGGCAGCGATGCCAGACCTCGCGATGGGCGTGCTCGAGCCGGCCGGCCAGAGCGCCGTGGCCGTGCCGGACGAGGATCTCCTCCATCCTCACCAGCCGCAGGCGCTGCTGCGCCTTCGACATGTCGGGGGTGTCGGTGATCAGCGTTTCCCAGAGATCGAAGCCGATCGCCCTGACCGGCGTCACTGCAGCTTCACCCGTCCCTGGAATCCCTCGTCGTATCCGTGGAAGTACTGAAGCGAGGGCTCGGGATGCTTCCAGCAGTAGTAGCCGCTGCCGTTGTCGAAGTCGACGAGCCACAGCCCCTTGACCTCGATGCCGAGAGTCATGACATCGGTGGCCCACTTCTGGACGACCTTCTCGTACTGCTCGGGAGGAGTGTCTTCGGTCAGATCGTCGACGACGGCGACCGCTTCGGCGGTCATGGTCAGGACCGCCGGCAGGAGAGCGGCCGCTTCTTCGTAGGAGAAAATCTTCTTCGGCACCGGGGCCGAGAATATATCGATTTGCCGGGCCGCCACGCTTTCTGGAATCGGCCTCGTTTGTGCTAAAAGGCTTCTGCGTTTCGCGCCCCATGAAGAGGAGGACATTCCGATGTCGGTAGAGGAAAGGGTCAAGTCCATCATCGTCGAGCAGCTCGGCGTCGACGCGGAGGAAGTCACGCCCGACGCTTCGTTCGTCGAAGACCTGGGTGCTGACTCGCTCGATACCGTCGAGTTGATCATGGCGTTCGAGGAAGAGTTCGGCGTCGAGATCTCCGATGACGAGGCCGAGAAGATCCGCAAAGTGAAAGACGCCGTCGAATACATCGACAAGCGGGCCAAGGCACAGTAAGAACACACCCTCCCTCCCCCAGGTCAGTCAGTCGTCACCAGCACGGGAATGAAAGAAGCAAAGGCCCGTGTAGTCAGGTTGGCCACTGAGCTGGCCATTCGTTTTTTCTGGAGATAGCGACTTGAGCAAGCGTCGCGTCGTCGTTACAGGCATCGGCATGATCTCCCCCCTCGGCATCGGCAACGATGCCACGTGGCAGGGGCTGGTGGAGGGCCGGAGCAGCATCGACCGCATCACGAAGTTCGACCCGAAGGACTTCGCCTGCCAGATCGCCGGCGAGGTCCGCGGGTTCCAGCCCGAGAAGTGGATCGAGAAGAAGGACATCAAGAAGTCGGACAGCTTCATCCACTACGCCATCGCCGCCGCGCAGATGGCCGTCGATGACGCCGCACTCGATTGCCCCAAGGTCGACGGCGAGCGGATGGGCGTCATCATCGGGTCGGGCATCGGCGGGCTGCCTCTGATCGAAGAGATGCACACGAAGATGCTCGAGCGCGGCCCGAGCCGGATCTCGCCGTTCTTCATCCCCGGCCTCATCGTGAACCTGGCATCGGGACAGATCTCCATCCGCTTCGGCTGCAAGGGCCCCACGTCCGCGCCGGCCACGGCCTGCGCCACAGGAGCGCACGCCATCGGCGACGCGTTCAAGATCATCCAGCGCGACGAGGCGGAGATCATGTTCGCCGGCGGCAGCGAGGCGGTGATCACGCCGCTGGCCATCGGGGGCTTCTCGGCCATGCGCGCCATGTCGACGCGCAACGACGACCCGAAACACGCATCGCGGCCGTGGGATCTGGAGCGCGACGGGTTCGTGATGGGAGAGGGGTCGGGGGTCCTGATCCTCGAGGAGCGCGAGCATGCCTTGAAGCGCGGCGCGCGCGTCTACTGCGAGCTGACCGGCTACGGTATGTCCAGCGACGCGCATCACATCACCTCGCCGGACGAGAACGGCATGGCCAGGGCCATGCTGCGCGCGCTGCACGACTCGAAGCTGAACAAGGATCAGATCGGCTACATCAACGCGCACGGCACCTCCACGCCCCTGGGCGACAAGACCGAGTCAAACGCCATCAAGAGCGTGTTCGGCGAGCATGCTTACAAGCTCGCCGTCAGCTCCACCAAGTCGATGACCGGGCACCTCCTGGGCGCGGCCGGCGGGCTCGAATCGGCGATCGCGGCGATGGCCCTGAAGACGGGCATCCTGCCGCCGACGATCAACTACGAGTTCCCCGACCCGGAGTGCGATCTCGACTACATCCCGAACCAGGCTCGCGAACAGAAGGTCGAGCACGTTTTGTCGAATTCGTTCGGCTTCGGCGGGACCAACGCAACCCTGATCTTCTCGCAGCCGGCGTAAGTCCCCGTGCCCGAGCCCGAGCCCGGCTTTTGACTCTCGTAACAGAACCCGTAGACACCGCCCATGCCCACCGGCGTACTTTATGCTATAAAGTACTTCGCATGTACGACGTCGCCGTCATCGGCGCCGGCCTGGCCGGCCTCCACCTCTCCCGCCTCCTCGCCTCTCGCGGCCTCCGCGTCCTCCTCGCCGACCGCAAGGCCTCCGTCGCCGACGGCGTGCACACCACCGGCATCTTCGTTCGCAAAACGTGGGAGGACTTCCCGCTGCCCGGCGAGCAGCTCGGCGCGCCCATCCGCCACGTCACCCTCTACTCCCCCTCCCGCCGCCCCTTCCATCTCGTGGCCGGGCAGGACGAGTTCCGCGTCGGCCGCATGAGCTGGCTCTATCTCTACCTTCTGGAGCAGTGCTCCCGCGCCGGCGTGACCTGGATGCCATCCGCCGAGTTCGTGGCATTCGACGGATCAGCACTGACCCTCCGGCGCAACCGCCGTGAACAGACCTGCGCCGTGCGATACCTCGCCGGCGCCGACGGGGCGCGCTCGGCCGTCGCCCGCTGCCTCTCGCTCGACCGCAACAGCGAGTTTCTCGTCGGGCTGGAGGACGTGGTCGAGTCCGCCGGAGGCGAGCCGGCGCTTCACTGCTATCTCCACCCCCGGCTCGCACCCGGATACATCGCATGGGTCGTCGATGACGGCAGCGAGGCGCATGTCGGACTGGCCGGATATCGCGAGCGATTCGACCCGGCCCAGGCGCTGCGCACGTTCCGGCAATCGCTCCCCTTTGCCAACGCCCGGACCATCGAGCGCCGCGGCGGGCTGATCCCGGTCAACGGAATCCTGGGCCGGATCGCAAACCAGAGGGGACTCCTCGCGGGTGATGCAGCCGGCGCCGTCTCACCACTCACGGCCGGAGGTCTGGACGCAGCGATTCGCCTCTCGACCTTCGCGGCGGAGGTGATCGCCGCCTACCTCGATTCCGGCGACGCCCGCGTGCTCGCGCAATACACCGGCGCCAGGTTCGGCGCGCGATTCATCGCCCGCCGGTGGATGCGGCGCGCCATCGCCACGATCCGGAGCCCGGCAATCATCGAGCTGGGATGCTCGATGCTGCGCCTGCAGCCGTTCCGCGCCATCGCCGAGCACGTCTTCTTCGGACGCGGCTCGTTTCCCGACGCACGGCTCGACCCGACGGGCGTGACCGCGTAGCGCCCCCGCTCCTCTCACTCACTAGTTGGCCGAGAGCCACGCCGCGAACTCCGGATGTCCATGCTCGACGGCGACCTCGGCCACCGTCTTGCCGTCGCTGCCGCGCGCCGCCCGGTCCGCGCCGCGATCGATCAGCATCTTCGCCATCTCCACGTCGCCGCGGCTCGCCGCGCCGTGCAGCGCCGTGTAGTCCATCTGCTGCCGCGCATTCGGATCGGCGCCCCGCTCGAGAAGGAGAAGCATCGTCTCCCGATCGCATGCAGCCGCAGCCGCGTGGACCGGCGCAACGCGCTGGGCGTTGTCTGCAGGCATGGCGACATCGGCACCGCGCTCGATGAGGAGCCTGGCGATACCAGGATGGCCGAAGAAGATCGCCAGGCCCACCCCGGGAAAGCCGTCCGGCGACTTCGCGTCCAGCAGGCTCGCGTCGGCCTCGAGCATTGCCGCCACTCTCTCGGCATCGCCGAGGGCGCAGGCCTCGTGAAAGGAGACGTCCGCGCCGCGCTGGACGAGCAGCCGCGCGATCTCCTTCCGGCCGTTGTAGATCGCCCACATCACCGCCGAGACGTTGTTCTGCCTGCCCGCCAGAAGCCCCGGATCCGAGTCGAGCAGAGAGTGGACGGCGGCGGCATCGCCGCTGCGGATGGCGTCGAAGAGCTCAGTCATCGTCTCTACGGGGCGGAGCGAATCGGCTCCGCCACGCTCCATTTCGGGCTCGGATTCTACGCGGACGAGAATCTCATCCGCTATGGCATCACTCTTGATCAAATAACCATCCATGAGCATGCCCGGCTCGAAGTGCGACCTCTGTTCTCACACCCGCGCAGCGCACGTGGAAGGGCTCCGCTGCGCGCTCTGCGAATGCACATCCGAGCGCCGGTCGTTCGTGCAGGAGGCGTTCTCGTTCCGCACCGCCGTACAGAGCCGTGTGATCACCAACACTCGAAAACGGTAATGGCCTGATCCGCAGGATTGTTTCGGCAAATCTGGCGGTTGCCCTTTTCATGAACGTCATGAGTGAGAAGGTCAAGAGAACCCCCAAACTCATTTCCGTTTCGGAACGCAACCTCCAGAGCGCTGCCATCCGCCTTCTCCCGAAACACAACAAGCTCGTCTCGACCGAAGTCGAGTACCTGCGACGTGTCCTCGGCGAGAAAGCGACGCAGGTGGAGATCGACGAGAAGGTGACTCTGGTTCGCAAGCTTCCGTGGCGCGAGATCGTGGGCGAGTAAGACATCCGAAGATCGCGGCGCCGCTTGGGGCACGTGATCGGCACGACGTTCTCCCGTTGAAGTACGACGTCATCGGCGCCGGCGCAGCCGGTCCTGCTGCTCTCGCGCCACCTCTCCGGCGCCGGCAAACGTGATCCCTCCTCCCCGTCCCGACGACCACGAGCTTCTGCGAGGCTGAAGGGGCTTCAGGGAGACACAGCCACCGCTTCGTCGAGCGCGAAGAGTCTCTCGAACTCCGCGGCCTGGAGCGGCTGGCCGAAGTAGTAGCCCTGCACTTCCTGGCAGTCGTTCTCGCGGAGGAAGGCGAGCTGCTCGGGCCGCTCCACGCCTTCCGCGACGACGCGCAGGTTCAGCCCCTGGGCGAGCTGGATGACGGCGCGCACGATGGCGGCATCCTCGAAGCGGTCGGGCAGGTCGTCGACGAAGGTGCGGTCGATCTTCAGCGAGTCGAGCGGAAACCGTTTGAGATAGCTGAGCGAGGAATGACCGGTGCCGAAGTCGTCGAGGCCGATGCGGATGCCCAGCCGCCGCAACTGCGTCAGCACGGAGAGAGTCAGCTCGACATTTTCCATGGCCACGCTCTCGGTGATCTCCAGCTCCAGCCGTCCCGGCTCGAGGCCCGACTCACGCAGGGCGGACTCGACCCGCTGCACCAGCGTCTGGTCGCGGAACTGTCGTGCGGAGATGTTCACAGCAACGCGGAAGTCGCGATCCGGCGTGCCGGCCGTGATGGAGCGGGTGTGCTTGCAGGCCGTCCGCAGCACCCAGTCACCGATCAGCACGATGAAACCGCGATCCTCGGCCACGCCGATGAAGTCCGCCGGCGCGACGATCCCGCGCTGGGGATGACGCCAGCGCAGCAAAGCCTCCATCCCCACCACTCTCATGGAGCGAACGTCGATCTGCGGCTGATAGTAGAGCTCGAACTCGTTGCGCTCCATGGCCTGATGCAGGCCGCTCTCGATCGTCATCCGCTCCTGCATGGAGCGGTTGAGCTCCTGCGTCGACATATGAAACGTGTTCCGCCCCTCGGCCTTGGCGCGATACATGGCGTTGTCGGCGTTCTTGATCAGCGTCTCGGCGTCGTCGCCGTCGTCGGGAAACGTGGTGATGCCGATGCTGGTGGTGACGTAGAGCCGGTGCCCCGACACGTCGACCGGCTCGGCGATGGTGCGCAGGACCTTCTCGGCGACGATCACCGCGTCGTCCTTGTGCTGGAGGTCCTGCAGCACGATCGTGAACTCGTCGCCGCCCACTCGCGCCACGGTGTCGCCTTCGCGCACGGCGGACTTGAGCCGCGCTCCCACGATCTTGAGCAGCTCGTCACCGACGGAGTGGCCGAGCGAGTCGTTCACCACCTTGAAGTGATCGAGGTCGAGAAACAGCACGGCGATCAGACGGCTCCGCCGCTGCGCCAGCGCCAGCGCCAGCGTCAGATGCTCCTGGAAGAGCCGGCGGTTGGCCAGTGCGGTCAGCGAGTCGTGGTACGCCTGAAACTCGATCTGCTGCTCGGCGGTCTTTCGCTCGGTGATGTCGCGGATCAGACCGATGGCCCCGGCGATGTGGCCGTTTGCGTCGTAGTGCGGCCGGTAGACGGCCGATATCCAGCCCCGCCTCTCTGTCCCGGGCACGAAGTAATGGATGTCGGGCGAGGAAACGGTCTCCCCTTCCATGGCCCGATACAGCAGCTCGTCGACGTGCTGCTCGCGGATGTGCGGAAAGATCTCCGGCGCCTTCTTTCCCACCACCTGGTCGGCGGGCAGGCCGGTGAGGTCTTCCATGAAGCGGTTCCAGAGCAGGTAGCGCAGCTCACGGTCGTAGACGACGATCCCCTCGCCGGCGTTCTCGATGATCTCGGCGGCGAACTGGTTCGTCTCGCGAAGGGCGCGCTCGGCGCGCACCGATGCCACCTGCCGCACCACGATGTACACCGCGACGAGCAGCAGCGCGACCGATCCCAGGATCTCGAGGGTGATCATGGACGAGATCATTCCTCCCGCCGGAGCTCCATCGAAGCGGCGTACAGCCCGTGAAAGTGATGGACGCCGTTCTCACGCACCGGCGAATAGCGCCCGCTCTCGTAGGTCGACGACTGCAGGCCGCGCTGCACGTCCTGGCAGATCTCGATGTCCTCCAGCTGAATCTCATCGCTGAACGCCACGGTCTCGGCAAGCTCGTCCTTCACGCGCTTCGATTCGGGGTCCCGGAAGTACCACTCGAACACGGTCCGGGTCCGCGCGTGATCCAGCGGCACGATCAGGTTCGTGGAGAAGTTGTCCGGATAGACGTTCAACATCAGGTTGGGGTAAAGCCAGAAGTAGCGGACCTCGCTCTCTCGCCCCTCCACGAGCCTGATGCGCCCTTCCTTCGCCGGCGCGAACTGAATGGAATGGCTTCCCTTCGTCTCGGTGCGGTAATTCGGATAGTCGAGCTCGCGAAACAGACCGGGATGCACGATCGGGATGTGATAGCCCTCGAGGTAGTTGTCGACGTACACCTTCCAGTTGCACGCGAGCTCCCACTCCTTGCGCGCGGCGAGGCGGAAGCCGCTGAAGTCGTTCTTCGGCATGTCGTCCGCGAGACCGCCGAAGCACTCCAGGAGTGAGGGGGCGCCGGGGTCGAGGGTCACGAAGAGGAGCCCGTTCCACTCCTCGGCGCGGAATCGCGGCAGGGCGATCTCCGAGCGATCGAAACACTCGATGCCGTCCATCTCCGGAGTGCCGAGCAGATGGCCGTCGAGGGAGTACGTCCAGCCGTGGTAGCGGCACTGGATCGAGCTGCGCTTTCCCTCCCCCCTGGCCACGGGACCGGCGCGGTGACGGCAGACGTTCGACATCGCCTGAATCGCGCCGTCGCCGCTCCGCGTGATCAGCACGGGCTCATCGCCGATCACTGCTGTGAAGTAGCGGCCGGGCTCGGATACCTGCTCGGCGCTCCCGACGAGCTGCCACGTCTTCTCGAAGATGTTCCGCTTCTCCAGGCGGAGCACGTCCGGATCGGTGTAGTAGCCGGAGGGAATCGTGGAGGCTCGCGCCAGCCGCGGATCGAAGGACCAGGTCACGATGGCACTCTACCGCGCCGGGAGATCAACAGATAGACGGGGTAGCTCAGAAAGAGGATGACCACCGCCCAGAGCGTGTTGGCCGTGTCGGAGAGCGCGGATCCGATGAGAAACGCGATCGACGAGACCAGGGCCAGCCCGGTGGTCAGCGGATGTCCCCAGGCGCGGTACGGACGCTGGACGGCGGGCTCGCGGCGGCGCAGCACGAACAGCGTGATGAACGAGAGCGTGTAGTTGGCGACGAAGAAAAAGGCCAGCTTTCCGATGACGGTCTGGAACGTTCCCGTCACGATGAACGCGCCGGCCAGAATGCTGCTGAGCAGCAGCGCGATGTCCGGTGTACCGCCCCGGTTCACCTCCGACGCCCCGTGCCAGAACAGACGGTCGTTGCTCATCGCGTAGACGACGCGCGGCGCCATCAGCACGTTCGCATTCACCGCGCTGAACAGGATCAACACCGCCACGAGCCGCAGAACCGTGTCGCCGTTGATCCCGAACATGTGCTGCGCGACCGCCGCGGCGGCGAGCTTCTCACCGGCCAGAGTCGGCAGCGGCACCACCCGTGCGAAGCCGATGTTGACGAGCAGATACACGACGATGACGACGGCCAGGCCGCTGAACATCGCCCGCGGGATGTTCCGGCCCGGGTCCTTGATCTCTTCCGAAAAGTAGATCGGCGCCGTCCATCCGTCGTAGGTGTAGATCACCGCCTGCATCGAGAGGATGACGGCCAGCAGCATCGTGGTCTCCCGGTCCACCTGAAGCGCGGCCGCGGCCGGATTGCGTGTTCCGAAGTAGAAACAGGCTCCCACGAAGAAGAGAAGCGCGACGCCTTTGAGAACCGTCGTGACGTTCTGCGCCGCGCCACCCCACCGCACCCCCGCCCACTGCACGGTCGTGAGCATGATCACGATGACCAGGGCCACGAACTCGTACGCGCGCAGCTCGGGAACGAGTCCGACCAGGTACTCACCGAGCACCAGGCCGACCAGGGCCGTAGTCCCGCAGGTGGAGATCCAGTCGCTCCAGCCGACCACGAAGCCGGCGTAGTCGCCGAGGCCGCGCCGCACGAAGACGTATTGGCCCCCCGACCGCGGGACGAGCGTGGCCAGCTCGGAGAGCGCGTTCGCGCCGAGCAGCGCATAGATCCCGCCGGCCAGCCAGATGGCCAGAAAGGGCCAGAACTCCGGAAGATACGCCGCGATTTCGCCCGGCGCCCGCAGAATTCCAGCCCCGACGGTGTTGCCGACCGAGACGGCTACGCCGAAGGTGACGCCGAGAACTGTGACGAGCCTCCGGGTGCCGAGCTGGGCCGGAACGGACACCGCGTCATTGTAAAGGGTGACTTCAGGCGTTAGACGCTCGGCGTTAGACGGCCTTAGTCCTTAGGCCTTGGTCCTTAGTCCTTAGGCCTTAGGGAGCCTCTGCGCAACTTTGTGATCTCTGTGACTCTGTGGTTGACGTCAAACCACAGAGTCACAGAGGACGCAGAGCTTACGCAGAGGTTCCTCAGGCCTTAGGAGACCGGCTCCCCTAAGGCCTGACGGCTAACCCCAAGGCCGATCTACTCGGCGTTCTTCACGCTGACTGGACCGTTGACGGTCGACAGGTGAATGTTCTGGGGACCGGAACCGAGCTGGATTCGTCGCGGCTCATCGTCTTCGCCGTCGAAGAGCGAGTTGAGGCGGCAGTCATCGGCGCGGCAGGTGATGGGACCGCGGCCGCGAGACTCCAGGACCACGCCCGAGCGATACCCGCGCGGGAGCTTGAGCGACACCGGACCGTTCTTCGTCGACGCGTCGAGCGTGCCGTTCCACCCGGAGCCCTCCAGCTTCACCGACAGCGGACCGTTGGTGGCCTGGGCCTTCACTTCCCCACCGCCACCGGCGATGCTGATCGGACCGTTCGTGGACGAGGCGTCGACGCGGCCCGAGGTGTTTCGGAGCGACAGCGGACCGTTCGTCACGCGCGCGGTGACCGTCCCGTCGACCGAGTCGAGAGAGACCGGCCCGTTCGTCGAGTCGAGGTCGAGTGTCGCCCCGCGCGGGGCGCGCACCAGGAAATAGACGACCCAATCTCCGCCGTCCGGTCCGGTGGCCGAAAGCTCGCTGCCGGAGAACGTGACGCGGATGTCGGCCGGATTCACGCCGTCAGCAACCGCCTTGCAGGCCTGGACCGAGTAGCTGCTGCCGGACCAGCCCGTCACGCGGATCCCGCCCTGTCGCGCGCTGCGGACGCGCAGCGAGCGGACGCCGGCAACCGAAACCTCTTCGGTGAGGACGTGGGCGCGCTCGCCGCCGAACCGGATGCGCAGATCGCCACAATCGGTCACGTCGCCGTCGTCGATCGAGATCGACACGCCGCCACCGTGCCGCCCCCAGGAGTAGGCCGGTGCCGCCACGATCAGCGCCAGTAGAGAAAGGATGAAAAGTCGTCGCATGAACCCTCCGTTGCGCTAATAGACGGAAGGGAGGGGGAAAGGTTAGGCCTCGGGCCTTAGGCCTCGGGCCTCGGGCCTCGGGAGAACCGATCGCTGGATGAGCGGCGGCTTCCTGAGGCCCGAGGCCCCCTGATGGGTTACATGTTCGTAATGATCAGCTCCACCCGCCGGTTCTGCTGGCGGCCGGAGGCGGTGTTGTTGGACGCGACCGGGACTGCTTCGCCGCGGCCGCTGGCGCTGAGACGATCGGCCGGGATGCCGGCGGCGAGGAGAAAGTCCCGGACGGCGGCCGCCCGTTTCTCCGACAACTCCTGATTCATGGCATCCGATCCGACGCTGTCGGTGTGGCCTTCCACGGCGATGCGCACCGAGGCGTCGGGCTTCAGCTGGTCAGCGATCCGGGTCAGCGTGTTGCGCGCGCCGGGCGTGAGCTGGCTCTTCCCGGAGTCGAAGAAGATGCCCGGCAGCGTGACGATGAGGCCGCGCTGGTCGGTGCGTGTCGTGGCCAGGCGGGCCAGCTCCTGCTGCAGGCGGAGGCGCCGCGTCTCGGCCTCGCGCACGGCCAGTTCGGTGCGGGCGCGCTCGAGCTCAGCCTGTGTGGTCTGCGCCGTCTGGCGCGCTCTCTCCAGCTCGGCTTGCGTCTGCTGCTGCTGCTGCTGGACGGCCTCGACCTGCATGCGCAGCTGCTGCGCCTGCATCTCCGCCTCCTGGCGGCGGCGCTGCGCTTCGGTGATGGCGGCCTGCTGCTGCTGCTCCACCTGCATGCGCGCGGCGAGATCGGCTTCACGTTCGCGGCGGAGGCGCTGGAACTCCTCTTCGCGCCGCTGCAGCTCGGTCTGTCGCTCGGCCAGCGCCTGAGCATTCGCGGTGCCCCGGTTCTGAACGGTCTGCAGCTCCATGCGCAGCCGCTCGATCTCGGCCGACAGGTTCTGCTCGTTGAGGCGCTCGCGCTCCTGGATGGCGCGAAGGGCGATCTGCTGGTCCTCGACCTGCCGGCGGAGGTTCTCCGCCTCGACGGTGCTCGCGTTCGTCAGCGCGGCCTGGTACCGCATGATGGCCTCGTCGAGCCGCCGTTCGGCTTCCTCACGCGCGACGCGGTCCTGCAGGACGCGCGTATCCATCATCAGCCGGTTCTCCTCGACCTGCTGGCGGAGGCGATCCAGCTCGCCCGACTGCGCCTGCCGGTTGGCCTGTTCGGCCGCGAGCTGCTGCTGCAGCGCTGTGGCCTGCCGCTGCGCTTCTTCGCGCTGCGCGCGCTCGGTCGCGGCTGCCGCCTCACTGGCCGCCTGCGCGAGACGCGTGCGCTCGAGCTGAACTGGCGGAAGAGCGCGGGACGCTTCTGACGACCGGGCCAGGTAGTAGCCGCGGCGCCCGATCATCTCGGCGACATACGCCAGGTGATCGGCCGTCTCGCTCTCGCGATTGCCGCGCGTGATCGTCCGGGCCGTCTGCAGGTTCTCCGTGGCGCTGGCCAGGTCGTTCCCGGCCATGCTCTCGGCTCCGGCCGACTTGGCCCGGTCGATCCACGCCTGCGCCGTGTCGATGCGCTGGCGCGTCGAGGTCCCGCGGACGAACTCCAGAGAGGCCGGCTCATCCTCCACCACCAGGTCCGAACGGCCGCCGAACCGCGTGATGTCCGACTGCAGATTGCGGATTGCCGCGTTCGTGCTGAGCCACTGCGTTCTGGCCAGCGCCGCCCGTCCCGCCCACAGCGCCTCGGAAGCTCGAAGGCGAGCGTTCTCGCGGGCTTCACGCTTGTCCGCGTTCCAGTTCTCCTGTGCGAACCGCGCACGCCACTGAGCGTCATCGTAGAGCGCGCGCGCCAGCGAGGCCGCCCCGGCTGTCTCGGCAGCCGACAGTACCTGCTGAGCCTGCAGGAGCAGGTTCAGCTGCGCCTGAGCCAACTGCTCGCGAGTCGTGACCTGCTGCGCATCAGCCGGCGATGCCGTGATGAGTAACCCCATGATCACAAAAGTATTTAGAAAGAAGCGCATATCAGTCTCCTCTGCCGAATCTGTAACGGGCAGTGCAAATAGGGTTCCGGGTCCGGCTCACCCGCCGAGATAGGCCTTTTTTACCCGATCCGAGGCCAGGAGCGCCCTGGCCTGATCGGTGAGCACGATCCGGCCTGTCTCCATGACGTAGCCGCGATGCGCGGTGACCAGGGCCATGTGTGCGTTCTGCTCGACCAGCAGGATCGTCGTCCCCTCGCTGTTGATCTCGCGGATGACGCGGAAGATCGTCTGCACCATCTGCGGAGCGAGGCCCAGCGACGGCTCGTCGAGAAGCAGCACGGACGGGCGCGACATCAGAGCCCGCGAGATCGCCAGCATCTGCTGCTCGCCGCCCGACAGCGTACCGGCGTTCTGCTTGAGCCGGTCCTTGAGGATGGGGAAGAGCGAGAACACGCGATCGTATTCGGACCCCTCGATCTTGTCGCTGCGGACGTAGCAGCCCAGCTCGAGATTGTCTTCCACGGTCAGGTTGGCGAAGATCCCCCGCCCTTCCGGGACGTGCGACATGCCCATCTTCGTGATGAGATGCGGCTTGGTCGCGGTTACGCTCTTTCCGTTGAACGTGACCGTGCCCTGGCGCGGGCGCAGAAGCCCGGAGATGGTCCGGAGAGTGGTCGTCTTGCCGGCGCCGTTCGCGCCGATGAGCGTCACGATCTCGCCCTTCTCGACATCGAGGTCGATGCCGTGCAGGGCCGGGATGTTGCCGTACATCACTTCGAGTCCGCGGACGGAGAGAAGGGCGCTCACAGCCCGGCCGCCTCCATCGGCTCGCCGAGGTATGCCTCGATGACGGTGGGGTCGCTGCGGATCGCATCCGGGGGCCCCTGCGCGATCGTCTTGCCGAAGCTGAGGACGACGATGCGCTCGCAGATCCCCATGACCAGCTCCATGTTGTGCTCGATGAGGAGAATGGCCAGGCCGAAGCGGTCGCGGATCTCGTGGATCTTGTTCATCAGCTCCAGCGTCTCGCCGGTGTTCAGGCCCGCGGCAGGCTCGTCGAGGAGCAGCAGCTTCGGGCGCACGGCCAGGGCCCGGGCGATCTCGAGGCGCCGCTGATCGCCGTACGGGAGGTTCTTGGCGTTGTAGTGCGCGCGGCTGCGCAGGCCGAAGATCTCGAGCAGGCGAAGGGCCTCTTCTTCCGCCACGCTCTCCGCCTCGTGAAACCGGTTGGTGTGCAGAACGGCCACGGTCCCGGCGTACTTGTAGTGGATGTGGCCGCCGATCCTCACGTTGTCCAGGACGGAGAGGTCCTTGAACAGCCGGATGTTCTGGAACGTCCTGGCCACGCCGAGGCTGGTGATCTGATAGGGCTTGAAGCCGCGGGTGGACTGGCCTGCGATTTTGATCTCACCTTCAGTGGGCTTGTACACGCCGGTGAGCATGTTGAAGATCGTGGTCTTGCCCGCGCCGTTCGGGCCGATGAGGCCGACCAGCTCGTGCGGACGGATGTCCATGTTGAAGTCGGACACCGCGGTCAGTCCGCCGAAGCGGATCGTGACGCTGCTGGCCTCGAGAATCGGTTGATCGCCAGCCATCATGTCACCGGAGGCCCGGAGTCGCGATCGAGCTTGTCGCCGCCGGCGTCATCGTCGCGCGGGTCTTTGGCGACCGTGTCCTTGCGCCGGGCCAGGATGTCCCACAGCTCGCGGCGCCCCAGCAGCCCCTGCGGCCGGGTGAGCATCAGGATGATCAGCATGAGCGCGTAGATCACCATGCGCGGATCGCGCCCGCCGGGGATGAACTCCTTGACGTTCCGCAGCCCTTCCGGCAGGAACGTGAGGATGATCGCCGCCAGGACCGACCCGCTGATCGAGCCCAGTCCGCCCAGGACGACCATGGCCACGACTTCGAACGAGCGGATGAACGTGAACATCGTCGGGTTCAGGTACGCCGGCGTGTAGTGCGCGAACAGCCCTCCCGCCACTCCGGCCAGGCACGAGCCGATGATGAACGCCTTCACCTTGTACCGCGTGGTGTCCACCCCCATGGCCTCGGCTGCGATCTCGTCTTCGCGAATGGCCAGGAAGGCGCGTCCCACCGACGAGTTCACCAGGCGCACGGAGATGAGGATGGTGATCGCGGAAAAGAAGAACACCCAGAACAGGTTGCTCCACTCCGGGATGCCGGAGAGGCCGCGCGCAGCGCCGACCTTGTCGATGTTGAGGATGAGCACGCGGATGATCTCCCCGAAGCCGAGCGTCACGATGGCCAGGTAGTCGCCGCGCAGCCGCAGCGACGGCAGACCGACGATGTACCCCGCGATGGCGGCGAGCCCTCCCGCCGCGATCACCGCCACGACGAGCAGCGCATTCTGCAGGATCCAGTGCGTCATCGTCCCTTCGGAGAACTTGTCCACGTACGGCCCGAAATAGAACACCGTCAGGAACGAGGCGAAATACGCCCCGATGGCCATGAAGCCGGCGTGCCCGAGCGAGAACTGCCCGGCGTGACCGTTGATGATGTTCAGCGACACGGCCAGCCCGATGTTGATCCCCATCATCACCAGGATGCGGTGGTAGTACCGCATGGCCGGGTAATACGACTCCGCGTAGCTGAGCGCGTAGGTGGCGCCGAGCAGGACCACGATCAGGCCGCAGAGGAAGATCAGGTCGCGGAGCCACCAGGGAAGGCGTTTCATCAATGTTCAGACTTTCTCGGCCTGATACTTCCCGAACAGCCCGCTCGGCCGGAAGAGCAGGATCACGATCAGGATCACGAAGGCGATGGCGTCGCGATAACTCGAGAACGGGCTCCCTCCCACGAACGCCTCCACGACGCCGATGATGAGTCCGCCCACCATCGCGCCAGGCACGTTGCCGATCCCGCCCAGCACCGCGGCCACGAATGCCTTGAGGCCGGGCATGATGCCCATGAGCGGATCGATCTTCGGATACGACAGCCCGTAGAGGATGCCGGCCACCCCGGCCAGCATCGATCCGATGATGAACGTCATCGAGATGATCCGGTCGGTGGGGATTCCCATCAGCGACGCCGTCTCGTAGTTGTACGACACGGCCCGCATGGCCCGCCCGAACTTGGTGCCGTACACCACGTACTGCAGCAGGGCCATGAACGCCAGGGCCACGATCAGGACGATGAGCTGGTAGTTCGTGGTGGTGATGCCCCCGATGTTGATGATCCGTTTCTCGATCAGCGTGGGGAAGAACTTCGGGTCGGGGCCGAACACCATCTGACCGCCATACTCGAGAAAGAACGACACGCCGATGGCCGTGATCAGCGACGCGATCCGCGGAGCGTTCCGCAACGGCCTGTACGCGATCCTCTCGTTGAGATAGCCGAACAGACCGCAGATGAGCATCGACAGGATCAGGACCAGCGCGGCGCTGCCGACGCTGGCCACCGAGTCGCCCACCACTTTGCCGGCCAGATAGCGTCCGCCGTAGTAGCCGGCGAACGAGCCCAGCATGAAGATGTCGCCGTGGGCGAAATTGATCAGCTTCAGGATGCCGTACACCATCGTGTAGCCGAGCGCGATCAGGGCGTAGATGGAGCCGGCGGCGATCCCGTTGAGCAGGTTCTGTAAGAGCGTCTGCATCGATTCGAGCGGCCCCCTACGAGCCGCTCGTCGCTGCAGCCGCAGTGGTCGTCGTCGCCGCGGCGGGCGCCGCGGCGCCAGCCGGCTCGACCGTGTCCTTGAGCGTCAGCTGGCCGTTCCGGATCTCCACGATGACCAGCTTCTTCCCGAGCGGATTGCGGTCCGGACCGAGCGTGATGGACCCGGTGACCCCTTCGAACCCCTTGGTCGATGCGATGGCGTCGCGAATGGCCGGGCCATCGGTGCTTCCCGCGCGTTTCAACGAGTCGGCCAGTACCTTGGCCGCGTCGTACCCGAGCGCTGCCAGCGCGTCAGGCGTCTGTCCGAAACGCTCCCTGTACTTCTCGACGAAGTCGCGTACGACCGGCGCGGTATCACCCGCGAAGTAATGGTTCGAGTAGAAGGAGCCTTCCAGCGCCTTGCCGCCGATCTCGATCAGCTTGGGCGACTCCCATCCGTCGCCGCCGGCCAGCGGCATCCTCATGCCGAGGTCGCGGGCCTGGATGGCGATCTGGCCGATGTCGTTGTAGTAGCCGGGGATGAAGAGCACCTGGGGATTCGTGGCCCGCAGCGCGGTGAGCTGCGAGCGGAAGTCGTTATCGCCCTTCGCGTAGCTCTGCTTGCCGACGATGCGGCCGCCGTTGGCGATGAAGGCGCGCTCGAAGAAGTTCGCCAGGCCTGTCGAGTAATCGCTCTTGACATCGATGAGAATCGCCGCCGTCTTCATCCCCAGCTGCCTGGTGAGATAGCCGGCCATCGACTCGCCCTGATAGGAGTCCAGGAAGCACATCCGGAAAATGTAGTCGCCCTTCTCCGTCACAGTCGGGTTGGTCGAGGACGGCGTGATCATCGGGATCTTGTTCGACTGGCAGATCGGAGCGGCCGCGAGCGAGTTCGACGACGCCACCTCACCAAGCACGGCCACGACGCCGTCCTGGGAGATCAGCTTCGAGACCGCATTGGCCGCCTCCTCCGCCCTGGACTGGTCATCCTCGGTCCGAACTCTGATCGTGCGTCCGTTGACGCCGCCGGCGACGTTGACCTCGTCGATCGCCATCATGATCCCGTTGTGCGTGGACTGGCCGAACGTAGCCTCCGAGCCGGTCAGGGAGCCGTACTCGCCTACGAGGATCTCGCCGTCCCCTCCGCCCGCAGCCTGACCGACTTCGCCCTTCGGCGGGCAGCCCATGAGTATGAGGGAGAGAGCAGCGAGCAGGATGAAGGCTGGTTTCCGCATAGGCGGCGGATTCTATAGCACCCCGGAGAATGGCCGGCCAACAGGCACGAGTGCACATCATGGAGCGCGGGTGCCGCTCCATTCCACGTTGACCACGAGCCATCAACGGACCATCGGCTCGGTCTCCCGGTTCCGGTCGAGGATCCGGAACGTCATTCGCACCGGACCGACCTCGATCGTGTCGCCGTCGCTGAGCTCGGTCCGCGCGGCGATCCTGACGCCGTTGACGAGCGTCCCGTTGCGGCTGCCGAGGTCTTCGATGGTGGCTTGGCCGGCGGTGAGGCGGACGAGGGCATGGCGGCGGGAGACGAGCGGGTCGGGGAGCGTCACCGCGCAGTCGCCGTCGCGGCCGATCACATTCTCTTCGCCCCTCAGAGGATAGTCGCGATGCAGGCCGATCAGCCGCGGAACCTCCTCCGCCTCCGAGTCGCCGGCCTCCGCCTCGAAGGCGTAGCCGAATCGCGGAATCGTGCGGATCATGACGGAACCGCGACCGCTCCCCTCCTTCCCCTGATCACCGATCGCTTCGCGAATCTCGGCGATGAGGTTGCGGACGTTCGCCTCTTCCACGACGACATCGGGCCAGAGCAGGTCGATGAGAGCTGCCTTCGCGACCGGCCGCGGCCGCGCCTCGATGAGCGTTGCCAGCAGCTGAAACGCCTTCGGGGAGAGATGGACGTCCTGGCCCCCGCGCGTGAGGCGCCGCAGCTCGCCGTCGAAGATCAGATCGCCGAAACGGATGTTCACGCTTCCTATCGTGCTCAAGACTGCCGGTTTTTTGCAACCTGTGACACAAGAATGCGGTAGGTTTCGCCACATGGCGCGAAGACAGATCGAAGTGAACGGACGGAAGACGACGGTGGAAGCCGACGACGCGATGCCGCTGCTGTGGGTGCTTCGCGACCTCCTGGGACTGACCGGGACGAAGTACGGATGCGGCGAAGGAATCTGCGGGTCGTGCACCGTCCTCGAGAACGGCGTGGCGGTGCGGTCCTGCCTGACTACGTTCGGCCAGACCGCCAGCAGGAAGTACACGACGATCGAAGGTCTTTCGGCCGGAGGCACGCATCCCATCCAGCAGGCCTGGCTGAGCGAGGACGTCGCGCAGTGCGGTTACTGCCAGCCGGGGATGATCCTCGAGCTGCGGGCGCTGCTCACGAAAAAGCCGGGCGCGAATGCCGCCGACATCGACGGCGCACTCGCCGATCACGTATGCCGGTGCGGCTCGTATCCACGGATCCGGAAAGCGGCGCTGCTGGCCGTGAAGAACGGCGGTGGCCGATGACCACCCGTCGCGACTTCCTCAAAGTCGTCGGCAGCGCGAGCGGAGCGCTGGTCCTCGGCATCCGCATCGCCGGCGCGCAGGAGAGCGACAGGCCGTTCAGTCCGAACGCCTGGCTGACCATCGAGAAAGACGGATCGGTCCACATCAAGGTCGGCAAGAGCGAGATGGGACAGGGCGTTCGCACATCACTGCCGATGATCGTGGCCGAAGAGCTGGACGCCGACTTCGCGAGCGTGCGCGTCACGCAGGCCAGTCCCGGTCCGGACTTCACACGCCTCGGCACGGGCGGCAGCGGCAGCATCATGGGACTCTGGAATCCGCTGCGCCAGGCCGGCGCGGCAGCCCGCACCATGCTCGTCGGCGCCGCAGCGGCGAAGTGGGGCGTCGATCCGACGGCCCTGCAGACCGAGAAAGGCGCCGTGCTCCACCGCGCCAGCGGGAGGCGGGCATCGTACGGAGAGCTGGCAGCGGACGCGGCGAAGCAGCCCGTGCCCGCACAGCCGGTTCTGAAGAGCCGCGACGCGTACCGCATCGTCGGGAAGTCGCACAGGCGGCCTGACGGAGCGGAGATCGTCACAGGACGGGCGCAATTCGGGATGGACGTGCGTGTTCCGGGGATGCGCTTCGCCGTCGTGGCGCGGTCGCCGCAACTGGGCGGGAAGGTGACGAGCTTCGACGCGGCGAAAGCGAAGAAGGTCGCAGGCGTGCGGGACGTGTTCGAGATTCCGACCGGCATCGCCGTGGTGGCCGACAACACGTGGGCCGCCATGGAGGGGCGCGAGGCACTCACGATCCGGTGGAGCGAGAGCCCGCACGCGGCGTTCAACAGCACCGATCATCGCGCCGCGCTGGAGAAGGCGGTCGATAAGCCCGCTCTCACCATCCGGAAAGATGCCGCGGGCCTGGCCGGATTCGACAACGTCGCGAAAATCATCGAGGCGAGCTACTTCTACCCGTTCGGGGCGCACGCCGCGCTCGAGCCGGTGAACTGCACGGCCATGGTGACCGACCAGGGCTGCACGATCTGGTCACCCACCCAGACGCCCAACGCGGTACAGGGCACCGCTGCAACGCTCCTGGGAATCCCGCCGGCGGCGGTGACCGTCAACGTGATGCTGCTCGGCGGCGGCTTCGGCCGGCGCCTCGGTGTCGACTTCGATCGCGAAGCCGTGGAGATTGCGCGGCGCACGAAGCCTACGCCGGTGCAGCTGGTGTGGACGCGCGCGGACGACATGAAGCATGGATACTTCCAGGCCGCGTCGGCCCACCGCCTGCGCGCCGGCCTCGACGAGAGTGGGAAGGTCGTGGCCTGGGAGCATCGCAAGGCCAGCACGCCGCACAACGCCCGGCGCGTTCCGACGCAGGACGACCGGGTCAATCCCGAGACCGTGCGCGGGTGGGCCTGGGGAGTGTACGACTCGCCGTACTTCGCCAAGGACTCGGAGATGTCGTACGCGATCGTCGACGCGCCGGTGCCCATCGGACCGTGGCGATCGGTCTTCTCGCCGCCGTCGGTGTTCGCGCGCGAGTGCTTCGTCGACGAGATCGCCCGGCAGACGAATCGCGATCCGATCCAGGTGCGTTACGACCTCCTCGGCGGCGACGAAACGTACACGATCGGCGGCGAGGTCATCAACCGGACGCGGATGCGCAAGGTCCTCGAGCTGGTGGCGCAGAAGAGCGGATGGGGCCGGCCTCTTCCGGCCGGAACGGCACGCGGCATCGCCTGCAATGTCTTCCACACCGAGACTTACATCGCGTATGTCGTGGATGTGAGGCTGAAGAAGGACGCCGGTTCGGACCGGCTGCCGTTCACCGTCGACCGCGTGGTCTGCGCCCTCGACTGCGGCGTGGCCATCAACCCGCTGGGCGTGGCGCAGCAGGTGGAGAGCGGCGTGATCTGGTCGCTGTCCAACATGAAGGGCGAGGTGACGGTGAAGAACGGCTCGATCGAGCAGTCGCTCTACTCCGATTTCCCGGTCGTGATGATCGACGAGACCCCGCCGGTGATCGAGACCCACATCGTCGACAGTCCCGACGAGAGGCCGCACGGCCTCGGCGAGCCCGTAGTGTGCCCGTTCGCGCCGGCCGTGGCCAACGCGTTGACGCGGCTGGTAGGGAAACCGATCCGGGAGTTGCCGGTACGGTCTCTGTGACTCTGTGGTTCAAGAGATCACCACAGAGTCACAGAGAACACAGAGGAAGCACGGAGTCAGAGGTTCACCCAGACGCTCTTGGTCTGCGTGTACTTCTCCAGCGCGTCCCGGCCCTGATCGCGGCCGAAGCCCGACTCCTTGAAGCCGCCGAACGGCAGAGCCGGGTCGTAGAGGTTGTACGTGTTCACCCAGACCGTGCCGGCCTTGAGCGCGCGCGCCACGCGATGCGCCTTGGAGATGTCGCGCGTCCACACCGCCGCCGCCAGTCCGTACACCGTGGCGTTGCCCTTCGCGATCGCGTCCTCGGCGTCCTTGAACCGGATCGTGGCCAGCACCGGACCGAAGATCTCCTCGCGCGCGATGCGCATGTCCGGCTGGACGTCGTCGAAGATCGTCGGCTTCAGGAAGTAGCCCTTGCCGGTCCCGATGTCGGCGCGCTCACCCCCGGTGACGAGCTTCGCGCCCTCGCTCTTCCCGGCTTCGATGTAGCGCAGGACACTCTCCATCTGCTCTTTGGAGACGATGGCCCCCAGACGCGTCTTGGGATGCAGCGGATCGCCCGCGACCATCTTGCCGGCGCGATCGCTGATCTTCGCCATGAGCTCGTCGTGCACGGACTCCTCGACGAGAAGACGCGAGCCGGCCGCGCAGACTTCGCCCTTGCCGTAGAAGATGGCGTTGAGCGCCCCGCGCGAGGCCGCCTCCAGGTCGGCATCGGCCAGGACGATGTTCGGCGACTTCCCGCCCAGCTCGAGCGACACCTTCTTGAGCGTCTTCGACGCCCGCGCCATCAGCTCGCGCCCCACCTCGGCCGACCCGGTGAACGCGATGGCGTCGATTCCGGAGTGGTCGACGATGGCATTTCCAACCACGCTGCCGCGACCCGGCACGACGTTGAGCACGCCCGCCGGAAGTCCGCACTCTTTGGCATACTCGGCGAACTTCAGGAGCGACAGAGCCGTGTTCGACGCCGGCTTGCAGACGACGGCGTTGCCGCACGCGAGCGCCGGCGCGATCTTCCACACCGCCAGCATCAGCGGGAAGTTCCAGGGGGTGATCGTGCCGACGACACCGACCGGCTCGCGCAGCGTGTACGTGAACGCCCCGTCCTGCACGGGGATCGTCTCGCCGGTGACTTTGCCCGACCAGCCGGCGAAATAGTAGAGGCACTCGGCCGCGGCGGGCGTGTCGACGAACTGCGACTCGAAGATCGGCTTGCCGTTGTCGATCGTCTCGATCCGGCCGATCTCCTCGGCCTTCGCCGTGAGCATGTCGGCAATGCGCCACATGACCTTGGCCCGGTCCCGCGGCTTCATCTTCTGCCACTCCGAGCCCGGCTCCATCTGCGCGCGCGCGGCGCGCACGGCCGCGTCGACGTCTTCGGTCCCGGCCGAGGCCACGTCGGCGATCTTCTCCTCGGTGGCCGGATTGGTCGTCGCAAACGTGGCACCGCTCTTCGCGTCGACGAAGTCTCCATTGATGAACAGACGGTTCTGGATGGTCATGGCGCGCAATCCTACTCGACGCGATAGACGAGGATCGAGCCCCCGACAGTGGTGACGTACTCCGCACGCGAGCCTGCCAGATAGCTGTCGTAGTCGATCGGCGCTTCCGTCGTCCGGGAGCGGTACATGTGGCGGCTCAGCGCGAACCATCCCCGCGGCAGTGGCTCGGGCCGCGGCGCCGGCCACGACTGGGCGCGATCGCCGAGCTCGTAGCGGATGTCACCGCCCCCGAAGTAGTCGATGCGGATGGAGTCCACGCCGTTCGCATCGGCCCACAGACGCAGGCGCTGCAGGTCCTGCCCCCAGTCGAGGTTCGAGTCGATGAGGAACCTGTCGGCGTTGCGATGGCTTCCGATCAGCTCGTTGAAGTAACTGATGTAGCCCGGATAGGTGAGGAGGCTCGATCCGATGTGCCACGCCAGCAGAACGCCGCTCACCGCGGCCACGGCACGTTTGTTCGCCGCGCTGAGGGAGATCACCGCACCGGCGAACGCGAACGGGAACACGGGCAGCACGTAGCGGAGACCGAGGTTGATGTGGCTGGTCATGGAGACGGCCAGGAAGAACAGGACGAAACCCAGCATGGCGATCACGATGGGATTGCGGCGCCGTACCGCCAGCACCGCGCCGGCGATCACGAGCAGTTGTGCGCCGAGGGGAACCTTGAGCAGCCAGGCCACGAGGAAGTAATGCGGCCAGCCTCGCGTCGAGAACTCGCCGAGCAGGAACTGCGGCCGTTCGTGGCCGGTCGTGACCCAGGCACGGATGGCCTCGACGTTCTTCCAGTACCCGCGGAACGGCAGAAGCGGGTCGATGCTCCTGGCCTCGATGAGGTAGACGGCCTCGAAGACCACCAGCGCCGCGATCGAGCTGATCACGATCGTCCTGATGACGGGACGCCTCCTGATCGCGAAGACGATCGCGATCACCAGAAAGTACGGGCCGAGGAGCAGGGCGGAGGTCTTCGAGAGGACGGCGCAGGCGGTCAACACTCCGGCCAGAGCGGAGCGCCGCCAATCCTGGCGGCGCAGTGCGTCGAGGAACATGACGGTGGCCGCGAACATGAAGAACGTCGCTCCGATGTCGACCGTGGCCAGCCGTCCATGCGCGAGGAGGTTCGGGCAGAAGCCTGTCAGCGCAAATGCGAAGACGCCCCACCACCGGCTCCCGCTCTCGCGCGCAACGAACCAGTACACCAGGAAACAGAGCGCCAGAAAGAGCGCGATCGTGGGTAGTCGCGCGAGAAACAGCATCCGCCGTGCGTCGTATCCGCTCCGGTAGAGCAGAGCATGACCCGCGGTCCAGTGCTCCGGCGCCGCGCGCCAGCCGGTCGGAGGCTCGTATCCGCCGAGGGCGAGCGGCAGCGCGCTCAACGAGTTCATGAGCGGAGGCTGCTCCGGGAAGAAGTCCATGGTCCCGGTCTTCAGCTTGACGAGGCCCGCCACGATGTGCGCGCCTTCGTCCGCCGTCGCGCTGTCCAGCCGGACACTCCCAACCGCGAGCGCGGCGACGACGATGGCCAGGACGGCGAGCACGATGCGCGGGCTCATTCGATGCGGTACACCATGATCGAGTCGCCCACCGTCGTCACGTAGCGCGCCTTCGATGCGGCGAGGTAGTCGTCGTAGGTCACGCGCGAGACCTGCGGACTGAAGCTGACGCGATAGAAGTGCCGGCTCAGCGCGAAGAAGCCCTTCGGCAGCAGCGCGGCGCCCGGGCCATATCCGCCGATCACGCGCGCGGTGAGGTCGAATTCCGGGTCAGCGCCGCCGAAGTAGTGCAGCGCAATCTCCGTCACTCCGTTCTCCAGGCACCAGACATCGAGCCTTCGCAGGTCCTGCCCCCAGTCGAGATTCGAGTCGATGAGAAAGCGGTCCGCATTCCTGTGCGAGCCGATGAATTCGTTGAAGTAGCCGATGTAGGACGGGTAGGCCGCCAGGTTCTCGCCGGCGTGCCAGACCAGCAGCACGGTCACCATCCACACGACGTGACGCCGCGCCACACGCGCGGCGCTCCACAGGATCATCGCCGCCGCATACAGAAACGGGTAAATGGGCAGCACGTACCGGATCCCCAGAGCCAGCTGGCCGCGCGCCGCGATCAGGAGGAACAGCGCCGCGAAGAGCAGGCAGGCCAGGACGGCATTGCGGCTCCCGCCTCCTGGCTCCTGGCTCTCGGCAGGGCCGGATCTGCGTCTCCACGAAACAAAGGCTACGAGCCAGGAGCCGGCCACGAGCAGCAGCGCCGGGATGGTCGTCTTCAGGGCGATGGCGACCGGATAGTAGTGCCACCAGCCGCGCGTGGAGAACTCCCCCAGAAGGAACTGTGGCTTGTCATGTCCCCACCGGTACCAGTCGCGGATCGCGGCGAGGTTGGCGAGATACTCGGCGAACGGAACGGCCACGCGAGGCAGATCCGGAAAGTTCGCCGCAACATAAGCCTCGCCCCCCTCGGCCAGGATGACGACCTCCAGCACCGCCACGGCGGCGATGACCGCCATGAGGAGACAGAGGTAGAACTTCCTCTCTTTCGGCCGGACCACGGCGAGCAGGAGTAGAAAGACGAGCCCGAGGATGTTGCCGGAGGTCTTCGAGAGCGCCGCGGCGGCGGAAGCGGCGCCGACGCCGGCGCCACGGATGTACGCAGGCCGCTCCAGCATGGCCACGAAGAGCGCGACGGCCAGGAAGCAGAAGAGCGAGAGCGCCACGTCGACCGTGGCCAGCCTGCCGTGCGCCATCAGGTTCGGGCAGAAGCCGGTCAGCGCGAACGCGCCGAGGCCCCACGCCCTGCTGCCGGTGTGATGGGCGACGAAGAAACAGACGGCGAAGCAGAGCGCGAGGAACAGGGCGACCGTCGGCAATCTGGCCAGCATCAGGATTCGGTGGCCGTCGTATCCGGAGCGGAAGAGAAATCGCTGGCCGATACCCCAGTGGTTTCCGCCGATCTGCCAGATGGCGGCATCTCGTAGCCGGCGGCGACGAGCGGTGCCGCGCTGATGGAGTTCATGAGCGGCGGCTGGTCGCGGAAGAAGTCGAGCCGGCCGGCCGTGAGCTTGATCATGCCGGCGGCGATGTAGGCCGGCTCGTCCGATGTCGCGCTGTCGAGCCGGACGCTCCCGATCGACAACGCGGCGACGGTGATGCTGAGGAGTGAAAGAGCCGCGATGTAGAAGCCGCTACGCACGCGCGGCCGCAGGTTCCTCGACGTATGGGGTGATGTCGAAGTTGCGCGTGTAGAGCTCGTGCACCTCTTCCATCTCCGCGTCGGCGAGCGGCGCGTGATCGGAAGCGGACGCGAACTCCTCGATCTGTTCCTCGTTATAGATGTTCGGCAGCGCCGAGACGATGCTCTGATGGGCGTAGAGCCACAGCAGCGCCAGCTGTCCGATGGTCACCCCGCGTCTCCGGCAGAGCGGCTCGAGCCGCTCCACCTTCTGCAGTCCTTCCACCAGCCAGGCCCGGGGCCGGTGGGAGCGGTGATCGTTCTCGTCGAACTTCGTGTCGATCGTGTACTTGCCTTCGAGCATGCCGGAGGAATGCGTGACGCGGATGAGGAACTGCGGGGCCGGCTTCGCCTTCCAGGCCCGGAACGAGGGGTCGAACGCGCCTGAAGGCGCGCACATCTTCTTGTTCGTCGCCCCCTCCGAGGCCTCGGCCACACCGGCATAGGAGGGGCCGCGATCGGCGGCCAGGATGAACTCGCGCCCCGGATCCTGCTCGAGCATGTTGTAGATCATCTGCGTCAACGGCGCGCGCCGCGCGCCGTTGCTGTAGATGCCCTCGTCCCGCCATCCGATGGCCGGTCCGAGCGAGGGGCCGTACGAGAGGATCTTCCCTTCGCGGCGAAGGCTCTCCAGGGTCTCCCAGTGTTCGTCCTGCATGAGCACATCGACGCGCGGGTTGTGCGGCTGGTAGATGGCCACGTGGTCGGTGCCGAGGCGCTGAAGAGACTGCTCGAGCGCGAAGCGGATGAACTTCGGCGACATGTCCTGCGGCAGCTCGCGCTGGCCGCGAGGGCGCTCGGGGTTGTTGTAGAAGTCGTAGCCGAATTTCGTCCCGACGATGAGGTCCTTCTTCTCCCGGAGCAGCGCCGCCAGCACCGTCTCGCCCCGGCCGTTGCCGTACGCGTCTGCGGTGTCGATGTAGTTGATCCCGCGGTCGATCGCGGCGCTGATCATCCGCTGAGCTTCGGCATCGCTGTAGGTGCCCCACCAGCCGGTGGTCACCGTCCACGTGCCGAAGCCAAGCTCGCTGAGCTGAAGGTCTGTTCCGTGAAGGTTTCGATAGCGCATCATTTTCCTGTGAACTCGGGCTTGCGTTTCTGATTGTAGGACGTGATGCCTTCCGCGGCGTCATCGCTCTGAAAAAGTTGCTGCTGCAGCTCGCGCTCGACGGCCAGGCCGGCCTCGATCGGGATCTCCCAGCCGGTCTGCACGGCGCGCTTGATGCGGCCCACCGCCATGGCCGCCTTGTTCGGCGGGCAGAAGCTCCTGGCGTACTCGATCACGCGGTCCCACCACCTCTTCCCGCCCTCGCCGGCCGGCCACAGGTAATTGATGAGCCCGAGCTCCAGCGCCTTCTCGTAGTCGAACAGGCTCCCCTCGGCCATGACCTCGATGGCCTTCGACTTGCCGAGCATCCGGGCCAGCCGCTGCGTCCCACCCGTCCCGGGGAGCACTCCGAGCGTGACTTCGGGCAGACCGACTTTCCCGGAGCCCTGGAGAGCGATGCGGATGTCGGCCGCCATCGCGATCTCGAATCCGCCGCCCACGGTGTGGCCGTTCAGCGCGGCGATGACCAGCTTGGCCGTCGACTCCAGACGCAGCAGCGTCTCGTTGGCGTGGAGGCAGAAGTAGTACTTGAAGGCCGGCGTGACCTCCGAGAGCATCCTGATGTTCGCGCCCGCGGAGAAGAATTTGTCGCCCGCGCCGCGGATCACGATGACGTGGACGGCATCGTCCATGCGCGCGTGGAGGATGCAGGCGTCGAGCGCCTTGTTCATCTCGTACGTGTAGGTGTTCGCGGGCGGGTCGTTCAGCTCGAAGATCGCCACGCCGTCTTCAACGCGGTACTGGACCAGGTCGGCCATTGGCCGCGCATTGTAAGCTTAGGCGTTAGTCGTTAGGCGTTAGTCCTTAGGTCTCCAAGGACTAAGGACTAAGGACTAAGGAGGACTAAGGACTAAGAAGGCTACCGTCCATCGCCGAAGGAGATCCCCAGACTGAGCGCGGCCTTCACCATCTGCCCTTCACGGTCGACGAGCTTGGGGTTGGAGATCGCGTCGCGGATCGACACCGAGACGATGTCTTCCCCGCGCAGCGCCACCATCCTTCCGAATTCGCCGCGCGCAGCGAGGTCGGCGGCCGCTTTCCCGAAGCGGCTGGCCAAGATGCGGTCGAACGCGATCGGCGACCCGCCGCGCTGGATATGGCCGAGCACGGTCACGCGGATCTCGAGCTCGGTCTCCTGCCCGATCTCCGCGGCCACCTGGTATGCGATGCCGCCCAGCCGCCTCGTCCTGCGGTCGAGGTAGCTTTCCTCGCCGCCCTCCCGCTTGGCCCCTTCCGCGACGACGATGATGTCGAACTTCGATCCCTCGATCTTCCGCTCGTTGATCGTGCGGATGATCTCGGCGGGGCGGTACGGGATCTCCGGGACGAGGATGATGTCGGCACCGCCGGCCATCCCCGAATAGAGCGCGATCCACCCGGCGTTCCGCCCCATCACCTCGAGGATCATGACGCGATCGTGGCTCTCCGCGGTCGTGTGCAGCCGGTCCACCGCGTCGGTGGCCGTGGCCACGGCGGTCATGAATCCGAACGTGAAGTCGGTGGCGGCGAGGTCGTTGTCGATCGTCTTGGGCACGGCCACCATCGGCACGCCGAGATCGCAGAGCCGCTGGGCGATCTTCAGCGTTCCGTCGCCGCCGATGGCGATGATCCCGTCCAGGCCCAGGTCCTCGATGGTGGAGAGCACTTCCTTCGACCGGTCCTCGACCTTCCCCTCTTCACCCGGGTACTCGAAGGGATTCCCGCGGTTCGTGGTGCGCAGCAGCGTCCCACCCTTGGGAAGGATGCCCCGGACGGACTCCGGGGTCAGGGCAATGGTCGCGCCCGTCATCAGGCCCTCGAATCCGAGCTGGATGCCGAGGACTTTGATGTCGTAGTCGTTGGTGGCAGTGCGGACCGCCGCCCGGATCACCGCGTTCAGACCGGGGCAATCTCCGCCGCCGGTCAGGATGCCGATGCGCTTTTTCCTCATGATCGAGCGCGAGGCTAATGCAAGAAGGGTGTAGAGGAAAGCGGATGCCCAGCCCCGGAAAGGTGTAATGGATCACGCCGCTCTGGCACCCCTGTTGCTCAACAGTAGGGTGCGCCGGCTCCGGGAGCCGGCTTAACGTTGGAGGAAATTGATGAATATCATTGGATGGCTGTTGTTCGGTTTGATCGTTGGCGCGATCGCCAAGTTCCTCATGCCCGGCCGTGACCCGGGTGGCTGGATTGTGACCATTCTCCTCGGCATCGCCGGCTCGTTCGTGGGCGGCTTCCTTGCGAGCACGCTCCTCGGCCGGGAGAACACTGCGGCAGGCTGGATCGGCTCGATCATCGGCGCGATGGTTCTTCTCCTCATCTACCGCCTGATCGTCGGCCGGCGGCGCGTCGTCTGACCACTTCACACACCCCTGGTGATTTGCCGAGGCCTCGCTTCCACGCGAGGCCTTCGTGCTTTTGATCGGGGCTCAGGGGCCAAAGGGCTCGGCCCGGAGCCCCTTGAACGAACTGTCACGGTTCCGGCCGGCCGAAACATTCTGCGCCGCGTTTGCGTCTGAATCGGCAGACGCGCCCATCGCGGCACTGGCACTCGCCCTGAAGCGGGAGCAGAATATCGGTCGGCCAGCTTAGGCCGCCTGCCGTGGACGCGCATCCAAAACGTTTCACGTTGCGGCAGTCTGTACCCAGGAGGAATATGAGCCAGTCCACCAAACGCATCATCTCGACGGTAGCGATCGTGATCGCGTCCGTCTCGTTCGGAGTGCTGATCAGCGCCGACCTCGGCCTGATGGGCCAATCGAACGCTCAGGCGCCCACGGCGATCCAGACGACGCAGGGCGCCGTCAGCGCCGTGACGATCCCGTCCTTCGCCGACGTTGCAGCGCGCGTCGCTCCCGCCGTCGTATCGATCACCACGACGGAGATCGTCCGCAACAGCACGCGGCGGCAATTCGGGGATCCATTCGACTTCTTTTTTCCCGATCCCCGGAATCCGAACCGCCGCCGCGGCGAAGACGAGGAGAGACCGCAGCGCAGCGGCGGCTCCGGCTTCATCATCTCGCCGGACGGCTACATCCTGACGAACAACCACGTCGTGGAAAGCGCGACGAGAGTGGACGTGCACTTCGGCGCGGATGAGAACGGCATCGGCGGCCGCACGCTCGAGGCCAAGGTCATCGGCCGCGATCCGGCCACCGACATCGCCCTCATCAAGATCGACGC
>DATKCA010000282.1:0-3886 GCA_035544675.1 Thermoanaerobaculia bacterium | reverse complement strand
GACGAGCGTGGGGAGACCTTCACCTACGGCTTGCGCCGCGAGGCGCAGGGACGGCGGTTCCGCGTGGAGTTCGACCTGACCAGGCCCGTGGCGTTGCCGCCGGCACCGTGGGGAGCCCTTTGACCGGAAACCGGTAACCGGTAACCGGAAACCGGAAACCGGAAACCGGTAACCGGTAACCGGAAACCGGAAACCGCTTTCTAGGGGACGTTAGCTGGATTGGTGGGTGGTTCAGTCTTTGGTGGCTTGTACTTCTTCTGCTTGAAGCCGCGGCGGGTTGATCTCAGGAGACCATTCAGTACCTGCGCTGCCCGCTGGATGCGGATGCCGAGATCCGCAACCTCTTCGGCTGTGGCGTACTCGAGATCGAACGCGGCGATCACGTCCGACTCGAGCTCCATCAGCGATCCGCGGGCCTGACCGAGAAACTGCTGCCATTCGGCATTCGAGAGGCGCCCCCGGCCCTCCGCGATGTTCGAATGCACCGAGTGCACAGCCTTACGCATCTGCGGAGTCAGAACGTATTGCTCTTCGGGAGGGAATCGGCGAGTGAATTCGTAGACCGGACGGACGAGACCACGCGCATGCTGCCACGCCTCGATGTCACGAAACGAGCTGTGAGTCATACTTCGATGACCCGGCGAAAAGTCCCACCTCAAAGACTACCTCGGTTTCCGGTTTCCGGTTTCCCGTTACCGGTTTCCCGTTACCGGTTTCCGGCTACCGGTTTCCGGTTACCGGCTACCGGCCGGCTACCGCCTCGACCTCGACGCCTCCGGGCACCGGCGCTGCGATGGCCGGCCTCGTGGCCGTGTTCCCGCCGCCGATCACGTGCTTCCAGACGAACGCGGCGATCGGCACTCCGAGAACCAGGCCCCAGATGCCGAACAGGTGCTCGCCGACGAGGAGGATCATCAGGATCGCCACCGGGTGCATCCTCATGTGCCGGCCGTAGATGATCGGATTGAGAGCGTAGGCCTCGACGGCGTGGACGATCAGCACCATCACCACGAGCCATCCGACCAGCGTCACCCCCCCGATCTTGAACGCGAACAGCGCGGCGGGGAGCGTCGACAGCATGACCCCGACCACCGGCACGTACGAGCAGAAGAACACGATGGTCGCCAGCAGCGCGATCGACGGGATGCCAAGGATCAGGAAACCGATCGACGTGAGGATGGCGTTGACGATGGCGATGCCGGTCTGCGCCTCGAACGCCCTCCCCAGCATCACCCCGAACGCGCTCATCCCCGGCGCGATCTCCGCGTAGATATCCGCCGTTCGTCCGGTCGCCAGCGACGACACCCCCGCCTTCAGCGCCGGTAGATCCCAAAGGATCAGAAAAGACAGGATGATCGACAGCAGGAACTGCAGAAACACCGAGATCGAGGCGTTGACGAAGCGGCGGACGCCCGTGACGACCTTGGGAATGAACCTCTTGATCGATTCTTCCACGCGCATGAGCAGCGCCTCGTACGACTCGGATTGCGCGTAGGCCTGGAACTGCTGGTTGCCGACGAGGGCGATGAGGATCGAGTCGACGTAGCGCCGGGTCTGCCTGTCCAGCGCCGTTTCGTCAACTTCCTGCGCGGCGGCCGGTGTGCCGGGCCGCGGCTCGTCGCGCACCGCATCGCGCGAGATGTAGAACATCGCCAGTTGCCGCGCCTCCCCGAACATCTTCGGCACGACGAGGATGGCCACGCCGGTGAGAATCAGCAGGAATGCGCCGAAGAGCAGACAGAGATTCAGCCGGCGCCGTGGCCACCGCCGCGTCATCGCGTTCACCAGCGTGTTGCCCATGTAGGCGAGGATGAACGTCAGGAAGATCACCGGGAACAGGTGGTGGAGAAGGGCGATGATTCCGATGAAGACGATCCAGATCGTCCACTTCTCGATCTTGAGGGCCAGGGCGCTCGCCATGATCAGCTCTAAAGTACACGATCACTCGACTTCCGTCTCTTCCGTCTCCTCAGGCTCGATCTTCGACACCCGGACCTTGTCGACCCTGCGGCCGTCCATCTCCACGATCTCGAACCGCCAGGAACCGGCCGCGAACCAGTCGCCCGCCGCCGGAATCTTGCCCAGCCGGGACAGGACGAAGCGCGCCAGGTTCGTATGCCCGCCGCGCTCGACCCTCGCCAGCGGCACGTGACGGACGAAATCGTCGAACTTCATCATGCCGTCCACCAGCATGGAGCCGTCGGCGCGAAGGGTAATGGCCCCCTCGCTGGGGTCGCCGAGGACGGTCGAGGCGAGGTCCGTCAGCGTGATGATCCCTTCGATGCTGCCGAACTCGTCGACGACCACTGCGAACGGGTTCGCGACCGTCCGGAACCGCTGCAGCACGTCGATCCCGCTGGCGTGCTCGTTCACGATCAGCGGCTGGCGGAGCAGGTTGCGCAGATCGGGAGCCGTACCTTTGAAGAGGTCGGGCAGCAGCGCCTTGATCTCGAGGATGCCAACGAGGCGGTCGAGTGTGCCGTCCGCGACAGGGTACCGCTGGTGACCCCCCTCCAGGATGCGCTGCTGGAGCCGCTCGAATGGCTCGTTGATGTCGAGCCAGGTCACCTTGTGCCGCGGCCGCATGATCATGTCGGCGCGGCGGTCGGCCAGCGTGAACACCCCGCGCACCATGATCTCTTCAGCAGGATGAAACGCCCCCAGCACACTCCCCGCCCGCACCATCGCCGTCAGCTCCTCGGCCGTGACGCTTTCGTCGCGGGCGGCAGGAAGCCGCAGCAGCCGAAACAGGACGTCCGACGAGCGGGTCAGCACCCAGACGGCCGGTTTCGCGAAGCGGGAGATCCGCTGCATGGTAGGAGCGACGAGCGCCGCGATCGTCTCCGCGCGCGCCAGCGCGATCCGCTTCGGCACCAGCTCGCCGAGGATGACCGTGACGAAGGTGATGGCCAGCACCACGATGCCCACCGCGACCGACTGGCCGTGCGGCGCGATCAGCGGAATCGTATCCAGGCGTTTCCCGAGCTGTTCGGCGATGGTCGCGCCGCCGAAAACGCCCGTCAGGATTCCCACCATCGTGATTCCGACCTGGACCGTGGACAGGAATTCCCCAGGCTCCGTGGCCAGCTTCAATGCCACCCGGGCCCGGCGGCTCCCGGCCTCCGCACGGCTCTGCAGCCGCGATTTTCGCGCCGAAACGATCGCGATCTCCGACAGCGCGAACACTCCGTTGCCGGCAATCAGAATGAGGATCAGAGCGATCTCGAGAGCGACAATGGTCATGGCGGGGGAAGTGTAGCCGGAAGGAATGGAGCGCGGGTGTCCTCACGCGCGCCCCGGACAGAGGAATGGAGCGCGATTTAGCCTCCTGGGATCAATGAACAGCAGAAGCCTCAGAGCCGGGCGACAGCGGCGGTCCCGCGTTTCTCGAGGCGGACGGCGTGCGGTGCGTCGCCGGCGTCAGCTCGGCGCAGAGCACGCGCGCGACGGGCTGGAGGGCGTGTACGGCGTCGTCGGGTATTGCACTCGGATCTCGTCCTACGCCGACTGGATGCGCGGCGTCATGACGGCGTCGAGGGAATCGCCGTCCGGAAACGCCTCCGTCGCAAACATTCGCGAACGGTTACGAACGGCGCGGACATCGCCGCGTTGATATATTCGCCGGATGCACGCGCGCAGTCTCGTTCCACGATTCGGGCCCGAGCGCCATCGCTCGAGCGGCGCTCTGCTTCTCGTGGCGCTCGCCACCGCGCTCGGACTCGCGTTCACGGCGCACTTCCGTCTCTACTACCGGGTCGACTGGTCCCTCGCCCTCTGGTGGGGCCTCAAGGACTGGTACCTGTGGGGCGCGCTCGCGCCGCTGGTCATCCGGCTCGCGCGCCGGGTTCCGTTGCGGCGCCCGCTATGGCTCGCGCTCCTGATCCAC
>DATKCA010000281.1:0-3777 GCA_035544675.1 Thermoanaerobaculia bacterium | reverse complement strand
GAAGCTGCTCGACTTCGGCCTGGCCAAGCCGCAGGCGGTGGTGGCGGCCGGTTTCACGAAGGCGGGGACCGAGAAGCAGCTCACCGCCGAGGGGACCATCGTCGGCACATTCCACTACATGGCTCCCGAGCAACTGGAAGGGGAGAGCGTCGACGCCCGCACGGACATCTTCGCGTTCGGGGCCGTGCTCTACGAGATGATCACCGGGCGGCGTGCCTTCGAAGGGAAGACGAAGACGAGTCTCATCGCCTCGATCGTCTCGGCCGATCCGCCGCCGATGTCGTCGCTGCAGCCGGTCACCCCGCCGGCGCTGGAGCGGCTGGTACGGCACTGCCTGGCCAAGAATCCGGATGACCGCTGGCAGACGGCGCACGATGTGCTGCTCGAGCTGCAGTGGATCGCTGAAGGCGGCTCGGGAGCCGGCGTGGCGGCGCCGGTCGCGGCGCGGCGGAAGCAGCGCGAGCGATGGGCCTGGATTGTACTTGCCGCGGTGCTTCTGCTCGCTCTCGCCGGCTGGGCCCTTGCTGTTCGCGAGCTGGGCCGGCCGGCGGAAGTGGTGAAGCTATCCCTTGGACCGCCCGAGAAAGTCGATTTTGCGTTCGATCGCGGCTCGATGGCCCTCTCCCCCGACGGCAAGGCCATCGCCTTCGTCGGACGCACCGGCGAGTCGGTGATCCTCTTCCTGCGCCGGCTCGACTCGCTGACCGCCCACCCGCTTCCCGGCACGAACCGCGCCCTCTTCCCCTTCTGGTCTCCCGACAGCCGATTCATCGGCTTCTTCGCCGACGGCAAATTGAAAAAGATCGACGCCCTCGGCGGACCGGCCCAGATTCTGGCCGATGCTCCGATCGCGCGTGGAGGATCGTGGAGCTCCCGCGGCGTGATCCTCTTTGCGCCCAACCCTCGCGGCGTCCTCCATAGCATTCCCACATCCGGCGGTGCGGCAACGCCCGTGACCCGAACCGGACCGAGGGAATCGACGCACCGCTGGCCCCACTTCCTCCCCGACGGGAGACACTTTCTCTATCTGTCGCAGCAGACCTTCGGACAGGGACAGGCGGGAGACAGCGTCTACCTTGCCTCGCTCGATCAGCCTCACGCGCCGAGACTGCTGATGCATGCGAACTCGAACGTCGTCTGGGCGGACGGGCATCTTCTGTTCCATCGCGATCGCACGCTGATGGCCCAGCGCTTCGATCCGGAGACGCTGCAGCTTTCCGGCGAGGCCTTTCCCGTTGCCGATCACCTCCAGTTCCTCAGCAACTCGGGGGAAGCCATCTTCTCGGCGTCGCGAACGGGAGTGCTCGCCTACCAGCCCGGTCTCGGCGGCGGCGTGTCGACGATGAACTGGCTGGATCTCCAGGGGACCGATCTCGGTACCGTCGGTCCGCCGGCCGATTACGGGCGCCCGCGCATCTCGCCGGACGGCCGCCGCGTGGCGGTCGACGTGATGGATCCTCGTTCCGGGAACGGCGATCTCTGGATCTATGACGTTCCGAGGCGGATCAGCTCCCGTTTCACGTTCGACCAGGCGCTCGACATCAACCCTGTGTGGTCACCCGACGGAGCGTGGATCGCCTTCAATTCCCCCCGCCTCGGCGCTTCCGAGCTGTACCGGAAGGCGGCCAGCGGAGAGGGGACCGAGGAGTTGCTGTGGAACTGCCGGACCTTCTGCGTCCCCTTGCAGTGGAGCCGCGACGGCCGGTTCATCCTCGTTCAGCTCATGGACGAGAAGGCGAGATGGGACGTCTGGCTCTGGTCTGTGCACGATCGGAAGGCCACTCCTCTTCTGCACGACGACTTCAACGAGATGGGGGGTTTCTTTTCGCCCGATGGAAAGTGGATCGTTTACGCCTCCGACGAGTCGGGACAGAACGAGGTCTATGTCCGGCAGATCACGCCGGGGTCGGGACGGTGGCAGGTTTCGGCTGCGGGAGGCTACCATCCGCTCTGGAGCGCCGACGCCTCGCAGATCTTCTACCTGTCGACGGATGACGAGCTGATGGCGATCTCGATCGTCACCACCCCCGTCGTCCAGATGGGAGAAGCGCGAAAACTCTTCCGCACCCGGTACAAGAGCGTGCCGGGACGCCGCTATGACGTCGCCTCCGACGGCAAACAGGTGCTGGTCAACACGGCGACCGAAGCGCGCGCCGAACCGGTGGTGGTCGTGCTGAACTGGCCCGCGGAGCTCGCCGGACGGCGTTAATACCGCATCAGGGTCCGGGCCGCTTTTTCGATCTCCGCTTCGCTCGGAAGGAACTCTTCTTCCAGCGGCGGCGAATAGGGCACGGGCTTTCCTCAATCCCATGAGACGATCTCGATGGAAGCTCACCGCTTTGGCGGCGCGATGAAGTCGATCACCTGTCGGTCGTTGCGGCGGTAGATACTGAAGTCGCTCCGGTCCACGGTCAGCACCTGAGAGGCGGCGTTGAGTTCGCTCATCACCACCACGGCTGCATCGGCGAGATCCATGCGACTGTAGCGCGCCATCAGCGTTCGCACGCGCGGCCAGTGACTCTCCAGATCGAAAGCCAGCCGCAAGACACCGCGATCGATCATCTGAAAGAGAGGATCGACGTCGAGGTGATCGTCCCGCAGGAAGTCCGCGACCTCCGTGATCACCGGCTCACAGGTGAGCATCGGAGGCCGCACCTGGTTGAAGACGGCCACTGCCCAGCCGTGATAGGGATCATTCCGGTTCAGGTAGGCGAGGAGCGGACCGGTATCGCAGATCGTGATCAAGACCGCCCGAACTTTCGGCGTCTGTTCGTCGCCGTCTTCCGTGGGCCGGCCAGGCTGCCAGCCAGATCCGCAGCGAGGGTGTGGACGGACTCGTGATCACGCGGAGCCTCGACGCGCTCGCGGATCAGTGCCGTCACCGTGCGCCCCGTCGCCTGAGCTTCATCCCTCAGCCGCTCCAGAGTCTCTTCGGGAAGTTTGATCGTCACCGTCTTCATGACGTCATCGTAATACGTTTCTGCCAGAATCAAAATACGCTTCGGTGTGCCTATTACTGTGGGCACCTCGTCCCGGTGCAGGCGCGGCCACGACGCCCTGCCCCGCCTTGCGCTGCAGCGCCCGAACTGCTGCAAGACGGGCGGAAGTGAGAGAAACCACTTTAGTCAATATTGGATGAGTTGCCGCGCTGCTTCTTCGATCTTCGCTTCGCTCGGAAGGAACTCTTCTTCCAGGGGCGGCGAATATGGCACGGGCGTATCCAGCGCGCCGAGGATCCGGATCGGGGCGTCGAGGTGCTCGAAGGCCTCCTCCTGGATGATCGCGGCGATCGATTCGCCGATGCTGCCGGTGCGCGTGTCTTCGTGGATGATCAGCATGCGGTTGCAGCGGCGCGTCAGCTCGAGTACCGCCTCGCGATCGAGCGGCACGAGGCTGCGGAGGTCGAGGACCGAGGCCTCGATTCCGTCTTTCGCCAGAGTCTCCGCGACGCGCAGCCCGACGTGTACGTACGCGCCATACGAGACGATCGCCAGGTCACCGCCGTCGCGCCGCAGCGCCGCGCGGCCGATCGGGATCGGCGCGGGAGCTTCCTCGCCCAGCATCTGCCTGACCCGCGGATCGCGGTAGAGCGCGATGTGTTCGTAGTAGAGCACCGGATCGGGGTCGGCGACGGCCGAGGCCATCAGCGCGCGGGCATCGTGCGGCGTCGACGGGACCACGATCTTCAGACCCGGCGTTCGGTAGAACCACCCTTCCGTGTTCTGGCTGTGGTACGGCCCGGCATGGCGCAGCCCGCCCCACGGCATCCGCAGCACC
>DATKCA010000280.1:0-11828 GCA_035544675.1 Thermoanaerobaculia bacterium | reverse complement strand
CGAGCCATCGCGGAAGTGCAGCGCGGGATCGCCTTCGACCGTCGCAACTGAACCGTTCGCGTCACTCCGCGAGATAGTCCAGCGCCAGATTCGACAGCGCGCGCACGCCCAGGATCAGGCCGCTCTCCTCGATATAGAACAGCGGCGAGTGATTCGACGGCGCATCCGCGGCGCTCACACCCTTCGGCCTCGTTCCGATCCAGAAAAACACTCCGGGCACCTGCTGCTGAAAAAACGAAAAGTCCTCCGCGCCCAGCACTGGCGGCACCGTGAGGAGCCTTTCGGCCGTTGCAACCCGCTCGAGTGTCGGCAACATCGCAGCAGTCAGATCCGGATCGTTGTAGGTGACGGGATACCCCGTCGTGATCGTCACTTCGGCCGTCGCCCCCGCGCTCTCGGCGATCGCTTCCGCCGTACGTTTGACTCGGGCATGCATGTCTTTCTGCATTTCTTCGTCGAGCGACCGCAGCGTCCCCTCCATCGTCACCTCGTCCGGAATGATGTTGCTGCGCACTCCGCCATGAATGCTTCCGATCGTGACGATCGTCGGTGCCGCAGACACATCGAGCTGGCGGCTCGGAATCGTCTGCAAGCCCAGAACGATCTGTGATGCGACGACGATCGGGTCCACTCCCAGCCATGGGTATGCGCCATGCGTCTGCCGTCCCTTCACTTTGATGCTGAGCGTATCGACCGCGGCGAGAAGGCTTCCCGGTTTCAGAGCGGCCTGCCCCGCCTCGTATCGGGAGGTCACGTGGAGACCAAAGATCGCGTCGACTTTCGGATTGTCGAGCGCGCCTTCTTTCACCATCAGCTCGGCGCCGCCTTCCTCGCCTGCGGGCGGTCCCTCCTCGGCGGGCTGGAAAATGAACTTCACCGTTCCCGGGATCTGTTCGCGCATACCCGCCAGCACCTCGGCCACTCCCATGAGCACGGCTACGTGGGCGTCATGACCGCAGGCATGCATGACCCCGACTTCCTGGTCGTTGTAGGTGGTTCGCACCTTCGATGCGAAGGGCAGATCGACCATCTCCGTCACCGGCAGCGCATCCATGTCGGCACGCAGAGCCACGACCCGTCCCGGTTTGCCTCCTTTGAGAACACCGACCACCCCGGTGTGCGCGACACCGGTCTGCACTTCGATGCCGAGAAACTCGAGGTGCTCAGCGACGAGCTTTGCGGTTCGAAATTCACGATTCCCCAGTTCCGGGTTCTCGTGAATGTCACGTCGCCATGTGATTACCCGCGGCTCCACCTCGGCGGCGCGCCGGTCAATTTCAGTCGAATGGTGATCCATCGGAGCTCCTTCGAGATTCGTCGTGAAGAAGAGTACGGCAAGAACAGCAGAACACGCGAGCATCGTCCATGCATTCAGTTGCTTCATTCGCATCGTGTCATTACATCACAGCCGCCGGAGTGATCTGCAAGACCCCAATCGCACATCGGCTCCGCTTCCCCCGTGCAACACTTCGGAGACACGAAATTGGCGATCCGATCCTCCCGCGCTAAGATCCCGCCCCAGAGGAGACTCCATTGAACAAATTCTCGATCGCTTTCGCGCTCCTTCTCATCGCCGGCTGCGCCGCTGTTCCGGATCCTGTGTCCGTAGCTCCAGCTCCCGCCACCGCCGAACTGCAGCAGCCCGTCGCACCCCCCATCTCGATGAATCAGCGATTCGACGAGCTTGCGGAACGCTACTTCGAGGCCACACTCGTGCTCAGCCCACTGACGGCAGCTTCCATCGGAGACTACCGGTACAACGATCAGTTCCCCGTGAGCATCTCGGAAGAACATCGTGCGGCCACGAAGGCTATGAAACAGCGTTACCTCAATGAGTTGGCAATGATCGACGACGGCGCCCTCGATGACCAGCGGCGCCTGAGCCATGCGATGCTGGTGGCAGATCTGCGCAGAGATCTCGAGCAGCTCGAGTTTCCCGGCCACCTCATTCCGGTCAACCAGTTCTACAACACCGCCGCGCTCTTCGCACAGCTCGGCTCGGGCTCCTCTCTGCATCCATTCCGGACGGCGAAGGACTACGACGATTTTCTCGGCAGAGTCGACGGCTTCGAACGGTGGGTCGACACGGCCATCGCGAACATGCGCCGCGGGATGGCTTCCGGTATCGTGCAACCGCGCATTCTCATCGAACGGACGATCCCGCAGCTCGATGCTCTGATCGCCGACGACGTCGAGAAGAGCCTCTTCTATCGTCCTCTTCAGGACTTTCCTGAGGCCGTATCCCAGTCCGACCGTAAGCGCCTCACGTCAACCTATCGCTCGACGATTGCGAACCGACTCAATCCCGCCTACAGGAAGCTGCGCGATTTTCTGAAGAACGAATACCTGCCGAAGAGCCGCTCGACGGTCGGCATGGCACACCTTCCGAACGGCCGCTCCTGGTACGAAACTCTGGTCCGAAGCACCACAACGACCGATCTCACTCCGGAAGAAATTCACCAGATCGGTCTGTCTGAAGTCGCGCGCATCCACGGCGAAATGAAAGCTGTCATCGCCGAGACCGGATTCAAGGGAGATCTTCATGCCTTCTTTCAGTTCCTTCAGACCGACCCCAGCTTTTACTTCACCGAACGGGAGGATCTGATTCAGGGCTATCGCGACCTCAAGGTCCGCATCGATGCGCTGACTCCGCGCCTGTTCGACGTCGCCCCGAAAGCGGACTACGAAGTGCGTGCGGTCGAGCCCTTCCGCGAGCGCTCCGCTTCCGGCGGCTCGTACTCCGCGGCAACCCCGGACGGCTCGCGCCCGGGAGTTTTCTACGTGAATGCGTACGACCTCAAGGCACGGCCGAAGTACGCGATGGAGGCGCTCTCGCTTCACGAAGGCGCGCCGGGACACCACTTCCAGATTTCCGTGCAGCGTGAGCTGGAAGATCTTCCACGTTTCCGCCGCTTCGGCGGATATACGGCCTACTCTGAGGGATGGGGACTTTACGCGGAAAGCATCGGCAAGGAGCTCGGCGTCTATACCGACCCGTATCAGCACTTCGGCGGTCTCGATGCGGAGCTCTGGCGCGCGATTCGTCTCGTCGTCGACACAGGCATCCACGCGAAAGGCTGGACACGCGAGCAGGCCATCCAATACGCAAGGGAAAATTCGTCAGTCGGTGAGACCCGCGCTACGGCCGAAGTAGAGCGGTTCATCGCCATCCCCAGCCAGGCGCTCGCCTACAAGATCGGCCAGCTGGAGATCACGCGTCTGCGTCGAAAGGCGGAGGCGGAACTGGGACCACGCTTCGACATCAAAGCCTTCCACCGCGCGATCCTTTCCGACGGCGCGCTCCCCCTCGAAGTGCTCGCCGAAAAAATCGATCGATGGATCGAGGCTCGGAGAGGATAGGCTTCGTGTGCATTCCCTCCGACGCCACGGAGACGACTGACCATGACGACACAACCGTTACAGCAACTTTTCGATCTGACGGATCGCGCAGCCATCGTTACGGGCGGCTCGCGCGGGCTCGGTCAGGAGATCGCCGAGGGTCTCTCCGAAGCCGGCGCATCGCTGATGTTGTGTGCACGGCGTGAAGAGTGGCTCACGCCAACCCTCGACGAGTTCCGCGCGCGTGGAGTGCCTGCCGAGGGGCTCGTCTGCGACGTCACTCGCGAGGATCGGGTTCACGCGGTCGTCAACCGCACGATCGAAGCGTTCGGACGCGTCGACATTCTGGTCAACAACGCCGGCATCTCGTGGGGCGAGCGGCCTGAGACGATGGCGATAGAGAAGTTCCGCAGAGTGCTCGATACGAATCTCACGGGGGCATTCATCTTTGCGCAGGCCGCGGGCCGCGAGATGCTCAAGGCCGGTCGCGGCGTGATCATCAACATCACCTCCACGGCTGCATTCCAATCCTCCGTTCAAGGTCCGCACTACGCGGGCTATGTCTCGAGCAAGGCGGCCCTGATCGGCCTCACCCGTGAGCTTGCAGCGACATGGGGACCGCAGGGCATCCGGGTGAACGCCATTGCGCCGGGATTCTTCCACTCCCGGCTGGCCGATCCGGTCATCGAACAGATCGAGCCGTTCATAAGAAAAACAAACCCCATACCGCGGGTCGGAGCGGCAGGGGAACTGAAAGCGGTCGCACTCTTTCTCGCCTCCGACGCATCCAGCTACATCACCGGCCAGACCATCGTCGTCGATGGAGGATCATCCATTGTGTAGTCCAACTCGGAGGAGCAGAGATAAATGACGAGAACGATCCGTCGCGCCGTCGTGATCGGCGCAGGAACCATGGGCGGCGGCATCGCAGCCCACTTCGCGAACGCCGGCATCCCCGTCTACCTTCTGGACGTGGCCACAGCCGGAGTTCTCGATCGCCTGAAGAAGCACAAGCCGCCGATGTTCTTCACGCCCGGGACCGCGGACCTCGTCACCGTGGGCCACGTGGAAAACGACGAGGCGTGGATCGCTGAGGGCGACTGGATCGTGGAGGCGATCTTCGAGAACATGGAGGCCAAGCGCGACCTGGTAGCACGCATCGATCGCCTGCGAAAACCGGAGAGTATCGTCTCCAGCAACACCTCCGGCCTGCCGATCTCGCAGATTGCCGTCAATGCGTCGAACGGGTTCCGCAGGCACTTCATCGGCACCCATTTTTTCAATCCGCCGCGCTACATGAAGCTTCTGGAAGTGATTCCCACCGAGGACACGGCGCCCGAGATCACCTATTTTGTCCGTGAATTCGCAGAACAGCGCCTTGGCAAGGGCGTCGTGCTCTGCAAGGACACACCGAATTTCATCGCCAACCGCCTGGCCTCCGTCGGCGGTGCGTCGCTCAACGAATTCGCGCTCGAACATGGCTACACCGTCGAAGAAGCCGACGCCATCGCAGGTCCGCTGATCGGCCGGCCGAAGACCGCGGCGTTCCGTCTGCAGGACCTCGTCGGCCTGGACGTCGCGAGCGACGTCGCAGCAAATCTTTACGGGATGATCGAAGGCGACGAGTCGCGTGAGGTGCTGCGCTCACCGCGAGCCGAAGCTCTGCGCAAGTCGCAGATGGAAAAAGGACGACTCGGCGACAAATCCGGCCAGGGCTTCTACCGCAAGGATGGAAAAACCATCCTCTCGCTCGATTTCGAGTCGGGCGAGTATCGCGAGCGGCAGGAGCCGCAGATTCCGTCTCTTGCCGAAGCAATGAAGATCCGGAGTCTTCCGGAGAGACTGAAGTTCGTCCTGCGGCAGGATGACAAAGCGGGTGCGATGGCCCGGCATGCCGTCTTCAACGCATTCGGTTACGCCGCGCGCCGCGTTCCGGAGATCAGCGACGACCTGGTGAGCATCGACCGCGCCGTCCGCTGGGGCTTCTCACACGACCTCGGTCCTTTCGAGCTGTGGGACGCCATCGGAGTGCGCGAAACAGCTGCGGCGATGGACGCGAATGGCGTGTCGGTCGCGCCCTGGGTGCACGAGATGCTCGCCTTCGGCAAAGAGTCTTTCTATCGCGACGGCACGGTCTACGATCCTCTCTCGAAATCGTACGTTGACATTCCGGCGGATCCGCGCCAGATCGAGCTGAAGGAATGTCGCGTCGTAGAGGAGAACAAAGGCGCCAGTCTTCGCGATTTGGGCGACGACGTGCTCTGTCTCGAGTTTCACACGAAGATGAACACCCTCGACGACGACATCCGCGCGATGCTCGTTGAGAGCATCGACGAACTCGAGCGCGGAGACTGGGTCGGGCTCGTCATCGGAAATGAAGGCAGCGACTTCTGCGTCGGCGCGAATCTCGCGGGTGGGCTGAGCGATCCCGAGGCTGCAGTCAAAGGCATGCAGGATGCGCTGATGCGCGTGCGCTTCAGTGCGAAGCCCGTCGTCGCCGCACCGTTCGGCCGCACGCTGGGCGGCGGCGTCGAGGTCGCGCTCGCGGCCTCGCGCATCGTCGCCGCGGGGGAGAGCTACATCGGTCTGGTCGAGGTGGGCGTCGGCCTGATACCAGGGGCCGGAGGATGCAAGGAGATGGTCCGTCGCATCGTCTCCCCTCCCCTCAAACAGACACCCGGCGCCGATCCGCTTCCGTACGTTCAGAACATTCTGCAGACGGTCGGCGCTGCAAAGGTGTCGTCGAGCGCAGCCGAAGCGCGCTCGTTCGGCTTTCTCGGCGAATCGGATCGCATCGTCATGAACCGCGACCATCTGCTGTTCGAGGCGAAGATCGCCGTCATCGAGCTGGCCATGGCCGGCTACACCCCGCCTGCCGCCGGTGCGAACTGTCTCGCGGCGGGACGTGACGTTCGCGCGGGACTCATGGCGGGCATCTACGTGATGCAACAGGGCGGCTACATGTCGGAGTACGACGCATACGTCACCGGCAGGCTCGCCCACATTCTCTGCGGCGGCGATCTGACGAGCACGCAGTGGGTGAGCGAACAACACCTGCTCGATCTCGAACGGGAGGTCTTCGTCGAGCTCCTCGGACAATCGAAGACGATGGACCGCATTCAACACATGCTGAAGACAGGCAAGCCGCTGAGGAACTGAACGGCGACACCTGCATTCTGTTTCGCGACACGACAGGAGAAGAGACATGAACGAGGCAGTCATCGTTGCCGGCATGCGAACGGCGGTCGGAAAAGCACCCCGCGGATCGTTGCGAACGACGAGGCCGGACGACATGGCCGCCGCAGTGATCGGCGCGGTTCTGGCGAAGACGCCGCAGCTGTCTCCCGCCGACATCGACGACGTGATCATCGGCTGCGCCACTCCGGAAGCGGAGTCGGGGCTGAACGTCGCCCGCATCGCCGCCCTTCGTGCCGGCCTGCCCGACAGCGTGCCCGCTGCGACGGTGAACCGCTTCTGCTCTTCCGGCTCGCAGACGATCGCCATGGCCGCCGAGAGAATCATGGCCGGAATGGCCGAGCAGATTCTCGCCGGCGGAACTGAATCGATGAGCATGGTCCGCGGAGACAGATTCCGCCCGAATCCTCATCTCGTCGCACATCACCCCCAAGTCTATCTCAGCATGGGGCTGACCGCCGAGAACGTCGCGCGCAAGTACGGTGTCTCGCGCGAGGATGCGGACGCTTTCTCGGCGCGCAGTCACAGGTTGGCTCTCGCCGCGCAGGAAGCCGGCCGCTTTGCGGATGACGGAATCGTGCCGCTCGATGTCGAGATTCACGAGCTGGACCACACGCGGCGCTTCACATTCGACAAGGACGAAGGCCCGCGCGCCGACACGAACGAGGCTGTGCTGTTGAAGTTGAAGCCCGTCTTTCATGCGAAGGGTGTCGTCACTGCAGGCAACTCGAGCCAGACCTCAGACGGTGCCGCGATGGTCACGGTGATGTCGCGCCGTCGCGCCGAAGAGCTCGGGCTCGAGCCGATGGCGCGCTTCGTCTCGTATGCAGTCGGAGGTGTGCCTCCCGAGATTATGGGCATGGGGCCGGTGGTGGCGGTACCGAAAGCGCTGAAGCTTGCCGGATTGAAGCTCGAAGACATCGACCTCATCGAGCTGAACGAGGCCTTCGCCTGCCAGGCGCTCGCGGTCATGCGCGAGCTGAAGATGGACGACGAGCGCGTCAACGTGAACGGTGGTGCCGTCGCTCTCGGTCATCCCCTCGGTGCGTCGGGCGCGAAACTGACCGTGCAGCTGCTCGGCGAGATGCGCCGTCGCGGCTCCAGATACGGGATGGTCACGATGTGTGTCGGCGGAGGGCAGGGCGCCGCCACGATCTTCGAGAACCTGCAGAGGTGACGCGATGAACTTCACACTGGACCCCCACCTTGTCGAGCTGCGCGAGCGCGTCGCCGAGTTCGTCAGGGTCGAAGTCATCCCCTCCGAGTCGGATCCGTTCACGGACAAGCTCGTCGCAGAGTTGCGCTCGAAGGCGCGCAGCACCGGCATATTCGGTCCGCAGCTACCGACTGAGCTCGGCGGCCTCGGGCTCGGAACGGTCGGTATGTGCGTCGTGTTCGAGCAGGCAGGACGGAGTTTCCTCGGCCCCGTAGCCCTGCACTGCTCTGCACCCGACGAAGGAAACATGCACCTGCTTGCACATCACGCGAACGATGAACAGCGGGAGCGTTACCTCCGTCCGCTGATCGAAGGAACGATCCGCTCCTGCTTTGCGATGACCGAGCCGGCTCCCGGCGCGGGCTCCGATCCGACGATGATGACCACACGCGCCACGCGCGTCGACGGCGGATGGGAGATCACGGGCAGAAAGTGGTTCGCAACCGGGGCCGACGGCGCATCCTTCGCCGTCGTTCTCGCCGTCACCGATCCCGATGCAGACCGCCATCATCGCGCCACGATGTTCCTGGTTCCCACCGATACGCCGGGCTATCGCTTCGTGCGCAATGTCCCGGTGATGGGAGGGCACGGCATGGGCGGGCACGGCGAAGTCGAATTCGAAAGCGTCCGAGTACCCGACTCTGCGATCGTCGGCAGCGTCGGCGATGGTTTCCGCCTCGCGCTCGCGCGCCTCGGGCCGGCCCGCCTCACGCACTGCATGCGCTGGATGGGCGTGGCTCAGCGTGCGATGGAGATTGCCACCGAATACGCGAAAGAGCGCTCCGCATTCGGAAAGAAGCTTACCGAGCATCAGTCGATCCAATGGATGATCGCCGACTCGGAGATCGAGCTTCACGCGTCGAGGCTCATGGTGCTGCAGGCGGCGTGGGCACACGAGCAGGGAAGCGAAATCCGGCATGAGTCGTCGGTCTGCAAAGTCTTCGTTGCCGAGGCAGTGAACCGCATCATCGATCGGGCGGTGCAGATGTGCGGCGCACTCGGCGTCTCCAGCGACACGCCGCTCGAGCACTTCTATCGCGAGGCGCGCGCATTCCGGATCTACGACGGACCGTCCGAAGTGCACCGGATGGTCATCGCACGGAACGTGCTGCGGCGGGAGACATGAACGACGCGGCGGCGAACGATACGAGTCCCGTCCGTCCTAGTGAGCAACTCGACTGGGACAAGCTCGCCGCATGGCTGCGAAGCGAGCTCGGACTGACCGGAGAGATGACGGTCGCACAGTTTCCCGGCGGCCATTCGAACCTCACGTACGATCTGCAGTTCGGCGATCGCGAGCTCGTGCTCCGTCGGCCTCCGTTTGGCCCCGTACCGCCTCGCGCGCACGACATGGCGCGGGAGTATCGCATCCTGGCAGCGGCGCATCCCCATTTTCCGCTTGCGCCACGTCCCTTCGCGCTCTGTGAGGATCCTGGCATCATCGGATCCGTCTTCTACGTCATGGAGCGGCGACGTGGACTCGTGATCCGCACCGAGGAGCCGGAGTGGATGACCGAAGAGATCCGTCGCAGCATGAGCGCCTCGATCGTCGACACGCTCGCAGACCTTCATGCCATCGACATCGAGCGCACGGGGCTCGCCTCACTCGGCAAGCCTGCCGGCTTCGTCGCCCGTCAGATACGCGGCTGGACTGAACGCTGGCACGGCGCAAGAACGGGCGACGTGCCCGACATGGAGTGGCTCGCGAAGTGGCTGGAGGAACGTATCCCGGCCGACCCGGCGCGCGCGACGCTCCTTCATGGGGACTACAAGCTCGACAACGTCATGTTCGACCCTGTGCAGCCGTCGCGCATCACCGGAGTTTTCGATTGGGAGATGAGTGCGATCGGCGATCCGCTGGTCGATCTCGGCATCGTTCTCTGCTACTGGGTCCATGCAGTGAGCGACGACGACGCGATCCCGGGCGTGACGAGGCGCAGCGGCTGGTTCAAACGCGAAGAGATCCTGGCCCGGTACGCCGAACGCTCAGGCAGCGACGTCGGGGACATCGCCGTGTACGAAGTCTTCGCGTTGTTCAAGCTCGCCGTCGTCATCCAGCAGATCTACGCCCGCTATGTGCGCGGGCAGACGGACGATCCCCGTTTCGCAGCGCTCGGCGGGCGGGTGGCACAGCTGGCGAGGACCGCGAGCGAGGTGACCGGAACTGTCTAGCGGAGCGGGAGAACAACGCCAACTCCGGTACGCACTGCTGTTCCCGGCGTCTGCCTGCCGTCTGTCATCAGCGGCAAGCGCAGCGAGTCCGCTGCATGCGAGGTAAGGCTCCCGTGCGCCGGCCTATGAAGTAGAAGTTCTGCGTGAAGGGGGCGAGCAGCCGCTCGAGGAGGAGATCCGCCAGGTTCACTGCGGATGCCAGAGAGTGAGAAGCGCGCAGTGAGGCCGGGAAGCGATTGAACACGTTGCGCGGAAGAAGGCCGTACCGGCGGCAAGCTACGACTGAGAAGCCCGATGCCTCCGTGAGGGCGCGGATGTCCGGGGCGGAATAGAGATGCTTGTGGAACTTCACGCTCTCGGGAATGTGGGCGTACCGCCGGCCGTAAATGAGACGACTGAGCGCTTCGATATAGCTCAGGCGGTTCGGGAAGTGGTAGACGAGGAGATGACCTGCCGGGGAAAGGACGCGCCGGAGCTCCTGCAGGCTGCTGACTTCTGAACCGCCCGTCTCCTTCACGTGCTCCAGAACGCCGATGCTGAAGACCGCGTCAAATGCGTTCGCCGGGAATGGCAGTGCACCGGGGTCGCTTTCGCGCACGAATGTCAGTCGGCTGCGCTCTTCGGGACTCAGAGAACCGAAGATCTCCGGCTCGGGCTCCAGGGAGAAGGCCGTAACTCGATAGCCGTGCCGAAGTAGGTAGAAGGAAAAGTGCCCACGGCCGCAGCCCCAGTCCAGCACCGTCGAGCCGGGGGGGACGTACCGGGCAATAAGAGCGTAAAGGAGCCGGTACTGATTCACTGCAGTAAGGCTTCGGTACTGGTCGATCAGGCCCATCGGATCGAGAGAACGGACGAGGCCGTAAATCTCCGCGGTTTCTTCTTCAAGCGGAAGCATCAGGAACCGTATTGTCTCCGGGAGGCCTAACTTTTCTGCGGTTCACCGGCGCGAACCGCACGGGGCACAGTATAGAGCTGGGGACAATGCAGCGACCGGTTCGTGTCCGGTGCAATCTAGTCAGGCCGCTGGTCGATCAACAACATTGACGCTTCGACCGCAGAGCCGCGAGCGGCCGCCGCCATCCCTCGTGCGTCAGCCTGAAGGTCTCGCGCCGCTCGTCGGCTGCAGCGGCGTGTTGGGCCGCCCGGAATGGGCGAGAAGGCGTCGAATCCCCGCGAAGGTCGTCTGCCATCCCTGCTCACACGCGGCATAGAACCCGTCTGCCTCGCGCTCGACAGGAAAGCCGTCCTGACATACACGGAGCAGAGATCCGTCCGGGTGCGGCGCAACGCTGAACTCAGTTACAAACTGCGCCTGGAATGGCAGTGGTCCCGTCTTCGAACGGTACCGGTAGTCGGCCAGGACCATCCTGCGCGGTGGCTCGAACTCTCGAATCGTCGCCACCGTGATGTACTCAGGATCATCTTCAGATTCACCCCACGCTGCAGCCCACAATCCGCCCGCCTCCGGTAGAACCACCGCACGCGCGGCCCCCCACCATTCGCGGATCGCACTCGGTGTGTAAAGCAGGGCAAACATTTGCTCTGGTGCGGCTGGGAACGCCTCTTCATGGACGTGTCGTCGTGTCGTCATTTCCAGGCCCCTCTGTCGGTCCAACGTTCCTGCGGTTCACCGGCGCGAAGCTGAACTGCGTAGTTAGCCCACCGGCCATTTGCCAATTCTCACGTTGCTCGGGAGTTGCGTGAAGCGGGCCGAGCGCGCAGCGCGAGGACCGTCCGCTGGAACTTGCTGGTTGGGCGGCACGTTTTTCACGCGAGCAATTGGTACTTTCTAAGGTCCAGTTCGCCTGCCATGAGCTCAGGAAGCTGACTCAACGCGGTTTTGATATGGGGAGTCTCGAAGTGTGCGTCCAGGGCAGCAGACGATTCCCATTCCTCAACGAAGCGG
>DATKCA010000279.1:0-6071 GCA_035544675.1 Thermoanaerobaculia bacterium | reverse complement strand
GCACTGGTGACGCCGGCCGGTTCCTTCTGGTCCTCGGGGATCTCGATGGGACCATCCTTGAGGTCCTCGCGGATGATGAGGTCGAGGAACATCTCCCGAACGCCGTTGCGGCCACGCTCGTTGTAGACGCGCTTGACATCCGAGGGGCGGAGCCGCACCCCGGTCATGGCCTCGAGGTACTGGCAGAAAACGACCGCTCGCGACCGGAACGAGATGACGAGGATGACCAGCAGAATCAGCGCGAAGATCAGCGGCATGGCCGCCGCGAGGCTCCGCATCTCGAACATGGACGTGATGTTCATGGGACGCCCCGGATTGTACCAGCGGAGGAGGGTGTTCCCGAGCCGGACGGGCACCAAATGTGTATTTCTGTCTTTCGGGAGGACCTTCGGAACATGACTGAGGAGCGTTACGAGCCTGTGTCGTGCGATTACCACGACGAGCTCGAAGCCGCAGCGATGCACAGGACGCCGGTCGAGTTGGAGTTCGACCTGGAAGGCGTCACGCAAAAAGAGCGCGGCACCATCGCCGGCGTATACACGGCGAACGGGGCCGAGTTCGTGAAGTTCGAGTCTGATTCCGGATCGCTGGAGATCCGGCTCGATCAGATCATCTCGATGAAGAACCACGAGTAAACACTGGTACCATCACTTCGATGCCGAAGGTCCTCTTCTACTCCGGAACGGCATTCCTTCTGTTCCTGGCGTTGACCGGCGCAGCCGAGAGCGCCCGCCAGTTTCAGGGCGAAAGCATCGCTCTGGCCGCGCTCGATGCGGAACGGGTCTCCAGCCGCGCGCCGTGGGCGATTGTGGTGGCGCTCGTGGCCGGTCTGGCCGCCGCGGCGGTGTTTCTGCGGATGGCCGCCCTGGTCGCGGCGCGCAACCTGTTCGGCGCGTTCCTGGCCATCTTCTCGGTGACCGGCGCGATCTCCACGCTCTCGGCCGTGCTCCTTCTGCAGTCGCGCCTGGCCGCGAGCGCGTCCTCGGCCACCCTCACCGAGCTCCACTTCGTCGGCTCACTGGTCCTCGGATACTTCGTGTCGCTGAGCCTTCTGTCTCTGCGGCCGTACTTCCGCGTGCAGGCCAGCCGCTTTCTGTCCGCACTGGTGTTCCTACCGCTGCCGCTCTTTGCGCTGATCCTGCTGCAGGAGATCTTCGCCGGCGGCGCACCCGCCGCACTGCCGGCGGCCACTCCGGCCTCGCTCGTCTACTTCGCGGTCCTGTCGGTGCTGTTCTTCTCGATCGCGGTGCACTGCATCCGCCACCGCCATCTCTTCCTGGAGATGACGAACCTGCGCGAGCTGCTCGACGGCCGCGTCGACCCGCTGGGCCGCCCACCGCGGCGCTCCATCGGCGGCGTGGCGTTCGACAGCTAGGCTCTCTGCGGGTCTCTGTGTACTCTGTGACTCTGTGGTGATCTCTCGGTCAAAAGATCACCACAGAGTCACAGAGTACACAGAGTTACACAGAGAGCGTGACGTATCACTTCTGACAACCTCTCGCGGACGCTGCCGTACAATCCACTCATCGCTTCCCGTCTCAGCAATGGAACCCGTCTCGGCGCCTACGAGGTAGTGGCTCCCCTCGGCGCGGGAGGCATGGGCGAGGTCTACCGCGCGCGCGACACCCGTCTCGACCGCAGTGTGGCCATCAAAGTCCTGCCTGCGGAGTTCGCGAGCAACGCCGCGGTTCGCATGCGCTTCGAGCGCGAGGCGCGCGCCATCTCTTCGCTGAGCCATCCCAACATCTGCTCGCTCTTCGACATCGGTCACGATGACGGCACCGATTACCTGGTGATGGAGCTGATCGACGGCGAGTCCCTGGCCGATCGGCTCTCGCGCGGCCGTCTGCCGATCGCCGACGTCCTCCGCCTCGGCGCGCAGATCGCGGACGCTCTCGCCTTCGCCCATGCGAACGGAGTTGTCCATCGCGACCTCAAACCGGGCAACGTCATGCTGACGAAGTCCGGCGCGAAGCTCGTCGACTTCGGGCTGGCCAAGAGCCAGCCCGTGGTTCCCGGGGCATTGGAAGCCACGGAGCAGAGGCCGCTGACCGAGGAGGGCGCGATCGTCGGGACGTTTCAGTACATGGCTCCCGAGCAGCTGGAAGGGCAGCCGGCCGACGCGCGCACGGACATCTTCGCGCTCGGCGTCCTCCTCTATGAGATGACGACGGGCACGCGCGCGTTCAGCGGAAAGACGCGCACGAGCCTCATCGCGGCGATCGTCGGCGGGGAGCCGCGGCCGATCTCGGAGCTGCAGCCGGTCACGCCTCCCGCGCTCGAGCGCGTGGTCCGCGCCTGTCTGGAGAAAGATCCGGCCAGCCGGTTTCAGAGCGCTCATGACGTGGCGATGACGTTGCGCTGGATGGCCTCGGGAGAAGCGGCCGCGCCATCGAAGCTGAAACAGGCAACGCTGGCATGGGCGGCCGCGGCGCTTCTCGCCGCCGCACTCGCCGCGGGCGCGTTCTATCACTGGCGCTCGCGCCCCGTGCCGCCCGAGCCGATCCGCTTCACCATCGCTCCGCCGCCGGGGACGAACATCTCGGGCACGGCCGCGATCTCGCCGGACGGACGGAGGATCGTCTTCCGCGCCGGCGGTTTGGACGAGCCGGCGAAGCTCTGGCTTCGCTCGCTCGATTCGGAGACGACGACGCCTCTGGCGGGGACGGAGGGCGCCGCTTTCGTATTTTGGTCGCCCGACGGACGGCACGTCGGCTTCTACGCCGGCAGGGCCATGAAGCGACTGGACACGACGGATGGCAGCATCCGCACCATCGCAGACGGCCTCGGCAACATCGCCGGCGGAGCGACATGGAATCGCGACAGTGAGATCGTGTTTGCGCCGCTCAGTGAGGGTCCGCTGCACCGGGGCTCGGCCGAGGGTGGAACGCACGTTCCGATCACCACGCTCGAGAACGGACAAAAGCTCCACATCTGGCCATGGTTCCTCCCCGATGGCCGTCATTTTCTCTACACCTCGATGGGCACCGGCGATGCGAACGGGATCTACGTCGGGTCTCTCGACTCGCGCGTCCGCAAGCGGATCCTGGCGACCGGTCCTATGCCTGATCGAACGCGCGCCATGTATGGGAACGGCTACCTCTTCTATTTCCGAGGCCATGCGCTCGTGGCCCAGGAGCTCGACGTAGACAGGCTGGAGTTGCGCGGGACGCCAACCATCATCGACGACGGGCTCGAAGAGTCCGGTCCGTTGCGCACGCCGGTGTCGGTATCCGAGAACGGCACGCTCATCTATCGAAAAGCGGGCGCGGTCACCATTTCCACCCTGAGCACGGTGGATCGGGCGGGACGCACGATCGCCTCGATCGGCAAGCCGGGGCCGATCAACCGGGCACGTTTCTCGGGCGATGGCCGGCGCGTTCTGCTGGCGTATTCAAACCCGATGAATTCCGTGTGGGTGCTGGACCTCGAGCGTGGAACGGAGACGCGGATGACATTCGAGTTCTGGGCAGCGATGGGGGAGTGGGCGGGCGATGACTCGATCGTTTACAGCGCGGCGGTGGACAGTCCGCCCAACCTCTACATGAAACCGTCGCAGGGTGATCCGGTGCGCCTCACCAACGCCGCGCGACAGCACTACATCACGGATGTCTCGCCCGACGGGAAGTACGCCATCTTCAGCACCGAGGAGCCGGGAACGGGGTTCGACATCAGCATGGTGCCGATCTCGCCGCCCGGCCCGCCGCGACCGCTGTTCAACTCGCGCGCGCCGGAGGCGAACGGAAGCATCTCGCCGGACGGCCGGTGGATCGCGTACGAGTCGATGGAGAGCGGGTCGTGGCAGATCTACGTGACGTCGTTCCCGGCGCCCGGGCGGAAGTGGCAGATATCCACGGACCGCGGCAACTTTCCGGTGTGGCGCCGCGACGGCCGGGAGCTGTACTACATCAATCTGACGCAGGATCAGCTGATGGCGGTCAGCATCGCGGTGTCCGGCGATGAGCTCCGCCCCGGCCGCGCGCAGCCGCTCTTCCCGATTCAGTCGAGCGTGTATGACGTCGCGCCGGACGGCAACTTCCTGATCGGGACGCCGCAGCTGAATCCGTCGTCGCCGCCGCTGAGCGTGGTCACGAACTGGCGCGGGCCATGAGTTCCACAGAGAGGATCCGGCGGCGAACACCGTCCTTCAGCAGAGGGACGTTGAAGTTGATCAGCAGACCGAGAGGCCACCGGCCGAGCTTCATGTACGTCAACAACTGCGCTTCATGCACAGGCTCGATCGCCGCCACCGCTTTCAGCTCCCCGACGAGAGACGAATCCACAACGAAGTCGACCCTGTACGCGCACTCGAGCGTCACACCACGATACTCCAGCGGCAACGCCACCTGTCTGCAGCAGGGAATCCCGCGAAACATCATCTCGCGATAGAGGCATTCTGAATACGCAGACTCCAGCAATCCAGGTCCAAGCGCGCGATGCACCTCAATGGCCGCACCAATGACCTCTCCGCTCCTCTCTGCGTTCTCTGTGACTCTGTGGTTCATCGTCCCCCGAGGCTCCCTCGGAGAGAGACCAAAGGTCAATTTTTCTACCGGCTGGAGAGGTCGCGCTCGAACCGCTCGCGCCCCGCATTAGACTTCCCCCATGATTCCCGCTCCGCCCGGCGTTTCGTACTGGGAAGCCTCGCCGCACTTCCAGCGCCTGTGCCGCCGGGCGCTGGACGATCGGGCCTGGCATTGGGCCGAGCCGCAGCTCGTCTCGATGGGTGAACGCGCCGCGACGTATGTGGCGCCCCGCGCGCAGACCGCCGACCGCGAGTGTCCGCGTCTGGTCACGCACGACGAGCGCGGCAACCGCATCAATCGCGTCGACTATCACCCTTCCTACCGCGAGATGGAGCGCGTCGCCTACGGCTCCGGAATGATCGCCATGAAGTACTCGGCGCACGAGCACACCGCCGAGGCGCCCTTCGTCAGCTTCGCCCTCGGATATCTCTTCGCCATGGCCGAGATGGGTCTCTACTGCCCGCTCTGCATGACCGATGGCGTGGCCCGGGTCCTGACCCGCCACGGCACGAGCGAACAGATCGAGCGCGTCGTGCCGCATCTGGCCAGCACCGATCCGGATCAGCTGTGGACCGGCGGCATGTTCCTCACCGAGCGCGCCGGCGGCTCCGACGTCGCGGCGAACGAGACCACGGCCCGGCGGAATGGAACAACGTGGCTTCTCTCCGGACAGAAGTGGTTCTGCTCCAACGTCGATGCCCAGGCGGTCCTCGTGACCGGGAAACCGGAAGGAGCGGCGGAAGGGATCCGTGGCATCCGCACGTACCTGCTTCTCACCCGGGACAACCCCGGCGTGACGATCGAGCGTCTCAAGGAGAAGCTCGGCGTTCGATCGATGCCGACCGGCGAGGTCACGCTTCGCGATGCCCCGGCCGAAGAGATCGGCGACTTTCGCGCCATCGCGGAGATGATGAACCTGTCGCGGCTCTACAACGCCGTCGCCGCGGTGGCGGTGATCGGTCGCGCCATCCACGAGGCGCGCTGGTATGTGGAGCGGCGTCGCGCGTTCGGACGCCGCGTCGTCGAGTTCCCTCTGGTCGCGGAGACGCTCCTCGACCTGGAGGCGGAGCATCTCGGCGCACTGCTCCTGACGTTCGATTGCGTCGATGCCCTCCGCCGCGCCGACGCCGGCGACGGGGAGGCCGCGCGTCTCTTACGCATCCTCACGCCGATCGCCAAGGCCGTGACCGGGAAGCTGGCCGTCCCCTGCGTCTCGGAATGCATGGAGCTGATCGGCGGCAACGGCTACATCGAGGAGTGGCCGATGCCGCGGCTCCTGCGCGACGCTCAGGTCCTGCCGATCTGGGAAGGAACGACGAACATCCTCGTCCTCGATACGCTGCGGGTGGCCCGCAAAGAGCGCAGCCATGAGCTGCTGCTCTCTCGCATCCGCTCCAGCTTTCCGGCCAGGGCCGAGGCGCTGGAGTCCTCGCTCGCCTCGCTCGAAGAGCGTCAGGCGCGTCGTTGGGTCGATGACCTGGCCCGCGCGTACGAGATCACGCTGCTGGTCGAGGCCGGCCAGACCGCCGCGGCCGAACGGCTCCG
>DATKCA010000278.1:0-17413 GCA_035544675.1 Thermoanaerobaculia bacterium | reverse complement strand
GTGATCGTTCCCGACACGCCGTCGTAGTCCTTCGTCGCAGCGATCTGGTCGCGGATCGCCTTCCCGTCCGTCGACCCTGCCTTCTCGATGGACGCGGCCATGATCTTCAAGGCGTCGTATCCGAGGGCCGCGTTCGCCTCCGGGTTCTTTCCATGCCGCTTGCGGATCTCGGCCACGAACTGCTGGACGAGCGGGCGCGGATCGCCGACGAAGTAGTGATCGGAGAAGTAGCTGTTCTCGACCGCCTTCCCGCCGATCTCGATCACCGCCGGCGAGTCCCAGCCGTCCCCGCCCACGAGCGGAACGGTGATGCCGAGGTCGCGGGCCTGGATGGCGATCTGCCCGACGTCGGTGTAGAAGCCGGGGATGAACACGAGCTGCGGTCGTGCGCGACGGATCGTCGTCAGCTGCGGCCGGAACTCGGTATCGCCGCCGGAGTAGCTCTGCTCGAGGAGCACGCGGCCGCCCAGAGCGATGAACTCCTTTGTGAAGAATTCGGCGAGGCCGACCGAGTAGTCGTTCCTGTTGTCCTTCAGCACCGCCGCGGTCGTCAGTCCGAGGTTGTTCCTCACGAACGTGGCGAGGGCTTTCCCCTGGTAGGGGTCGGTGAAGCAGACCCGGAAGATGAAGTCGCCCTTCTTCGTCACGTTCGGGTTCGTGGACGAGGGCGAGATCATCGGAATGCCGTTGGACTGCGCGACCGGCGCCGCGGCCAGCGACTGACTCGAGGAGTTCTCGCCGATCAGGCCCACCACCTGGTCGCTCGTGATCAGCTTGGTCACGACCGAGGCCGCCTCTTCCGGGCGGCCCAGATCGTCCTCGACAACGAGACGAATCTTCCGTCCCAGGACGCCTCCCGCGGCGTTGATCTCCTCGGCGGCGAGGCGGACGCCCTGCAGTGTGGCCTGGCCGAAGGCCGCTTCGGCGCCGGAGAGCGCGGCATACACCCCGATTGGAATTTCGGCGCGAGAGGCTGTCGTTTGGGCTTCGCGTCCGGGACGGCACGCGACCAGCAGCAGGGTCACTGCGAAGAGCAGTTTACGCATTCCAGTATCTCCGATCGCGACTAGAATGCCGCGTTTCCAAACTGAAGTCGAAAGGATTCACCGTTTCATGCAGGCCAACGACATCCGCAAAGGCATCGTCATCGTCTTCGACGGTGATCTTTGCAAGATCATGGAATTCCGGCACCACACGCCCGGCAACCTCCGGGCCATGGTCCAGGCCAAGCTGCGCAACCTGCGCACGGGCAACCAGTTCGAGCACCGCTTCCGCTCGCAGGACCCGATCGAGCCGGCCTACATCACGCAGCACGAGATGGAGTACCTCTACTCCGACGGCCATGCTCATCATTTCATGAACACCGAGAACTTCGAGCAGGTCGAGATCAGCGAGGACGACCTCGGCGACGCCGCCTCGTGGCTCGCCCCCGGCCTGAAGCTCCAGGTGCAGTTTCACGAGTCGCGGCCGATCGGCGTGGAGCTGCCGAAGACCATCAAGGCCAGGATCGCCAGCACCGAGCCGATGGTCAAGAGCTCGACGGCGTCCGCGTCGTACAAGCCGGCCACCCTCGAGAACGGAGTGGTGGTGCAGGTGCCGCCCTTCGTGACGGACGGCGAGGAGATCGTCGTCGACCCGACCGACAACCGCTATATCGAGCGGGCCGCGAAAAGATAGGCGTCAGGCCTCAGGCCTTAGGCGTTAGTGTGTGGCTGGATGGCCAGCGTTCACTTTCTCTGTACGAAGTGTGAAACGCGACTCGGTCGCGTCGCTGGTGAACCTTCCCAGTCTTGCGAGCGTTGCGGGCAGCCCGCGGATGTCGTCGCGCCCGCCGCGGACTCGATCATCACGGCATGCGCGGCGTGCGGGCACGATCAGCTCTACTTTCAGAAGGACTTCAATCGGACCACCGGCCTCGCGCTCGTCGCCGTCGGCGCCGTGTTCGTGCCGTGGACGTACGGCCTCTCGCTCCTCGGTGTGACCATCCTCGACTACATCGTCTGGCGCATGGTCAAGGACGTGATCGTCTGCTACGAATGCCAGGCCGTGCATCGAGGCTATCCGCCGAATCCCGAGATCAAGCCGTTCGACCTGGTGGTGCACGACCGGCATGTGTACGGAGCGGCTCCCCCCGGCGCTGAGGAGTGACCCCCTCTGTGTAACTCTGTGTACTCTGTGACTCTGTGGTCATCGTCCCCCCCCACGAGAGATCACCACAGAGTCACAGAGTACACAGAGTTACGAGAGAGACATGCGCCTCTTCATCATCATCATCCTCGCACTGCCGGTGAGCGCCGCGGACTTCGGCATCCGCTACCTCTCGACGTACATAAAAGACAGCGGCAAGATCGAAGTCCCCTCCAGCCTCGGATTCGGCGCGACGGCGGAGGTGATCTGGTCGCGGAACCTCTCGACGCAGCTGGCCGGGACGTTCGTGCAGCCGGCCGCGATCCTCACGAGCTCGAACACGGACCTCGGCACGATCGACATGGACGTCGTGTCGCTCGTCATGCGTTATCGCGCGCGGGATGGCTCGCGCTTCTCGCCGTTCGCCGGCGCCGGCGCCGCCGTGGTGTTCCTCGGCGATCTCGACGACCGCTTCGGCAATGACATCGAGGCGGAGCTGGAGACGCAGACCTCGCTGGTGGTGGAGGCCGGCGTCCGCTCACGCATCAGCCCGCGCCTGACGCTGGAAGCGGCGGCGATGTATCTGCCGCTGGAGCCGGAGGTGCGTGTGCGGCGCAACGAAGGCAGCGCCGCGATTCCGCCGGTCATCACTCTCAATCCGATCGTCGTCTCGATCGGCATCAGCAGGCGATTCTGATGCGGGCGCGGTACGTTCACACGAACCTCGTGGCCCGGGACTGGCGGGCGCTATCCGACTTCTATCAACGCGTCTTCGGCTGCGTGCCGGTGGCGCCGCAGCGCGATTACCTGGGGTCCGATCTCGACCGCGGCACCGGCCTGACCGGCGCCCACCTCACCGGCCAGCATCTCCGGCTCCCCGGCCACGGCGCCGGCGGACCGACTCTGGAGATCTACCGCTACGATGACCTGGAGAGCCGGCCGTCTCGGGCCGTGAACCGGCCGGGCTTCGCCCACATCGCGTTCGAGGTGGACGACGTCAAGGCCGCACGCGAGGAAGTCCTTCGCGCCGGAGGCAGCCCGGTCGGGGAAGTCGTGACGCTGCAGATTGCGACCGGGGCGAGAGTGACGTGGTGCTACGTCACCGACCCGGAGGACAACATCGTCGAGCTGCAGTCGTGGAGCTCATGACTCGACGCACGCACGTACGGCATCGACGAGGTTGTCGAGCCGCACCGGCTTGCGCAGCACAGAGCTGACCGTGGCCGTGACATCGGCGAGGACGGCGTCGGACGCCCCGGTCACGATGACGAGCCGGCGGAGAAGGTCAGGATCCTTCCTCTGCATCAGAGCAAGCACGGTCGAGCCGTGCAGGTACGGCATCCCCAGGTCGAGCAGGATCGCCGAGTAGTAGTACTTCTCGATCTTCTGGAGGGCCTCGCGGCCGTTGGTCGCGACCTCGGTAATGAAGCCGGCGCGATCGAGAGCGCTGGTGTAGAGAACGCGCAGAGACTCGTCGTCCTCCGCGCAGAGCACGACCGGGGGTGCCACCCAGCGCGTAGCCCGCCCCAGAAGGCGCCGGGCCGCGCGCAACGGCCTCATGACGAGCTCGTACGCCCGTGCCAGATTGTCGTCGGTGTTCACCACGAAAAGTCCGCTGCTACACTCGCAGCGTGCCGGCAAATGATACCTTCGAGCCGTTGTTCCGGAATGCCGCTCGCGTGCGGCGGGTGTCCCGCCAGCTGGCGCCGCTGCTCCGGAACGTATACGACACGGTGGACGGGGAGGCCGCTGCTCTCCGCGCCGCGCTCGAGGAGCTGGTCGCTTTTCTGACGACGCCGGCCGGCCGCACCGACGCAAACCTCTGCGTGACCGACGCCTTTTTCTCAGGCATCGAGGGCTGGGGCAAGCCGCTCGCGGGCATCCCCCCCGCCCTCCGCGCCATCATCAACGACCTCGGAGGGGCCCTGCACGACACGATCTACGCCCCTCATATCGCCTCGAATTTCGAGAGCCTCCCGGAACAACTCCTGGAGCGGCTGCGGAAGATATCTGTGTGAATGCGTGAGCCTGCTCACGCAGCTAAAGACTGACTCCGTGTAACTTAGCCTCCTCTCGTCCCGACCCTCTCCATGCGAACCCTCAGAAAACTCATCGCCATTGCTGTGTACGCTGCACTTCTGCTCCCGGCAGCGTCCGACAACAGGATCACCCGCTGGGTGAAGGCCATCGAGGTCACCTCCACCGCCCTCGACCGGACGTTGCGCCGCCGCCGCGGCAAGGCCGAGAACGATCGCCAGATCCGTCATCTGGCGATTCTTCAGAGCGTGGCCGACGACGAAGAGAAGACGGAACGGTTGAAGTTGATCTAGACCGGGTACCGAACCAGCGCGGAGAGCCACGCCCCCAGCACTTCCCCGATCACGACGGCGACCACGTCGACGTAGAGGATCCCTGTCGCGGCCATCGTGGAGCGGATCTTCACCGTTCCCCACACCATCGGGAAGAGCACCAGCGGTCCGGCCAGACCCCAACCGGCCCGCATCCAGAAGAAGATGCCGTGGCGGATGCCGACCTCGCGAACGATCCCGCCGGCCGCGACGGCGACGATCACCACCACGAGCTTCGCGACGGTGCTGACGAGCATTGCGATGGTCAGCCGCTTGAGCGGCTCGATCGGCATGCCGCGCACGACGAGGTACCAGTGGCCGAGCGTCATGGCCAGATTGACCGACCCGAGGAGCGCGATGCTTGTGAGCGCGCCGGCGATGGACCAGACCAGGTGCGGAGGCCGCACCGCGGCGTGATACGCGAGGATGGGGACAACGAGATACGCCGCGCCCAGAAGCGCCGCCGCGGCGCGGAAGACCAGGCGCTTCGGGTATGGCAGTAGAAACACGACCAGGAAGGTGAGGACGACGAGCACGCCGCCGGCGGCGGCGAGACCCTGCTTGCGCGCCATCAGATGCGCCACTGCTGCCAGCAGCGAGAGCGCGGCGCTGATCACCAGCACCAGCCGGTAGAACTTCACGCCGGCGTTGCGCCGGCCGACCAGCGGAAGGAAGAGCGTGAGACCGGCGGCCAGATTCAGCAGAAAGACCGCTAACAGCACTACTCGACAGCCTCGGATGCTCTCACGAAGCGGAATCCGGCACTGCGCAGGCGCGGAACCTCGAGTGCGAGCGCGTTCAGGGTGGCCCGATGCGGATGGCCGATGCCGACGGCGACGCCGCGCTTTTGCGCCTCCGCGGCCAGCACCGCGATCTGCCGCCGCACCGCCGCCTCGTCCGGAACATCATCGAGGAACACGTGACGCGAGGCCGTGCGGATGTTCATCTGCCTGGCCATGGCGGTGGCCACCGAGTCGCCGCCGGTCCGCGAGTCGATGAAGTACATGCCGCGCGGCAAGGCCCGGAGCACGCTGCGCATCACGCGGGGATCGGCCGTGGCGCGTGAGCCCATGTGGTTGTTGACGCCGCGCGCGAACGGCACGGCCCTGATGTTCGCGCTGGTCAGCGCCTCGATCTCGTCCTCACTCATCGACGTGAGCACCGCATTCGGCCCCGGTGAAGCGTTGCCGACCGGCTCCATGGGGAGGTGGCAGAGGACCTCGAAGCCGTTCTCATAGAGCCTGCGGGCGTACTCGGCGCCTCGAATGCCGTTCGGCAGCACCGCGAAATTGATGTTCGGATCGAGTTTCATGGCGCGCTCGATCTGCTGGTTGTCGTGACCGACGTCGTCGATGATCAGGACGATGTGGCCCGTGGGTTTGGGCTTCTGCGGGAGCGTCGCGGCTTCGGTGACTGCGCTCGTCGGAGGAGTTTGGACAGGCAGGACTGCCTGTCCTCCACCTGGCTCAGTCGTCACCGCAGTGTGCAGCAGGCGCCATGCGAAGAAGACGAGGAGTCCCGCGACGGGCAGGAGCGTCAGCGTTGCGATCGTGCGGAATGAGGATTCGGGTCGCAGTGCGTAGCGATTGTCGCATGCTCTGCTGATCACAGATCACAGATCACAGGAGAACGAAAAGCGCCGCCGCGTCGGCGGCGCTCCACCTGTCGCCCAATTTACCGAGCCCGAGCCCGGCTTTTGACTCTCGTCGGGACAGGCAGGATTGCCTGTCCTCCACCCAGGCTCTACTGCGGCACCACTTTCAGTGTGTCTCCCTCGAGCTCCCAGGTCAGGCCGTTCTGGCGGAGGATGACATCGAGGGCCTCGTCCCACGGCATGTTTTTGACGTCGACGTCGACCCTGCCTTTCCATGTGTCCGCGTACACGATCTTGAGACCGGTCAGTTGGGAGAACGTGTCGAGAACGTTCTTCAACTCCGCATCCTTGAGCTGGAGCGTCATCGGCATGCCGGTATAGCGACGGCCGGACGTGTTCCGTGGCCCGTCGGGCTGGAGAGCCGCCGTGTACGTCGACTCCTGAACCGGCACGGCGTTTTCGGCGATGCGCATCACCGCGGTCACGCGGTCGCCGGCTTCGCGCACGTCGACGATCACTTCCTGATCCTGCGCGATGGCCGCCACGCGCGCGCTCGATCCGCGTTTGAATATCGTGTGCGGACGCGTGAGGACGATGCCTGTCGCCGAATCGAATACGCGTCCGGCGAACTCGATCGTTCCGGCGACATCGCCCGGGCGCGCGGTGAACGCCAGCGTATAGGGAGGTTCTTTCGAATCGGACAGTGCGGCGGCATCGACTGCGCCGAGGATCGTCACGGCGGCGACGGCAATGGCGGCAACAGAAACCACGAGACCGTGCGAGAGTGCGCGAGAGCGCAGCGTTTCGAGCTTCATGATGTGATTCAACCTTTCTTTCAAGTGCGCGCTGGCCATGCACGACACGCCGGCGAGGCGCGCGGTGAGGACGGCGCTGCAGATTTTCGAGAGAGCGGAAACGTACGTATCCACTGCATCGGGACTCACCGCAGCCACCTCATCACACGCCTCCTCGCGTGTGGTGGCGATGGCTCGCTGCGCGATCCAGACGAGCGGGTGGAACCAGAAGGCGGCCACGATCGCTGATTCGAAGAGGCCGAGGAGGTTGTCGCGCCGGGCCACGTGTGCACATTCGTGGCGGAGGAGCGATTCCAGCTCGTCATCGTCGAGGGTGTCGCAACCGCCGTCGGGCAGGACGACGACCGGACGGATGATGCGCACGACAGCAGGCGCTTCGGAAATCGTGGAGCGCAGGATGTCGACGCTGGTGTGAAGCTCGAGATGGCGTCGCGCAGCCGCCAGGGCGGCGTGCTCGCGCGGCGACGCAGGCGCGGCGCCGCGCAGAAGGGACGTGACCAGACGCCGTCGCGCGATCGCCCACGCTGCAGCGAGAGCGATCGCGGAGACGATCCAGCCGACGGCAAGCGCGTCCGGCCACACGCTGGAAGGTCGGGGAGAGAGCGTGCGAACCGTCGCCGGTGCCGCCAGCCATTCGACGGCGACGGCTGCTGCTGCAGGCCGGTCCACGCCGAGCGCACGGAGCGGTGAGGCAATCACATCGGAGGGAATCGCGAATTTGACCAGGCCGCACAGCAGAAGAGCATGGCGCGTCCGGGCAGTCAGCGGCAGAAACCGCGCGAGGAGGAGCGCGGCCAGGAGTACGAACGTGGACGTCCAGAGATGAGTGGCGACCGCGCTCATCGCCGGCCCTCTTTCTTCTCGAGCTCCTTGAGGTCTTCCAGAGTGAGCTTCCCGCTCTCGAGGAGGTGAGCGACGAGAGGCTGAGCGGAACCGCCGAATAGATCGAGGACTTCCTGAATGAGGCGCCGGTAGGCGGACTTGCGCGTCACAACGGCCTCGAACATGAGAGCGTTGCCTACCTTCCGCGTGCGATGGACGGCCCCTTTCTGCTCCAGGCGCTGCACGATGGTCTGAACGGTCGTGTAGGCGGGACGGCTCTTCTCGGGGATGGTCTCCTGAATTTCACGCACGGAGGTTTCGCCGAGAGACCAGAGCAATTCCATGATCTCGAGCTCGAAGCGGGTCAGACGGGCGTCTTTTTTCATCTACGTAACGTCCGTCCAGCAAACTACGTCTGTAGTAGGCATTTGTCAAGGGTGTTTTCTCTGGGTTCGCTGAGCGGCAGAGTCAGGACAGGCAGGATTGCCTGTCCTCCACAGAAACGCAGAGCGTCTCTGTGTTCTCTGTGTCTCCATGGCTGATCTAACGAAAAAGCGCCGCCGGGTCGGCGGCGCTCCACTTGATCGCGCTCCGGTTTCCGGTTTCCGGTTACCGGTTACCGGTTACCGGTTTCCGGTTACCGGTTACCGGTTACCGGCTACGCGGCGTTCTTCAGCGCCGCGGGGGCCTTCGTCGTCTCGCCGAACAGCGTCAGGGCCTTGCTCAGGATCAGGTCCTCGCGGTCCTGCTGCTTCTGCGTCGACTGCGGGTCGCGGATCGACTGCGACGAGAGATCGACGACCACGTCGGGCTTCACGCCGAGATTCTTGATGGGCTTGAGGTCGGGAGTGGTGTAGTGGGCGATGGTCATCTGGACGCCGCCGCCGCTCGGCAGCGTGATGAAGCGCTGCACGATCGATTTGCCGTAGGTCGTCACGCCGATGAGCTTGCCGCGGTTGTTGCCGCGGATGGCCGCGGCGAAGATCTCGCCGCCCGATGCCGTGGAGGGGTCTGTCAGCACATGGACCTCGCCGTCGAAGGAGGTGGCGCGGTCGGCCTGCCACCGCTTCGACTCGACGCGGCGGCCTTCCAGGCCGGTGATCACGCCGTTGGTGAGCAGCTCGTCGGCGGCCGCAATGGCCTCTTCGACATCGCCGCCCGCGTTGGCGCGGACGTCGACGATCAGCTTCTTCACGCCACGCTGGCGCACGTCTTCGAGCGCGGTGCGGAACTGTGCCGCTGTCCCCTTCTCGAAATACGGGATGCGGATGTAGGCGACGCTGCCGATCTGCTCGGAGATGACGCCGACGGGATGGAACGAGCCGGGCGTAATGGTGAACTCGTCGCGGCGGGTCTGACCGCCGCGCAGGATCTGCAGGCGGACCGGCTTGCCGGTGCGAAGGGCGTTGCGCAGCTGCCAGACGGCCATCTTCTGCGTGGCCACGCCGTCGACCTTCTCGATGAAGTCGCCGCGCTCGATGCCCGCCGTCGCGGCCGGCGATCCCGCCACCGGGGCGATGACGTACGCGTATCCGAACCGCTTGCTCACGATGAGGCCGATGCCGTTGTCCTCGGTATCGACGAAGTTGCGGTACGTGGTCATCTGCGAGGGCGAGACGTAGTAGCTGAACTCGTCGATCGCGTCGGTCACGCCGGAGAACGCCCCTTCCATCAGCTGCTCGGACGGGACCTGCTCGACGTAATTGCTGCGGACCAGGTCCAGCACTTCCGAGAAGATGCTGAGGTAGCGGTAGACGTTCGACTTCTGCGTGACCTGCCCGAAGAGGGCGCCCGCCAGGAGCAGGACGATCACCGCCGTGGAGATGCTGAGGAACGCGATTTTCTTCTTTGTCATGAGCTCACCGCAGCCATTCTGCCGGATCTTCCGGACGATTGTCGTGCCGGATCTCGAAATAGAGATACGCGGACTCGGCGTCCTCGCTCTCGCCGACTCCTGCAATGGCCTGACCAGTGGCCACGCGCTCGCCCGGTGTGACCGCGGGGCCGATGACGTTGCCGTACAGCGAGAAGACGCGATTGCCGTGGTCGAGAATGATCAGGTTTCCGTATCCCTTGAACCACTGCGAAAACAGAACTGTTCCCTGAAAGATGGAGCGGACGGGAGCGCGGGCCGTGGCGGCGATTTTGAGGCCGTTGTTCATCGTATAAGTTGCAAACTTCGGGTTACGCTGCCGTCCGAAGGCCTCCAGGACCTTCCCCTCCACCGGCCAGGCCAGGGCGCCCTTGAAGCCGGTGATACCGGTGGCCGCGATTACGCCTTCGCTTTGTTTCGCCAGGAGATCGACGAGCCGCTCCAGCCGGCGGGCCTTTTCCTCCAGCTCCGCCAGCTGGGCCTCCGACCCGCTCTCTTCGCGCCGCAGGCGCGCCAGCAGCCGCTCGTTCTCGGCCTTGGCCGCGGCCACGGCCCGGCGCCGCTCCTCCACGATCTGCGTCGCCGCCACGAGCTCGCGCTTGCGCTCGATCAGCTGAAGCTCCCGGATGCGCAGGTACTCCCGCGCCTCCTGGAACCGGTCGATGACACGCGCGTCGTGCGAGACGAGGAAGCTGAGCATGGACAGCGCCGCCGAAGGGTCGCGCTGATCTTCCAGCGACAAGAGCAGCCTCACGTAGCTGAGCGATCCCAGCCGGTAGAGCGCCACGAGGCGCCCGGCCAGGTACTCCTTCTGCCGGGCGATGCGCGGCAGGAGCAGGGCGACTTCAGCCTCCACGCCGGCGCGCTGGCGATCGACATCCGCCTGGAGCTGCAGCGCCACGTCCAGCTCGTGCGTGCGGATGCCGAGCTCGAGGTCGGACGCTTCGACTTCCTGCTCCGCCGTCCGGGCCTGCTTGCGGACGTTTTCCAGACGTTTGCGCAGCTTGATGATCTCGCCGCGGACGCGATCGAGGTCGGCGTTGCCACCGCTCTGCGAATGCGCGAGCGGGAGCACCATCGTGGCCAGCAGCACGCCGGCCACGACCGTGCGGCTAATCCTTCGAGGGAGACTCGCGTAATGCATGCTTTGCCGCCTGCTGCTGCGCCTCTTTCTTCGACGACCCTTCTCCGCGCGTCACCAGGCTCCCCACCTTCACCTCGACGATGAACGTCTTGTCATGATCGGGACCGACCTCATCCACGACGCTGTAGTCCGGCAGCGGCAGCCCCTTCCCCTGCGCCAGTTCCTGCAGCGCCGTCTTGAAGTCCTGGAACAGCAGGTCCTCGTGATTGATGGACTGGATGTCCGGCGCGAACGTGGCCTCGATGAGCTGTCGCGCCGGCTCGATCCCGCCGTCGATGTAAACCGCGGCGATCATGGCCTCGAAGAGGTTGGCCAAGAGAGAGTCTTTCTTCCGCCCGCCGGTCTTCTCCTCGCCCACTCCGAGCATCATCACCTCGCCCATGCCGAAGAGCCGCGCCTTCTCGGCCAGGCTCGTCGCGCTGACCAGGTAGGCCTTCATCTTCGACAGCGCGCCTTCGTCCAGCTCCGAAAAATGGCGGAACAGGAGATCGCCGATGACGAACCCCAGGACCGAGTCGCCGAGGAACTCGAAGGTCTCGTTGTGGCGCACCTGGTCGTGGCGGGCTTCGTGGGAGTACGACTTGTGCGTGATGGCGCGTGTGAGGAGGTCACGTCGCTTGAACGTGTATCCGATGCGCCTCTCGAAGTCGGGTAGATCCACGCGTTTGAGTTTAAGTCTAGCAGTCCTCCGTGCTGCTCTGTGTTCTCTGTGACTCTGTGGTTGAAAGCAAACCACAGAGTCGCAGAGAACACAGAGACTCACAGAGACGGCGCAAACGTCCGCAGCGCCTTGTCCGAAGGAAACCGACGAAGCCCTCGCGAAGCCCAGAAGCGCGCCCCTCGCTGGTCGCCGATCGTCCTGAGCGCCTCGGCGATGGCCAGGTATGACGGCGGCAACGGCGCCGCCTTCTCCAGATCGAAGATCAGCTGTGTCGCCGCATCGTTCCGCCCATCCAGGGCCAGCAGGAGAATGAGGTTCTTGTACGCCTGTGGATCGGCCGGGAACAGTTCGAGTCCGACGATCTTAACCGGCGTCTCGCGCTCACCGAGGCTGGCCACCAGGTTGACTGTTGGCGCGCCCCGCGGCCTCACCGGGCGCCGTCGAGCCGGCGGCTCTCTGTGCGTGACGCACGCGACGCGCGGGTGGGGCCACCCGCGCCTCAACAGCGCTCGCCGCCTACTTCAGGTACTGCAGCATGTCGCGTGCGGACTTCGCTTCCGGATCGTTCGGTGCGAGCTGCAGGAAACGTTCGATGTGGCGGCGCGCCTCGCCGGTCGCGCCCTGCGATGCGCTGATCACGCCGAGGTAGTAGTAGGCCTGCGGATACTTCGGATCGATCTGGATGACTTTCCTGAAGTGGTCCGCAGCGGTCGCATTGTCACTGGCGTCGTATGCTTCGAATGCGAGACGCAAGATGCCGTCGCGCGCGGCGATCGGTTCGTAGCGAGCGATGCCCATCAGCGCATCGGCGATCCTCTTCTTGTCCCCGAGCGCAAGAACGGCGTTGAAGCGGATTCGCGCCGCCGCCTCGTCGTTGGGGTCTCCAGCGAGAATCGCTTCGGCAGCCTTCGCTGCTTCTTCGTTGCGGCCGATCTTCGAGCCGGCCGTGGCGAGACCGAGTAGCGCCGGCTGCAGATTCGGATCGACGGTCAGCGCTTCCTGAAACTTCGCGAACGCGGCCTCGTGGTTTCCTGCCCGGCCCAGCGCCACCGCTTCATTGTGAATGCGCTTCGCCTCTTCGGAGCGACGGCCGATCTTCTCGAGATCCTGCAACGCTTCTGCGGTCTTGGCCACGTCATTCAAATTTCGGTACGCCTGCCATCTAGCCTGATAGACGGTCGGCTCGGTCGATCCGAGGGCGATCGCCTTCTCCGCCGACGCGGCGGCGGCCTGGTGTTGCCCCAGTTCGAATTGCGACACCGCAAGCGCTTCCCACCCCTGCCGCAGGTTTGGGTCGTGTTCGACGGCCGCCCGAAGCAGCGGCTCGGCGGCTGCGTAGTTTCGCGCGCGAAACGCGATCAGCGCTTCGTTGAATGCCTCGACGGCCGGTGCGGAAGTCGAAACGGGAGCGACTGCAGTATCCACCGCGGTCACATCGACTTCTGCGACTGGCATCGTCCAGTCGTACATCTGCGACCCTTCTTTTTCCCACAGTTGCTGCGCCTCGAGCGACTGGTACCCGGTCTTGTCGAAGCGGTAGTGATAGGTCACGTCGATTTTCCGGAAATCGACGACGAACACGCCTTTTCGATCGGTCGTTTCGACCTCCTTGAAACTGGCGATGTCCGGCGAAGTCACCGTTACGGTTACGCCTTCCAGCGGCTTGCCGTCGGGCCCGACGACTTTGCCGATGAGCCGTCCTTTCGCTGCAAAGGCGAGCGACGGAATGACCAGAAGCAGAAAGAAAACGGTCGTGATGTTGCGGAGCCTCGACATGATCGTGACCTCTCCTGAGTTGGTAAAAACGGTGAATACCGCGGCGGCACGTTAGAATTCCGTCGGGGCCAGTGCCGACACGCTGTGACATGAGACGCCGCCCGACCTTTGCCGCTCTCGCCCTCGCGCTCATTGGCTTTGCGAGCCCAGATGGAGCGGCGGTCGGTGACGGTCTCACGAGCATTCCCGCCGAAACCGACGTATTGGCGTTGAGCGTTCCGATGAAGCACTTTGTCGAAGCTCACGTCGATCGAAGAGCGAACGCTGAGCAGAAGCTGCATCAACTGATCGGCGCCATCATCAACTCGAAGAGCTTCGGCGTGATGTACGAGCCTCGGACGCGCACCGCTTCCGATACGTTCGCGGACAGGCGCGGCAACTGCCTTTCCTTCTCGACGATGTTCATCGCCATGGCGCGCGATGTCGGGCTCGAAGTGCAGTATCAGGAAGTGGAGATCCCGCCCCAGTGGACGCTCGATGCGAACACGTTCGTCCTCAACCAGCACATCAACGTCCGTGTCGATCTCGGTCTGAGGGGGAAACGCGTCGTCGACTTCAACATGGCCGAATTCCGCGCGAACTACGACATGCGAACGATCTCCGACCGCCGCGGCCTCGCTCACTTTTACAACAATCTCGGCGTGGAGCGTATGCAGGCGGGGGACCGTCCATCGGCATTGGCGGCGTTCGAGACCGCGATCGGGAGCGGAGATCGTCATTACACGCCGGCCTGGACGAACCTCGGAACACTTCATCTGCGCGCCGGCGATGTCGCGGGCGCGGAAGCGGCATACCTGCAGGCGTTGCGCACGAACCAGGGCGATCTCGTGGCCATGAGCAATCTCGAGCGGCTGTATCAGTCGATGGGTGATCGACGGCGCGCGGTGGCGTATCACGCAAAAGTCATTCGGCACCGCAACCGCAACCCGTATTACCGCTACGAACTGGCCGGTCGTGCATTTGCAGCGCAGCAATACGACAAGGCGATCAGTCATCTGCAATACGCCATCAGGACGGGCAAGCGAGACGAGCGCTTTTATCTGCTGCTCGCTCGCACTTATCTCGAAAAGGGCGATCGACGCAGAGCCGCGCAGTGGATTCGCCGGTTGCCGCCCTCGGGACGCGGCCAGTCCAAGCAAGCTCGCTGAAACGAGAAGGAGCGGCCCAATTCAGAGCCGCTCCGCGAGGTCCCATCTCGCCGCTTACTTCAGGTTGAACGTCATGCTGGCGTGAACGTAACGCCCGTACGCATCGTAGAAGCCGTAGAAGCCCGGCCCGAAATCGACGTCGCTGAACCCGGCGCCGAGCGGCGGCGCCTTATCGAAAATATTGTTGACGCCGATCGAGAACCGCGCCGGGCCGAAGTCATAGCTGCTGGAGACGTCGAAGTAGTTGAAGGCCTCGTGACTGAAGCTGCCCATGGCCCTCCAGTCGGCGAGGGAGGTCGTACCGATCAGTGCGGGCGATCCGCTGGCGGCCTCGACGTCTACGGCACCGAGATAGCGCCAACCGAGGTTGAGGCCCACCGGTCCGGTCTGCCAGCCGATCCGCGACAGATGCTGCCATTCCGGAGCCGGCTGACCGCAGACGTTGCCCATGTAGCCAACGCAGTCGTACTGGAACAGACGGTTATCCACGAACGAGGTCAGCGTATAGGTGCCGATCATGTTCAACGTCAGGGAGCTACGACCGATGGGCCGCAGATAGCCGGCGGTCAGATCGATGCCCTCGGCTTGCAACGCGCCCGCGTTGACATTGGTCGTCTGTATGTTCCCCTCCGGCGTCAGCCAGAGGCTGCCGCGGGAGTCGCGGTTGACGAGCGCGCAGAGAACGGGGTCGCCGGTCTCGATGCAGGTGTTGATGATGCCGTTTGCGCTGAGCGTGCCGATACGATCCTTGATCTCGATGTCGTAGTAGTCGAGCGTGAGGCTGAAATTCGGAAGCGCAGCCGGCGTGAACACCAGACCGGCGGTGATGGTATTCGCCGTCTCGACATCGAGGTTCGGGTTACCACCCTCGAGCGTGTTGTACTGGCCGGCCGGGTTGTCGCGGATGGTGCCGTATAGCGCCGGCGTGACGCCGGTGTTGGCGCATTGAGCCTGCGTGGCGTTGGGGTTGGGGCCGGCGCAGGGGTCTTCACTACCGCCCAGACCGATCGACTGCGGCTCGAACAGATCGACGATGTTCGGCGAGCGAGTGGCGCGGTTGTAGCCGCCGCGAACCTTGAACGAGGCGTTCGGCGCGTAGGACATCTGCGCCTTGTACGTCGGGTGATTGCCCGTGGTGGAGTAGTCGGAGATACGGTAGCCGAGCTCGATGCTGAGGTCGCGAACGCCGGGCGCGTTCTGCACGATCGGAATGAACGTTTCGGCGTACAACTCCTTCGCATCGTATGAACCGATCACCGGCGGCTGCGCGCCACCCTGACCGGCGCCGAGGCCGAGGCGGTAGTTCTCGTCAGTGATGTACTCGAGACCGAACTTGTTGTAGGTCGCACCGAGCGCAATCGAAATACCCTCGGCGGCACCGGGGAAGGCGATGCCGTACCGCTTGAGATCCGCCGATGTCGTCGCGGTAAACACCTCGGTCAGCAGGGTGGTATTCGAGAGCAGCGGGATCTGGATGTAGTTGAGCGCGGCCTGAGTGATTCCGCCGACCTTGAACAGGTTGTAGGGCACGCAGCCGGGGTTGCCGGAGCGGCAGCGCCACGTGCTGGGGTCGTTCGGATCACCATCGACGATCAGCGAGTCCTGAATGCGACCGCCGTGCAGGTCGTTGATGTATTGCTCCGGTACGCGGGTCTGACCGCGCAGGCCGTAGATGTCGTACGACCACGCATCGTTCAGGGCGCCGCGCAGGCCGGTTACGATCCGGTAGGCCTGATGGTTGAGCAGATCGGCGCGCGCACCTCCTTCGACATTGCGCTTGCCGATGTTCAGATAGGCCATGTCGTCGATGCCGTAGCCCTCATCGAAACAGATCAGCTGGCGCTGCTGCTCGCTGAGCATGGGGTTGTTGCAGTTGATCGTGTCGGGAATGAAGAACGTCCCGGAAGGAGCGATCTGCGCGTCGGAGGTATCGTCCATGAACATCAACGATCCGTAGCCGACGAACCGGTCGTTCCACTTGTAGTCGAGGAAGCCGCCCGCGGTCCAGCGCTCATCCGGCCGCTGCATGTGGTTGAACGTCGCGAAGTTGAACAGGTCGGTCGATGAATTCCACGGCCGGAACGTGTTCCCCGCGCCACTCGTGTCGAGGGTGAAGTCGCCGACGGTATTGGTGAAGAATCGGCCGGTGATGTTCGTCGATGAGCCGCCACAGCGCGGACCGGCGGCGTTCGGGTTCTGGACCGAGCAGTTGGTGTAGTCACGCTGATCCTTGGTGACCGCTTCGGTCTTGCGGTAGTCGATGTAGAGCGTTCCGTGGCCGCGGTTGCCCTCGCCGAATCGTCCGCCGTACGCCGCATAGGCCTCGAACTGCCCGCCGTCCCAGACGCTCCCCTGGGGGAGATCGAAATTGCGGAGCTGGTTGATCTCGCGCGCAACACCGCTGCGGTTGTTGTGATTGTAGACGCCGCCCAGAATGCCGGCCTTCAGTCCTTCGAAATCGTCGTCGAGGATGAAGTTCACCACGCCCGCCACGGCGTCCGCACCGTAGACCGTCGATGCGCCGCCGGTGAGGATGTCCACCCTCTTGACCAGCGCGGCCGGTATGAAGTTGATGTCGGGAGAGATGGCGAAGCGGTCACCGGAGGGCATGCGCTTGCCATCGATGAGCACCAGAGTGCGGTTCGCGCCGAGCCCGCGCAGACTGACCGTCGCCGTGCCCGACGCTCCGTTCGAGATGGTCGAGTTCTGCGCTGCGAAGATCTGCGGCAGGTTCGTCAGGAAGTCTTCCAGACGTGTCGTGCCCTGATGTTGCAGATCCTCCACGTCTAACGTCGAGACCGGACTCATGGCCTCGATGGTCGGTCGCGGAATGAGAGTACCGGTGACCGTCATCTCTTCCTGAGCCATTCCCGCCGCCAGGGTCAACGCCGCAGTGGCCACCTCGCCTGCGGTCACGTCGATTTGACGTGAGACCGTAGCAAATCCGGTCAGGGACGCGGAGAGTGCGTACGTTCCCGGCGGAAGTCCTGTGATGGTGAACGCGCCGCTTCGGTTGGTCACCACCAGTCGTCGTGTTCCCGTGGCCACGTTCCTCACCTCGATCGTGACACCAGGAAGAATCGGCCCGTCGCTGGCCACGACCGT